>NZ_JBDJMM010000024.1:0-102787 GCF_039673865.1 Pseudomonas sp. TWI628 | reverse complement strand
TTGAAGTTTTTTGCGAGAAACTCGTTTAGCTTCAAACACTTGACTCGCTGCGATCTCTCGTAGCGGGAGGCGAATAATACAGCGTTTAAAACCGCTGTCAACCTTCATCTCAACCGCTATCGATCATTTGATCGAAGCCCTTCCAGTTACCTCTTAACAACCTAACTCGTTGAATTTCAAGGAGTTTGTCGTTCCGATGTCGCTGGAAGTGGGGCGCATTATAAGGGGATTCGAAAGGCCGTCAACCTTTAATTTCAAGAAATTGAAATATAGGAAGAGAAGACCGTGTCAGGGCCACCAGGTGCTTGCCGCAACGCATTCAGCGCCTGTGGCGGACACCTCTCAAAAGCAACCAATCTCAACCCGGCCCCCTTGCACCCCACCCAAGCAATTGCGCACTATATTGCACAACCCCGCATGCCTCCCAAGGATAGCCGCGCAGAAATGAACACCCAGCCCCGCAGCCTGGCCGCCACTCTCTTCCCGATCGGCCTGCTGCTGATCGCCATGGCCTCGATCCAGTCCGGCGCCTCATTGGCCAAAAGCATGTTCCCCCTCATCGGCGCTCAAGGTACCACCACCCTGCGTCTGATCTTCGCCAGCATCATCATGCTGCTGATCCTGCGACCATGGCGGGTGCGCATGACCGCCAACACCCTGCGCAACGTCGTCATCTACGGCATGTCGCTAGGCGGCATGAATTTCCTCTTCTATATGTCCCTGCAGACTACACCGCTGGGCATCGCCGTCGCCCTGGAGTTCACCGGCCCGCTGGCCGTGGCGCTGTTCGCCTCGCGCCGGGCGCTGGACTTCGCGTGGATTGCCCTGGCAGTTACCGGCCTGTTGTTGCTGCTACCCGTCGGGCACGGTGGCCAGCCGCTCGATCTGCTGGGTGCAGCCTATGCGCTGGGCGCGGGCGTGTGCTGGGCACTGTACATTCTGTTTGGCCAACGTGCCGGCGCCGAGCACGGCATCCAGAGCGCCGCCCTCGGCGTGGTGGTCGCAGCCTTGTTTGTCGCGCCTATCGGCATCGTGCATGCCGGCAGTGCACTGCTCACCCCTGCCCTGATCCCGATGGCACTGGGTGTGGCCGTGCTTTCAACCGCCCTGCCCTATAGCCTGGAAATGGTCGCTTTGACCCGCATGCCAGCCCGTACCTTCGGCACGCTGATGAGTATCGAACCGGCGATTGGCGCACTGTCGGGCCTGCTGTTCCTCGGCGAAGTACTGAGCACCACGCAGTGGCTGGCAATTCTTGCCATCATCGCAGCCTCGGTCGGCGCCACACTGTCCATGCGCCGAGAGGCGAATCCTGCACTGGCAGCAGACTGATCTGAGAAGTATTTTCATTGAGACAAGATTAGCCATTGTCCCCATTCGCCTTGCTGATTAAGCTGTCACAAAATCATAATCTTTTCGCTATCTACTTGTGCGGACACGGATGCCGAGGACGATTCAGGAAGAACCGATGCGATTACGTCAGGGTCAGACCGCTGGTCGGCCCTGCATTTAAGGACAGGAATGAAACGTATTTTGCTCATCCTGGCCATCTTGGCCATTGCCGGTTGCGCCGCAACGACCAAGACTGAGGTCAAGAAGGGGAAAAAGGGCCTGCATATCAATTGCTCAGGCCTCTCCTCCTCATGGGACAAGTGTTACAGCAAGGCGGCCAGCTCCTGTAGCTCACGCGGTTACAAGGTGATCGCCCGCTCCGGAGACAGCGACGAAGAACCCGGGGATTACCTGTTCGGTATCAACCCCGCCGGCTACACCAGCCGCAGCATGATCGTCATCTGTAAATAAAGAAGGGCAGCCCACGGGCTGCCCTTCTTTCATCTACCGACTGCCAGCTCAATCACACCGGCACAGTACGCGCCTCCAGCCAAGCCAGTGCAGCCCCTTGCAGCAGCGGAGAAAGACGCTCGCGCACCGTTGCGTGATAACGATTGAACCATTCCCGCTCATCCCTGGTCAGCAGCTCCACAAGCAAGCAACGGGTATCGATAGGGCACAGCGTCAGGGTCTCGAAGCACAGGAACTCACCGAATGCACTCTTGCCCGCGTCGCGGTTCGCCACCAGGTTCTCGATACGCACACCCCAGGCGCCAGGCCGGTAGGTACCTGGCTCGATCGAGCTGATCATGCCCACCTGCATTGCCGTCTGCGGCGTGGTTGCCGCCTGGTAGGCAATCACCTGGGGGCCTTCGTGCACGTTCATGAAGTAGCCAACGCCATGCCCGGTACCATGACCGTAGTCGACCTGGTCTGCCCAGATCGGCGCCCGTGCAATGGCATCGAGCAACGGTGACAGGATGCCGCGCGGGAAGCTGGCACGCGACAAGGCAATCATGCCCTTGAGCACGCGGGTGCAGTCCTGCTTCTGCTCCAGGGTCGGATTACCCACCGGGACCATCCGCGTGATGTCGGTAGTACCGCCCAGATACTGCCCTCCGGAATCGATCAACAGCAGGCCATCACCTTCGATGACCGCATGGGACTCTTCGGTAGCGCGGTAATGCGGCATCGCGCCATTGCCGTTGAACGCCGCAATGGTCGAAAAGCTCAGCGAGACGAAGCCCGGCCGACGGGCACGCGCAGCGCTCAACTGCTCATCGACCGTCAATTCGGTGATGGTCTGCTGGCCCTGATGCGCCTCAAACCAGGCGAAGAATTCGCACAAGGCGGCGCCATCCTGCTCCATGGCCTGGCGTATGTGCACCAGCTCCTCTTCACCTTTGCGTGATTTGCTCAGTGTGGTCGGATTCAGCCCTTCGACCAACCGAACCTGGGCATCCAGGTGCTTCAGCAAGCCACAGGTCACGCGAGCCGGGTCGACCAGCACCCGGCTATGCGGAGCCAGTTCAGCCAATGCCTGCTGAACTTCCGTGTAATCGCGCACTTCGATGCCGTCGACCGCAAGTACATGGCGCAAGTGCTCATCGAGTTTGCCGGCACCGACAAACAGGATCGCCTGGTCCTTGCCGATCAGTGCAAAGGCTACGAAAACCGGATTGTAGGACACATCACTGCCGCGCAGGTTGAACAGCCAGGCGATGTCGTCCAAGGTTGCGATGAAGTGCCAATCGGCCCCCTTTTCCTGCAGCGTCGCCCGCAGCTGGCCAAGCTTCTCGGCCCGGCTGACCGTGGCGTGGGGTGGCAGGTGCTGATAGATCGGGTTACCTGGCAGCGCCGGGCGGCCCT
Source organism: Pseudomonas sp. TWI628 (assembly GCF_039673865.1). Lineage (NCBI taxonomy): Bacteria > Pseudomonadati > Pseudomonadota > Gammaproteobacteria > Pseudomonadales > Pseudomonadaceae > Pseudomonas > Pseudomonas sp. TWI628. The sequence continues at coordinate 99,586 of NZ_JBDJMM010000024.1, read as the reverse complement.
CCCATACCTCGGCGAGCAAATCCCGATCAGTTACCAGGCGCGCCTCGCGGGCCCGGAGCCGCTCCTCGAGCTGGCGCGCCGAAGCCAGCGCCATGACCGCGCCATCCACGGCCACAGCGCCGTGCAGCCGAACATTGTCACCCAGCCATTCCAGCGCTCCCGGCTTGCCTGGCAACAGCTTCATCAAGACGATACCGCTGCCGGCCAGTTCCTTCTCGGCTTGCTCCCAGTAACGGCTATCAACCCATACACCGGCAAAGTCCGCGGTAACCACCAGCGTGCCTACCGAACCATCAAAGCCCGACAGCCACCGACGCCCCTGCCAATAGCCCGGCAAGTACTCGGAAAGATGCGGATCGGCTGACGGCACCAGCAGGGCATCGATGCCCTCCCGGGCCATGACTGCGCGCACGCGCGCCAGGCGCTCCGGCACACTTTGCTCAATCGTGGTCTGAACGTTCATGCGCACTCCTGCGGACACATCGTGGTTATTCCAGGTTGAGAATAATGGAACAGCTGCCACGGTGCCGCAATCGTGGCGGCCGACTCACGGCACGCTATGCCCATCCCGCCCCCAGCAAAGAAGACGCTTCCTACAACCGGGCCGCGACCATCAGTCACTTCCAGCTGAACTTACCGCTGACAGGGGCTTCACAACCTGTACATTCATTGCGCAGAGGCAGACGCCCATGCCCAGTGTCCGCGATCAGAAGACTGCCGTGGTATTGCTCGACACCCGCGAGCACACCCCGGAACACGAACATGCCGTGCACCTGAAGCTTGCCGACCGACTGGCCCGGCTGCTGGGTTGCCATGCCGTACTGCCCGACGTGCCAGCAAAAGAAGACCCACACTACTATTACTTGCCTACCGAGACCCTGGTCGGCGCCGAGCGTTATGCCGCCATGGGCATTCGCAGCGAGCAAGACCTGTTCGGAGGCCTGGTCAGCCACCCTTACATGGCCACCAAAGCCATTTCCCACCCGCTGCCGGCCGAGGCCGAATTTCCACCGGGCTGGACCGATGCCTTCGCCCGCCAGGCGAGCGACGCCCTGCTCTGCGGCTACACCGTTTTCAGCAAAGCCGATGCCCGGCGTGCCGCCCAATTACTGCTGCTCGATGGCCCATTGCGCATCAAGCCGGTGCTGGCTTGCGCGGGCCGTGGCCAGCACGTCATCAACCAGGCAGATCAACTGGAACCGCTGCTGGCCAACATTGATGAACGGGACCTGGCCCTGTGGGGCCTGGTGCTGGAAGAAGACCTGAGCAATGTCGAGACCTTCAGCGTTGGCCAGGTCCGCGTCGGGGGCCTGACCTGCAGCTATCACGGCACCCAGCAACTGACGCGGGACCACCAAGGCACCGAAGTCTACGGCGGCTCCGAGCTGGTCGTGGTGCGGGGCGACTACCAGGCCCTGCTGCAGCTGCCTCTGGAAGGTCATCTGCGCCTGGCGATCAACCAGGCCATGGCCTATGAACACGCCGCCGAGCAGCACTTCCCAGGCTTCATCGCATCGCGCCGTAACTACGACATCGCCCGCGGCACCACCGCCGATGGCCATTTGCGCAGCGGCGTACTCGAACAATCCTGGCGCTTGGGGGGAGCCAGCAGCGCAGAGCTGCTGGCATTGCAGGCATTCGCCGACGACCCGGCACTGCAGCAGGTATGCGCCTCCACCCATGAAGTATTTGGCACCCCTGACCTGCCCACTGACGCCACCCTCTTCTATCAAGGAAACGACAGTGAACTCGGACAACTCAGCAAATACGCGCGGATTCGCCAGCATGAGCATTCAGAGTGAAACCGTGGAACTGCAGGTCGAAGATGACAGCATCGTCGGCACCCTGGTCAGCCCCGGCAGCAAGATGCCCGGCATTCTCTTCGTCCACGGCTGGGGCGGCAGCCAACAGCGCGACCTGGCGCGCGCCCGGCTCATCACCGGCCTGGGCTGTGTGTGCATGACGTTCGACCTGCGCGGCCACGAGAAAACCGAAAGCCAGCGCCTGACCGTAACCCGCGAGCAGAACCTCAAGGACCTGCTGGCCGCCTACGACCGGCTGGTCAGCCACCCGGCGGTGGACAGCAGCGCCATCGCCATCATCGGCAGCAGCTACGGTGGCTACCTGGCCACCTTGCTGACCTTGCAGCGGCCGGTGAAATGGCTGGCCCTGCGCGTGCCAGCGATGTACTGGGATGACGAGTGGAACATGCCCAAGCAAGCCCTTGATCGCCAGCGCCTGAACGATTACCGCTTGCGCCTGCTCGGCCCTTCCGACAACCGCGCATTGGCTGCCTGCGCCGAGTTTGCGGGCGATGTGTTGCTGGTCGAATCGGAGCAGGATGACTACGTGCCCCACGCCACACTGATGAGCTACCGCTCGGCATTCGTCAGCGCTCATTCGCTGACCCATCGCATTGTCGACGGTGCCGATCACGCGCTATCCAGCGAGCAAAGCCAGAAGGCCTACAGTTCGATCCTGGCCGCCTGGGTCAGCGAGATGGTGGTCGGCGCACGCCTGGACCGCTACCCGCACTACGCCCCTTGGTATGCCTGAGGGTCGCCGACCTGGCAATGCAGCCCACCATCAGCCCCGCGCACCAGGCTGCGCAGCGTCTGGTACGCGGCGAAGTTGACACCACGCGCCTGATGGCGGCTGAGCAGGTCGAAGAATGGCTCTTCGGCAAAACACTCCGCCGCCTCCACCCAGGCCAGGCGTGATTGCCATTGCAGGTACTGCAAGACCCGGCTGCCATCGTCACTGGCCTGAATGCTGACACTTTGCAAACCCTGGCAACGCGTAGCCAACTCCTCACTGCGCGTGACCAATGCCGCAGCCAGCGCTGCCTGGCGCGAAGCGGGCACTTCATATTCGATCATCTGGGTGAACCACAGGGAACGCGGGGCCGCCGTCATGGCATGTCTCCTTGCTGCAACCACTTGCTTGGGAATGGACAGCAGGGTAAAACCTCCAGTTAACTCAAGGTCAAGCGTTTTTCCCATGCCCAACAAAGTACCTGCTGCCACGGAAAAGCTGCTCAGCGTCGGCCAATTGGCTGCTCGCAGCGGCGTGGCGGTGACTGCGCTGCACTTCTATGAAACCAAGGGCCTGATCCAGAGCACCCGCAATGCGGGGAACCAGCGGCGCTACCCAAGGGCAATGCTGCGCCGGGTCGCAGTGATCAAGATGGCCCAGCGCCTGGGCATTGCGCTGGCCGAGATCGCCTCGGCCCTGGCCGCACTGCCCAACGACCACACTCCGACCGCCGAAGACTGGCGGCACCTCTCAGCGCGCTGGCGCGAGGACCTGAACCACAGGATCGACGAAATGGTCAGGCTGCGCGACCAGCTCGATGGCTGCATCGGCTGCGGTTGCATGTCACTCAAGGAATGCCCGCTGCGCAATCGCCAGGACCATCTGGCTGGTGAGGGGCCGGGGCCGCATCTACCCTGAGCCGGGCAAGGCCAGGCGCTGCCGGTACTCGCTAGGTGTCAGCCCAGTGATGCGTTGAAACACCTTGCGAAACGCCCCCGGGTCCTGATACCCCACGCCCCAGGCAATCTGCTCGACCGTGCGCCGGGTGAACTCCAGCATCCGGCAGGCGCGCCCCACCCTCACCTGCTGGCAGTACTCGGTGGGCTTCAGGCCGGTGGCTGCGCGGAAGCGCCTGAGGAAGGTGCGTGCCTCCAGCCCGGCACAGATTGCCATGCCGGCGAGGTCGACATCTTGCGCACCCGCTGCCTGCAACCAGTGCTGAACCCTCAGCACCGCCTCGTCGCCATGATCAAGGCGCGGACTGAACAGCGCCCCCGGCACAGGCCTGCTGACCGGCTCGACGGACATGTAGCGGGCAGTCTCCCAGGCCACCGATGTACCAAGATAGCGCTCCAGCAGGCGCAACCCCAGTTCGGTCCAGGCCATCAGGCCAGCGGAAGTCACGATGTCACCATCATCCAGCAGCGGCTGGTTGGCCTGCACATGGACCTTGGGGTAACGCTCGGCAAGGGTTTGCGCGTAGTTCCAGTGAGTACTGGCCGCCCGGCCATCGAGCAGGCCACTGGCGGCGATGAAGAACACGCCGATGCACACCGATGCCAGCACCGTGCCCTGGCCATGCCACTGGCACAAGGGCTGGCGGTAGCGTTCGAGCAGACCTGCCGACGGGGTCGACTCCAGGCTCGGTGGAATGATCAGCACACGTAGCGGTTGGCACCCTGCGCCAAGGCTATCCTCAATGAGCTGCAATTGCCCTGCCTCGTCAACCTGCCAGTGGCTGACGCGGATCTGCGGCAACCCGGCGGCGCCCAGCTCGGTGGCCACGCGATTGGCCACGCTGAACAGGTCGCTCAGACCATGCAACGCCGCACGTTGCGCGCCCGGGTAGTGCAGCAGGCCGATCGCCAGGCTGCCGGGGCTGTCAGTTTTTGCCGTCATTGTGTCGATCGCGCCAATCCTCAAGTCGATGCCCACAGCCTATAACTATCGTCATCCAACGACTACTGCCACAGGAGGCAGCATGAGCAAGCAGGCCCTGATCATCATCGACATCCAGAACGACTACTTCCCGGGCGGCAAATGGACCCTTGACGGTGCCGACAAGGCAGCTGACAACGCCGCACGCCTGCTCGCTGCGGCACGCGACAAGGGCGACCTGGTGGTTCATGTGAAGCATGAGTTCGAGAGTGCCGATGCCCCCTTCTTCGCGCCGGGCTCCCCGGGCGCGGCCATCCATGAGAAGGTCGCGCCTGCGGCGGGCGAGCCGGTAGTGCTCAAGCATAAGGTCAACGCGTTTCTCGGTACTGACTTGAAGCAGACGCTGGACCAGCATCAGGTCAAGGCCGTGACCATCGTCGGCAGCATGAGCCACATGTGCATCGACGCCGCTTCGCGCGCCGCTGCCGACTTCGGCTTCGACGTCACCGTGGCACACGATGCCTGCGCCACCTTGCCGCTGGAGTTCGATGGCAAGCAGGTACCGGCCGCCCATGTGCACGACTCGGCCATGGCTGCATTGGCGTTCGCCTATGCCAAGGTGGTAAAGACCGACGAACTGCTCAAGGGCTGACCCTGAAAACTGTCAGATCACCACATTACGCACGAAGCGCACGGGCACTGCCCCATCATTGCGGTAGGCATAGCGGCAGTTGCTGGGGAACACATGGAACTGCCCGACCTGCAGGCAGTGCTCGGCGCCTTCGATAATCAGCGTCAACTGGCCTTCGGCCACGTAGATCTGCTCGCTCCAGCCCTCGGCATCGGCTTCGCTGGTGTAGCACTCGCCAGGCGCGAGGGTCCACTCCCAGATTTCCACTTCGCGCCGGGCACTGCTGCTGGCCAGCAGCACAGCCTTGCTCTGCGGGTGCTCGCCGGTCCAGGCAAGCTCGTCGATGCGGCTGGGGTCGCGCTGATCCGGGGCCTGGATCAGGGTGCTGAACGCGACCCCGAGCGCTTCGGCAATCAGGTCGAGGGTGGTCAGGCTGACATTCTTCTCGCCTGCCTCGATCGCCACCAGCATCCTCCGGCTGACCCCGGAGCGTTCGGCCAGTGCGCTCTGGCTCAACCCGGCCGCGTTGCGCAAGCTGCGGACATTGAGGCTGACATGCTGCAGCACCGATGCACGGTGCGCGGAATCTTTGTGCACTATATTGCTCACTTGTACGGATTGCGCAGTATACTGCCCACTTTGCGGCAATTGTGCGCCGCCCCCTCCGAGTGCGCAAGACCATGAACCAACCGACCAGCAGCCCACAGACCGCGGTAACTTTTCGCCTGAGCAAGGCGGAAATGGTGCTGGTGTTCATCACCATGCTGTGGGGCGGTACCTTCCTGCTGGTACACAACGTCATGACCGTAAGCGGCCCGATGTTCTTCGTCGGCCTGCGCTTCGCCGCGGCGGCGCTGTTCGTCGGCATGGCTTCGGCGCGTGCATTGCCCGGCCTGACCTTCACCGAACTGAAAGCCGGCGTGCTGATCGGCGTGTCGATCATGCTGGGCTACGGCCTGCAGACCATGGGCCTGCAAACCATCAGCAGCAGCCAGTCGGCATTCATCACGGCGCTGTATGTCCCGTTCGTACCATTGCTGCAGTGGCTGGTGCTGGGCCGTCGCCCAGGGCTGATGCCGAGCATCGGCATTTGCCTGGCGTTCGTCGGCCTGATGCTGCTGGCCGGCCCCGAAGGCGGCGTATTGCATTTCAGCGAAGGTGAAGTGGTCACCCTGGTGAGTGCCGTGGCCATCGCCGCCGAGATCATCCTGATCAGCCGCTTCGCCGGCCAGGTCGATGTGCGCCGGGTCACCGTGGTGCAGTTGGCGACCGCTTCGCTGCTGGCGTTCCTGATGATCGTGCCGACCCAGGAGCGTCTCCCGGATTTTTCCTGGTTGCTGTTGCTCAGCGCGCTGGGGCTGGGCGCCATGAGCGCGGTGATCCAGGTGGCGATGAACTGGGCGCAGAAGTCGGTTTCCCCCACCCGCGCCACGCTGATCTACGCGGGCGAGCCGGTATGGGCCGGCGTCGTCGGGCGCATTGCCGGCGAGCGCCTGCCAGGCATCGCACTGATCGGCGCGTTGCTGATCGTCATCGCCGTGGTGGTCAGCGAGCTGAAGATCCGGCGCAACCGTGAAACCAGCGAAATGCTCGAAGCGCCAGCCCCCCGCAAAACCGAAGCCGGCCTGTAAAGTGCCCGGCAGCGTCTATGCTCTGTAAAAAACTGTTATAAAAAAACAGCTTGTCACAGCGCTTTTGTAGGATTCTGCGACAGCTTGCGTGTTGGTGATCAACGGCCCGGCACGTATGATCCTTGCAAACCTTTCCAGAATAGAACGCTATGTCATTGATAGTGCTACTGCTTCTGCCGTTCGTGGGCAGTTGCCTGGCAGCTGCGCTGCCGCACAACGCACGTAATGCCGAGTCCATCCTTGCCGGGCTCGTGGCCCTGGTCGGCACCGTTCAGGTAGCACTGCTGTACCCACAGATTGCCAATGGCGGCGTGATCCGCGAAGAACTGCTGTGGCTGCCCAGCCTGGGCCTGAACCTGGTCCTGCGTATGGACGGTTTCGCCTGGCTGTTCTCATTGCTGGTTCTGGGCATCGGCACCCTGGTGTCACTGTATGCGCGCTATTACATGTCGCCGCAGGACCCGGTACCGCGCTTCTTCGCCTTCTTCCTGGCGTTCATGGGCGCCATGCTCGGGCTGGTGATCTCCGGCAACCTGATCCAGCTGGTGTTCTTCTGGGAACTGACCAGCCTGTTCTCGTTCTTGCTGATCGGTTACTGGCATCACCGCGCCGACGCCCGCCGCGGCGCCTACATGGCCTTGATGGTCACGGGGGCCGGGGGCTTATGCCTGCTGGTCGGGGCCCTGCTGCTCGGCCATGTGGTCGGCAGCTACGACCTGGACAAGGTCCTGGCTGCCGGCGAAACCATCCGCCAGCACGCCCTGTACCCGGTGCTGCTGCCCCTTATCCTGATCGGCGCATTGAGCAAGAGTGCGCAATTCCCCTTCCAGTTCTGGCTGCCCCATGCCATGGCGGCACCCACTCCGGTTTCCGCCTACCTGCACTCGGCGACCATGGTCAAGGCCGGCGTGTTCCTGCTGGCGCGCCTCTGGCCGGTGCTATCGGGCAGTGAAGAGTGGTTCTGGATCGTTGGCGGCGCGGGTGCCATCACCCTGTTGCTGGGCGCCTTCGCCGCGATGTTCCAGAACGACCTCAAGGGCCTGCTGGCCTATTCGACCATCAGCCATCTGGGCCTGATCACCCTGCTGCTGGGCCTCAACAGCCCGCTGGCCGCAGTCGCCGCCGTCTTCCACATTCTCAACCACGCCACCTTCAAGGCCTCGCTGTTCATGGCCGCCGGCATCATCGACCATGAAAGCGGTACCCGTGACATCCGCCGCCTGAGCGGCCTGATTCGCCTGGTGCCCTACACCGCGACCCTGGCCATGGTGGCCAGCGCCTCGATGGCCGGCGTGCCGTTGATGAACGGTTTCCTGTCCAAGGAAATGTTCTTTGCCGAAACCGTGTTCATCAGCTCCACCGCCTGGGTCGAAGCGACCCTTCCGGTGATTGCCACCCTCGCCGGGACCTTCAGCGTCGCCTATGCCCTGCGCTTCACCGTCGACGTGTTCTTCGGGCCTAAGGCAGAGGACCTGCCGCACACGCCCCACGAACCACCCCGCTGGATGCGCGCACCAGTGGAACTGCTGGTACTCGCCTGCCTGGTGGTGGGTATCTTCCCGGCCCAGTCGGTCGGCCCACTGCTGGCCGCCGCTGCACTGCCGGTGGTGGGTGGCACGCTGCCAGAATACAGCCTGGCCATCTGGCACGGCTGGAATGCCCCACTGATCATGAGCCTGGTGGCCATGAGCGGCGGTATCGTGCTTTACCTGCTGCTGCGCAACCAGCTGCGCCGTGGGCGCTTCCCGAATCCGCCGCTGATCGAGCGCTTCAACGGCAAGCGCCTGTTCGAACACGGTCAGGTCTGGCTGATGCTGCTGGCGCGGCGCATCGAGCGCATGCTGACCAGCCGCCGCCTGCAGTCGCAACTGTTCATGCTGGTGCTGGCAGCCTTCATCGCCGGCCTCACGCCGATGCTGTACAGCGGCCTTAGCTGGGGTGACCGGCCGAAGATTCCGGGTTCCGGGGTGTTCGTCGCGCTGTGGCTGATCGCTATCGCCTGCGCCATCGGTGCGGCCTACCAGGCCAAGTACCATCGCCTGGCCGCGCTGATCATGGTCGGCGTCTGCGGCCTGATGACCTGCATTACCTTTGTCTGGTTCTCCGCCCCTGACCTGGCCCTGACCCAACTGGTGGTCGAGGTGGTCACCACGGTGCTGATCCTGCTCGGCCTGCGCTGGCTGCCGCGGCGTATCGAAGGCGTGTCGCCGCTGCCCGGCAGCCTCGACCGGGCCCGCGCCCGGCGCCTGCGCGACCTGCTGCTGGCGGTGCTGGTCGGTGGTGGCATGGCCGTGCTGTCCTACTCCATGCTGACCCGGCCGACACCCAACGACATCTCGTCGTTCTACCTCAGCCGCGCCCTGCCGCAAGGCGGCGGCAGCAACGTGGTCAACGTGATGCTGGTGGACTTCCGCGGCTTCGATACCCTTGGCGAGATTACTGTGCTGGTGGCCGTGGCGCTGACCGTGTTCGCCCTGCTGCGGCGCTTCCGCCCGCCCAAAGAGAGCATGCAGTTACCGGCCCAGCAGCGTCAGCTGGCGCCAGACGTGGTCACCGACCTGATCAACCCGCGGCATGCCACCGACACCGCCCTGGGCTTCATGATGGTGCCGGCAGTGCTGGTGCGCCTGCTGCTGCCGATCGCCCTGCTGGTGTCGATGTACCTGTTCATGCGCGGCCATAACCAGCCGGGCGGCGGTTTTGTCGCCGGCCTGGTGATGTCGGTGGCGTTCATCCTTCAGTACATGGTTGCCGGCACCCAGTGGGTCGAGGCGCAGATGAGCCTGCGGCCGCTGCGCTGGATGGGCACCGGGCTGCTCTGCGCGACCTTGACCGGGGTTGGCGCCATGCTGTTCGGCTATCCATTCCTCACCACCCATACCGCTCACCTGCACCTGCCACTGCTCGGCGATGTGCACGTGGCCAGCGCGCTGTTCTTCGACATCGGCGTGTTCACCGTGGTGGTCGGCTCGACCCTGCTGATCCTCACCGCCCTGGCGCACCAGTCGGTGCGCGCCTACCGCCCGGGCAGCCCATCGAAATCCAGCCAAGCAGGAGCCGCCTGATGGAAGAAGTCATTGCAGTCGCCATCGGTGTACTGGCCGCCTCGGGGGTGTGGTTGATCCTGCGCCCACGGACCTACCAGGTGATCATGGGCCTGTGCCTGCTGTCGTATGGGGTCAACCTGTTCATCTTCAGCATGGGTAGCCTGTTCATCGGCAAGGAGCCGATCATCAAGGATGGCGTGACCCAGGACCTGCTGCACTACACCGACCCCCTGCCACAGGCGCTGGTACTCACGGCCATTGTCATCAGCTTTGCCATGACCGCACTGTTCCTGGTGGTGCTGCTGGCATCGCGCGGCCTGACCGGCACCGACCATGTGGATGGCCGGGAGCGTGATGAATGAGTGGCATGAGTCAACTGATCGTCGCCCCCATCCTGCTGCCGCTGCTGACTGCCGCAGTGATGCTGCTGCTTGGCGAGAAGCATCGCCGGATCAAGGCACGCCTGAACCTGCTGTCGACCTTCACCGGGCTGGCCATCGCAGTCAGCCTGCTGCTGTGGGTGCGTACCCAGGGGCAGGCGGAATCGATCGGCGTCTACCTGCCGGGCAACTGGCCCGCGCCCTTTGGTATCGTGCTGGTGGTGGATCATCTGTCAGCACTGCTGCTGACCCTGACGGGTGTCATCGGCATCAGCGCCCTGCTGTTCGCCCGCGCCCGTTGGGATGGCGCCGGCGCCAGCTTCCATGCGTTGTTCCAGATCCAGCTGATGGGCCTGTATGGCGCCTTCCTCACCGCAGACCTGTTCAACCTGTTCGTGTTCTTCGAGGTATTGCTGGCCGCCTCCTACGGCTTGCTGCTGCATGGCTCGGGCCGGGCGCGGGTGCGGGCCGGGCTGCATTACATTGCCATCAACCTGTTCGCCTCATCGTTGTTCCTGGTGGGTGCGGCGATGCTGTATGGCGTGACCGGCACCCTCAACATGGCCGACCTGGCCCTGAAGGTCCCGCTGGTGCCTGAAGCTGATCGTGGCCTGCTGCATGCCGGCGCGGCAATCCTGGCCATGGCCTTTCTGGCCAAGGCCGGCATCTGGCCGCTGAATTTCTGGCTGGTGCCCGCCTATGCCTCGGCCAGTGCGCCAGTCGCCGCGCTGTTCGCCATCATGACCAAGGTCGGTCTGTACGCCGTGCTGCGCCTGTGGACCCTGCTGTTCTCCGGGCAGGCAGGGGCATCGGCGTATTTCGGCGGGCAATGGCTGATCTACGGTGGCCTGGTGACCCTTGCCGTGGCAGCGGTGTCGATACTGGCCGCGCAACGCCTGGAGCGCATGGCCGCACTGAGCATCCTGGTTTCCGCCGGCACCCTGCTCGGCGCGGTCGGTTTCGCCCAACCCGCGCTCACTGGCGCAGCGCTGTTCTACCTGGTCAACTCGACCCTGGCGCTGTGCGCGCTGTTCCTGCTCGCCGAACTGGTCGAGCGCTCGCGTTCGGCCAACGAAGCACCGCTGGATGAAGAAGAAGACGCCATGCCTTCACCGCTCGAGTCGCTGCACCCACCCAAGGGCATCAACCTCGACGACGAGCAGAAGGTGGTCATCGGCCAGATCATTCCCTGGACCATGGCGTTTCTCGGCCTGAGCTTCATCGCCTGCGCCCTGCTGATCATCGGCATGCCACCGCTATCCGGGTTCGTCAGCAAACTCAACCTCATCAGCGCGCTGTTCAACCCACAGGGCCTGGGCATGCCAACCGAGCAACCACTGTCGGTGGCAGCTTGGGTGCTGGTGGCCCTGCTGATTCTGTCGGGCATGGCTTCGCTGATCGCCTTCGGCCGGGTCGGCATCCAGCGCTTCTGGAAACCCGAAGAGCGCCCGTCACCCGTGCTGCGCCGCTATGAGTGCCTGCCGATCGTGATCCTGCTCGGCCTGTGCATCATCCTCAGTTTCAGGGCAGAACCGCTGCTGCGCTACACCCAGGATACCGCCGCCAGCCTGCAGGCACCGGACACCTACATCGAAGCCGTGATGGCCGCCCGCCCCATCCCCGGCCCGACCACACTCGACGTACAGGTGCAGCCATGAGCCGACTGTTCCCCGCTCCTCTGCTGTCTGCTGCATTGTTCGTGCTGTGGTTGCTGTTGAACCTGTCGCTCAGCCCCGGCAACCTGTTGCTGGGTGCAGCACTTGGCGTGCTGGCCCCGCTGCTGATGGCACCGTTGCGCCCGCAACACGCGCATGTGCGCAAACCCTGGGTGGTGGCAAGGCTGATTGGCCGGGTCGGCATCGATGTCATCCATTCCAACCTGCTGGTCGCCATTGGCGTGCTGCGCGCCGGGCAACGCCCACCGCGCTCTGCCTTCGTGCATATCCCGCTGGACCTGCGCGACGCCCACGGCCTCGCGGCACTGTCGATGATCACCACGGTGGTGCCCGGCACCGTGTGGTCGGAGCTGGCCCTGGACCGCAGCGTACTGCTGCTGCATGTGTTCGACCTGGACGACGAAACGGCCTTCATCGAGCACTTCAAGCTCACCTACGAACGCCCGTTGATGGAGATCTTCGAATGACAGGCCTGCTCGCCAACGCAGTCCTCGCCAGCCTGTTCATCTTCGCCCTGGCCATGGGCCTGGCGTTGATCCGGCTGTTCCGCGGCCCTTCCGCCCAGGACCGGGTGCTGGCGCTGGACTACCTGTACATCCTGGGCATGCTGACGATGCTGGTGCTGGGGATCCGCTATGCCAGTGACACCTACTTCGAGGGTGCACTGCTGATTGCCCTGTTCGGCTTTGTCGGCTCGTTCGCCCTGGCCAAGTTCCTGTTGCGTGGTGAGGTGATCGAATGACCGAAACCCTTGAACTGCCGTTCTGGCTGGAGCTGGTCACTGCCGCCCTGCTGCTGATCGGCAGCCTCTTTGCGCTGATCGGCGCCATTGGCCTGCTGCGCCTGAAAGACTACTTTCAGCGCATGCACCCGCCAGCACTGGCGTCGACCATCGGCGCCTGGTGCGTGGCGCTGGCATCGATCATCTACTTTTCCTGGCTCAAGGGTAGCCCGGTGCTGCACGCCTGGCTGATTCCTATCCTGCTGTCGATCACCGTACCGGTCACTACCCTGCTGCTGGCCAGGGCAGCGCTGTTCCGCAAGCGCATGGCGAGAGAAGCCGTACCGGAAGAAGTGAGCAGCGGCCGCGATCACGGCCATTGAAACAGCTGAGCTCAGCCCTGGGCCAGGCGCTGCAACTCGCGCCGCACCATCGCGGCATAAGGTGGAGGGCTCAGCTGATACAACTGGGCTGCCACCCAGGTCAACCAGCCCGAGCCCATCGCCTCACGTTGCGCCAGCAGGCGCTGGGCCTCGGCCATGGCTTGCGCCTGGTGTTGCCGATGAAAATCGGCACGCGTCCCAGGCGCTTCGTCACTTTCGCTCATTCACTGGCCTTGAAGGTGGTCAGCTCGCCCTTGCGCCACTTGGCGACCTTGCCGGTCACCGCCTTGAGCAACTTGCCCAGGCCTTCCTGAACCTGTTGTTGCGCGGCAAACACCAGCATCACACCCTGGCCTTCGCGGAACACGATGCCCTCGCCTTCCGGCACCGAAACAAAGGCGTAGTCGCCCACACCGTAAACGTTCAGTTTGATTTCGCGAAAGCGCATTTCCAGTTTGCCGCCTTCGCGGCTAGGCAAAACGGCGGCGCGGAAGTGATCGCCGACCTTCAATTCCAGGCGCTGCTTGTCATCGACCACCAAGGCGCTCTCGGTGTCGATTTCGGCCATGTACAGGCCTTCGGGGTTCTGTTCGGTGACATAGATGAAACGGCCCTGAAATAGCTTGGCCAACTTGCCGCGCAAATCGCCCAGGGCAAACAAGGCGTGGGTATCCAGTGTACTGACTGCCAATGAAGTAATCCTCAAACCGGTGACATCCGCCCTCACTCGGAGTCGGTGAGGCGCGGCCATTTCAATTCAATAGGCGAAAAGAATAATAAAGTGATGCACGAATCGTCTGTGCCTGCTGGCGATGCAGCTCGCAGGAAACTTTACTCTGGCTTGCCAGACGTAGCCTCAAAACAGGCTTTCGGCATATTCCCTATCAGGGAAGCGTAATGTCTGACAACAAACCCGCCAGAAAAGATGCGATAGATAACGGCTGGCCCCTCGGCAGAACGGGCTCAGGCATCCATCAGCGCATTACCGGGGAATAAATATGCACGAAAACACTGAAATCCGTCGAGAGGTAAAGAACATTTCTTACCTAACATGCGTCAGTAACAGGCCACGTTACGTCGTCATACCCGCAGGGGTCGAGTTTTTCCATATTACCGAAAGCGCCACTGGCAGAGTCAAAGGCTTTCGTCGACTGCACCGCGATGCCTGCGCACTGGCCCGTAGCCTGGAAGCGTGAACACGCTCAGGCAGCGTGGCCATCCTGCATGAGCTGCAACCAGGCAGCCTGGCATTCCACGGCCTCGCGACGGGTGGCGAACGCTGTGCCACGGCGCTCGCCATTGACCAGGACTACCCAACAGACGCGCTTGCCCAGTGCCTGCAAGCCTGCTGGCACACCTGAACCGATCATCACGGCGACATCGACTCGGCTGTTCATCTCGACCTCCGGCACTTAGATAGCACCCTAACGATAAGGCCATGATACGCCCAGCGACTGCCGTGTAACAGCGCATACCGGTACAGCAGTGTTGCATCCTGAGCAACAAACAGTGCAAGCCCTTCACGCACGAAACGCAAAAAGCCCCAGGGATTGCTCCGTGGGGCTTTGCACACTGCGCGGGTCAGACCTGGCGCTGGTGCCGATCGAGCTGCTCGTGGCGCTCCTGGGCTTCGATGCAGTACTTGGTGGTCGGGCTGATCAGCAGACGCTTCAGGCCGATCGGCTCACCACTGTCATCGCACCAGCCGAAGCTCTCGTCGGAGATACGGTCCAGGGCCATTTCCAGTTGCGGCAGCAAGCGCTGGTCGCGGTCGATGGCATTCACCAGCCAGCTGCGCTCTTCCTCGACCGAAGCCACGTCGGCAGGGTCGGACGGAGTGTCCAGGCCTTCGATGGTGGCGCGGCTCAGCTCGATGCGTTCATGGGTTTCGACTTTCATCGCCTGTAGCAGGCCAGCAAAGAAAGCCAGCTGGTCAGCGTTCATGTAGTCATCGGCCGACATGGCCAGCAACTGTTCCTTGGTCATCGATTTCTCTATGAAAAAATGTGCATTTGGGCGATTCAGGTGCCGCCGACGCCTTGACATCGGCAGCGGAATTCTTCAAGCGCCAACCGGCACTCTTTTACAGGGGGCGGCAGTCTAAGGCGCCACGTCGCGTGGAGCAACTGCAATTGGGTGCGAATTTGCTTCTATTGTGCAGAATCCGCTGGTCGGTGGGTGCCACAACATTTGCAGCGCCTGTTAGATCAAGCGCCGCCTGCGATGCGCCGCGGGGGCGGCGCTCGATCTAACAGGACGACGAACCTCTCAAGGCATGCACAAAGACTCAACGATCCTTGAACTGCGCCTCGCGCTTGGCGATGAAGGCCGCCATGCCCTCTTTCTGGTCTTCGGTGGCAAACGCGGCATGGAAAACCCGACGCTCGAAGCGCACGCCTTCACTGAGCGTGACCTCAAAGGCACGGTTGACGCTTTCCTTGACCATCATGCTGACCGGGATCGACTTGCTGGCGATGGTCGCCGCCACCTTCAGCGCCTCCTCCACCAGTTCGGCCTGCGGCACGATGCGCGCCACCAGGCCAGCGCGTTCAGCTTCCTCCGCGCCCATCAGGCGCCCGGTCAGGCACAGCTCCATAGCCTTGGCCTTGCCCACCGCGCGGGTCAGGCGTTGGGTGCCGCCCATGCCCGGCAGCACGCCGAGATTGATCTCCGGCTGGCCGAACTTGGCGTTGTCGGCTGCCAGGATGAAGTCGCACATCATCGCCAGCTCACAGCCGCCACCCAAGGCAAAGCCGGACACTGCAGCAATGATCGGCTTGCGACGGTTGGCGATGCGGTCCGAATCGCTGAACAGGTCCTCGACGTAGATCTGCGGATATTGCAGCTCGGCCATTTCCTTGATGTCGGCGCCAGCGGCAAAAGCCTTGGCGGAACCTGTCAGCACCACGCAGCCGATGTTCGGGTCACGCTCGAGCTGGTCCAGGGCCTGGTTGATCTCGCTGACGATCTGCGCGTTCAGTGCGTTCAACGCCTGCGGGCGGTTAAGGGTGATCAGGCCAACCTTGCCGTGGATATCCAACAGGATGGTTTCGAATGCCATGCAGTCTGCTCCTTCAAAGATTACGCGCAATGACCATGCGCTGAATGTCGCTGGTGCCTTCGTAGATCTGGCAAACCCGAACGTCGCGGTAGATCCGCTCCAGCGGGAAGTCGCTCAGATAGCCATATCCGCCCAGGGTCTGCAAGGCATCCGAACAGACCTTTTCGGCCATTTCCGAGGCAAAAAGCTTGGCCATCGACGCTTCCACCAGCGCCGGCCGCCCGGCATCTCGCAGTGCGGCGGCATGCAGCACCATCTGCCGAGCCACGGCAATCTTGGTCGCCATGTCGGCCAGGCGGAAGGCCACGGCCTGGTGTTCGATCAGCGGCTTGCCGAAGCTCTGGCGCTCGTTGGCGTAGTCGCGTGCCACTTCGAAGGCCGCACGGGCCATGCCCACCGCCTGCGAAGCGATACCGATACGACCACCTTCGAGGTTGGCCAGGGCGATCTTGTAGCCCTCGCCTTCCGCGCCCAGGCGGTTGGCCACCGGCACACGCACATTGTCGAAGACGATCTGGCAGGTGTCGGAGGCATGCTGGCCAAGCTTGTCTTCGACCCTCGCCACCTGGTAACCCGGTGAATCGGTAGGGACGATGAAGGCGCTGATGCCACGCTTGCCGGCATCCGGGTCGGTCACGGCGAAGACGATCACCACACCGGCATTCTGCCCCGAAGTGATGAACTGCTTGCTGCCCGTGAGCACATAGTGCTCCCCCTCAAGCCGTGCGCGGGCCTTCAGGCTGCTGGCGTCGGAACCGGCCTGCGGCTCGGTGAGGGCGAACGCCCCGAGCATCGAGCCCATGGCCAGTGGCGTGAGGAACTGCTCCTTCTGCTGCTCGTTGCCGAAGCGCAGGATCGGCACACAGCCCACCGAGTTGTGCACGCTCATGATGGTCGAACAAGCGCCATCACCCGCAGCGATCTCTTCCAGCGCCATGGCATAAGCCACGTAACCGGTGTCACTGCCGCCCCACTGCTCCGGCACCAGCATGCCGAACAGGCCGAGTTCGGCCATTTCCGCGATGGCCTCTTTCGGGAAGCGGTGTTCCTTGTCCCATTGCTCGGCGAATGGCTTCAGGCGCTCCTGGGCAAAGGCACGTACCGCATCAGCGATCTGTTGTTGCTCGTCAGTTACCAGCATGGTTCACCTCAGTACAGGCATTCGACGGCCATGGCCGTGGCCTCGCCGCCGCCGATGCAGATGGCTGCCACGCCGCGACGCAGGTTGTTCTGGCGCAGGGCCGACAGCAGAGTCACCAGGATGCGCGCGCCCGAGGCTCCGATCGGGTGGCCCAGGGCGCAGGCGCCGCCGTGGATGTTGACCTTGTCATGCGGCAGGTCGAGGTGCTTCATGGCCGCCAGCGTCACTACGGCAAACGCTTCGTTGATCTCGAACAAGTCGACTTCGCCCAGGCTCCAGCCGGTACGCTTCATCAGCTTGTCGATGGCACCGATCGGCGCGGTCGGGAACAGTGCCGGGGTGTCGGCGAAGGCGGCGTGGCCGTGGATCACCGCCAGCGGCTTGAGGCCACGCTTGTCAGCTTCGGAGCGACGCATCAGCACCAGTGCTGCAGCACCGTCGGAGATGGAGCTGGAGTTGGCGGCCGTCACCGTGCCACCTTCGCGGAAGGCCGGCTTGAGCTGCGGGATCTTGTCCAGGCGCGCCTTGGGCGGTTGTTCGTCATCCTTGATGACACGTTTCTCCTTGCCCTCGGTGACCTCCACCGGCACGATCTCGGCGGCAAAGCGGCCGCCCTTGATAGCATCCTGGGCGCGGGTCAGCGAGGCGATGGCGAATTGGTCCTGGGCTTCACGGCTGAAGGCATTGGCCTGAGCGCAATCTTCGGCGAAGGTCCCCATCAGACGCCCCTTGTCGTAGGCGTCTTCCAGGCCATCCATGAACATGTGGTCGATGATCTTGCCGTGGCCCATGCGGTAACCGCCACGGGCCTTGTCCAGCAGGTAGGGCGCGTTGGTCATGCTTTCCATGCCACCGGCCACGACTACGTCGGCGCTACCGGCCAGCAGCAGGTCATGGGCCATGATCGCCGCCTGCATGCCCGAGCCGCACATCTTGTTCAGGGTAGTGCAGGTGGTGTGCTTGTCCAGCCCGGCACCTAGCGCCGCCTGGCGCGCCGGTGCCTGGCCCAGGCCGGCGGGCAGCACGCAGCCGAACAGCACTTGCTCGACGCTGGTGGCATCGATGCCTGCACGCGCCACTGCACCACGGATGGCGGCGCTGCCCAGCTGCGGCGCGCTCAGGCTCTTGAGGTCACCCTGCAGGCCGCCCATGGGCGTGCGCACGGCGCTGACGATAACAATTGGGTCATTGGCGAGGGTCATGATCGGTCTCCTTACTTGGCAGCCATGCGCAGTGCGCCGTCGAGGCGGATCACCTCGCCGTTGAGCATGCTGTTCTCGATGATGTGGCGGGCCAGCGCAGCGTATTCCTGCGGACGGCCCAGGCGCGGCGGAAACGGTACGCCAGCCGACAGCGAGGCACGCACTTCATCGGTCATGCCGGCCATCATCGGCGTTTCGAAGATGCCCGGGGCGATGGTCATCACACGGATACCGAACCGCGCCAATTCGCGCGCGGCTGGCAAGGTCAGGCTGGCAATGGCGCCCTTGGAGGCCGCGTAGGCGGCCTGGCCGATCTGGCCGTCGTAGGCGGCGATGGAGGCGGTATTGATGATCACTCCACGCTCACCGCCCTCATCGGCCTGCCCTTCGGCCATGGCTGCGGCGGCCAGGCGCAGCAAATTGAAGCTGCCGATCAGGTTGACGTTGATCACCTTGGCGAAACTGGCCAGGCCGTGCGGGCCTTGCTTGCCCAACACCTTCTCGGCACCGACGATGCCGGCGCAGTTGACCAACCCATGCAGGCTGCCAAAGGCGCTGACAGCCGCTTCGACTGCCGCCTGGGCTGCCAGCTCGTCGCTGATGTCGGCCACCGCGAAGTGGGCGTTATCGCCCAGTTCACGCGCCCTGGCCTCGACGGCCTGGGCATTGAGGTCGACCAGCATGACCTTGGCACCGGCCTCTACCAGCATCTGTGCGGTGGCAGCGCCAAGCCCGGAGGCCGCGCCGCTGACGATGAAGTGTTTGTTGGCTATCTGCATGATCCGGTTCCTTTTCAGGCGCTGGCAGGGGTGGCCTGTTGCGCGTGTTGTTTGGCGACTTCCTGATTGCGCAGGATGAAGCGTTGCAGCTTGCCGCTCGGGGTTTTGGGCAGTTCGCTGACGAATTCGATTTCTCGGGGGTAGGCATGCGCGTAAAGGCGCTGGCGCACGTGCTGACGCAGGGTTTCCTCCAGCTCGGCGCTGCCCTGGTAACCGTTGGCCAATACGACGAAGGCCTTGATCAGTTCGGTGCGTTCGGGGTCCGGTTTGCCGATCACCGCCGCTTCGATCACCGCAGGGTGCTCGATCAGCGCGCTTTCCACGTCGAATGGACCCACGCGGTAACCGGAGGTGGTGATCACATCATCGCTGCGGCCAACGAAACTGATACTGCCGTCCTGGTTCAGTTCGACAGTGTCGCCACTCAGGTAGTACTTGCCGACAAAGGCCTTGGTCGGTAAGCCGTGGTAGCCAGCAAACCAGCACAGTGGCGACTGCTCACGATCGACCGCGAGGATACCCGGCTGGCCCGCTGGCAACTCATTGCCCTGCTCGCCCAGCACCACGATGCGGTGGCCAGGGATGGCAAAGCCAGCCGAGCCCAGGTGCACGGGGTGCTGCAGGCCGTGGTGGTTGCACAGCACCATGCCCAGTTCGGTCTGGCCGTAATGATCATGGATGGTCACCCCCAGTTCGTCGGCGAACCAGCGGATCACTTCGGGGTTCAGGGGCTCGCCGGCACTGCTGACGACCCGCAGACGGCCTTTGATCGGTGCCGAGAAGTCTTTGCCAGCAGCGATCAGCAAACGGTACGCCGTGGGTGAACCCGCCAGGTTGGTGATGCCCAACTTGCCAATCACCCGCGCACAGCTGTCGACGCTGAACGGGCCATCGTAGAAGGTGGTGGCATGGCCCAGCGCCAGCGGCCCGGTAACTGCGTAGTACAGGCCATAGGCCCAGCCCGGGTCGGCCAGGTTCCAGAAGTTGTCCTCGGGGCGCAGGTCGATGGCATCGCGCATGTAGCCCTGGAAGGCGACGATGGCGCGCAACGGCACCTCCAGCGGCTTGGCCGGGCCTGTCGTACCCGAGGTGAACATCAGCAGGAACGGGTCGTCCCCGCTGCGCATCACCGGCTCACACCCGTCGGCCGCCGCGTCCAGGCACTGCTGGAAATCCAGTTCGCCCTCGCGTGCCTTGACCGTGATGATCGTCGGGCAACCGTTCACATCGTCAAGCTTGGCGCGGTTCTGCGCGTCGGTGATCACTACACGGGCGTGGGACTGTTCCAGGCGATGCTCGATGGCCCGGGGGCCAAAGGCGGTGAACAGCGGCTGGTACACCGCCCCCAGGCGCCAGGTGGCAAGAATCGTTATCAGCAATTCGGCAGTGCGTGGCATCAGGCCGGCCACCCGATCACCTGGCTGCACACCCTGCGCCTTGAGTACATTAGCGAAGCGGGCGGCCTGAGTCTTGAGCTGGTCGAAACTGTAGTGGGCAGTGTTGCCATCACGGTCTTCGCAGATCAGCGCCAGCTTGCCAGCACCGGCATGACGGTCACAGCATTCGACACAGGCATTGAGGGCAGTGAGCTCGCCATGCAGCGCCGCAGCGGCGGCCTGGGCATGGTCGAACGCACGAGCGGCCTCGGCGTATTCGCGCATCGTCGGACTCCTGGTTTCTTGTTTTTGGAGTTGAACCATCGGTCCGACGATGTTCGCGCCGCTAAAGCACGGCGGCAATGGCCTAAGCCGTCAATCTGGATGACTGGTTTGGCCGGTTTCCAGTACTTGCGTGGTCAGCAGTATCTTCAGCCGCGAAAGACGGGCAACCCGATCGGCTGCCAACGCGTCCCACCGCGCCTTGTATTGCTTATCAGTGAGGTTTTCGCGCGCCTCATCCAGCTCAGTCCCAAGCATGTCGAACTCATCGGTTACTGTCGCAAACTCGTCTGGATACTGCGACTGCAGCCAGGTGCTCCAGAATGTCTGCTCACTGAGGAAACGGGCCTTGGCCTCGACGGTTTCGGCCGCGCTCACATAGGCGCGCGCTTTCGCCAGCTGGGCCGAGGTTCCGCCGCTGATGGTCTCGAACCTCATCGAGGCGGGCTGGCCGGGAAGTTGCAGATCCGCTGCCAGATTGACGATGTAGTACAGCCTGGCTTCAATCTGATCCAGCTCAGGCGTCAACTTCAGGCGCTGCTCGATATCTTGATGAATGAAGGCCTCGAGCGTTTCCAGGCGAAACAGCCCTGTACCGAGCTTCAGCAGCTCGTCACGCTGGCCTGGCGCCGCACGTTCAGCGTTGGCGACCAGCACCCGCAGTTGCAGGTCGGCGAAACGCTCGGCAACGCTGTCTGCGCAGGTGACCGGATCGTCAGCAATCGAATGCAGCTCCAGCGCCAGTTGTGCATCGGCATCCATGGCATCGAGCACGCTCCATACCTGGCTGGTAAGCACCGCTCGATAGGTGCTGTTGCGGAAGTCGGCACTTTCGCGCAGCGCGCTCAGAATGTGCAAGATACTGTCTTGTTGCTCAGCATCAGCGTGGGCTGGAAACAGACGATCCCAACGAGCACTGCGCGCTGCTGCGTGCTCGCCTGTGACCCACAGCGCCTTGGCAGAGGGTTCCAGGTTTGCCACCACGTTCGGGCCATGCATCAGATGCGCCGGGCGCGCGTAAAGAAGCTCAAGACGCGTACGCTGAATGGCATTGCGCTCCAGCTGGATGGCCGCACGAAACTCATACGGCATCTGCAAGATCGCATCAGGAATGCCGGTCAGTACATTGGCGTTCAGGTTGACGATGCGAAGTTGCCCGCACTGCTCCAACCCTTCAGGCCACTCCAGCAGACCACAATGCATCAGCAGCAGCTGCCGCAGGGCCGGCACCTGAGCAAAACGCAGCGCCATTGTGCGCAGCGGGTTGAAGTTCAAATTCAGTGAGATGAGGTTGTGAAGTTGCCCCAGGCTACTGGTCGCCGCGTCATTCCACCTGATCCGGTTGTAGGACAGTTGCAGCCGCTGCAACTGAGCCAGCTGACGGATGCCTACAGGTAACACCTGCAGGTTGTTTCTCGACAGATTGAGCCGTTGCAGCCCGACAAAGCAGCTGAAGAACGATTCTGGCACTTCCTGCAGCGGCGTATTGACCATGACCAGGGAAGTGACGAAGTGGAAATCGATCCCTCGGGTCAGTTCAGGCAGTGCGGTTACCTGGCAACCACTCAAATCCAGGATGCGCCCGTCGAAGGCCTGATGCTCCAGATCAATATCCAGTTGCCTGCGCCAGGCCGCGCGCAGCCGCTGCGACAGCTGCTGGCGCGCAGCCAGCTCAGGCTCTGGCGCAGCAGAAACCCATTGGTTCAGACGGCTCTCGAGCATTTGCAGGTTCTGCTCTTCGAAAACCAGCTGGTCGAACGGATCCTCGGCATCCAGCACTCTCTCCATGTGTTCCTGGATCCGCTCAGGAGAGTCGCCCTGGTAAAGCGCCGTCAGTCGACGCCGCAGTTCCAGATAAGCCCCTCGCTGGTTCGAAATGCCGCCACCGAGCGGGTAGCCGACACGACCATCGGGCAGCCGTTGGCCCGGGTTGAACCAGCCTTTGCTTTCAACCTGCCCCAGCAGGGCCATCAGCCGCTGACGTTCGCCTGGCAGTTTGCTCAACACCAATTGGCGCAAGGCATCGGCCGGATTCTCCTGGCCAAGGTCAAGGCGTTCGCGCTGCGCGGGCTCCAGCAGGCAATAGACGGCCTGGAAGAAGTCATCCGGTTCTGTGGGTTGTGCCTCCAGCGCCAGGCCACGATGATCATAGAGGCCGAATTGCCCGTCGCGATGCACCAGGATGTGCTGGGTCGCTTCGGGCGATTGCGGGTTGAGCACCGCCAGCAATCGCCCCGATGAAGAGTTTTCCCTAAGTTCCAATCGCGTCTTCAACGGCCAATGGTCAACCCGCGCGAACAGGTGCAATGCCAGCTCACCTGCCCCGTCGACGTAGCCATTGCGCAACATCAGGCCTTGCTGGGCCCGGTTGAGCCTGGCCAGTTGCAACAATGAACGGGCTCTTTGCGCCACGCTCAACGGCAACCGCCGCCGCAGCTCGATCACCTCCCGCTCAGAGGCACTCAGCGTGGCCACCAGTTCACTGACATAGTCAGGCGGCAAACCGGCAAAATCACGCACGATCACCTGCGCAGCCTGATCGGTGGAGGGCTCGACCTCGGTCAGATGCCTGAACAGCGCCGAACGCAGGCGGCTGGCGTGTTCCTCGAGCGCAACCTGCAAACGCTCGCCTTCCATCCCGGAGAACTCCGGGCGCTGCTTGCACCAATCAAGCAACACCGGGTCCTCGAAACGCATGGCATCGGGATGTTTGCCGAAAAAGCGTTCGACACGTTCGTCGGCCTCGAAACGTCGCAAGGTATCGCGCAAGTTGGCTGGCAGGGCGCGGTTTTCCATGGCAATGCCACGCAACTCATCGGCATCACTGCAGGCGGCTTGCAGCACGCGCTGCGCTTGCAGGGGATCGAGCGGATGCGCCTGAGGCCAAAGCCGATCGAGCAGCTTGGCTTCATCGTCCCAGGCCTGCGGCAGCTCACCACGCACTCGCCAGAAGCGCTCACCGTTACTTTCGACCACGGGGCCATAAGCGTTGGCTCGCAACGGATGCTGGAGGCGCCAGGGCCCCTGCTCCTCAACCTGACGAACCTCGTAATAGTGCTCATCCACACGCAGCAGGCGCCGCGTTCCGTCGTGGTAGAGGCCGTCATCCTCCAGCCTGGCCCCCTGCCCCGAGGTCCGGTAAGCCGTCAGGTCTTCGTTCCACAAACGCTGGGTATTCGGCCCGACGCCTACAGGCTCGAGGCCATCGACAAAAGTACTGCGTGCGAACGCTCCGACAGCAGCGCCAACCCCTGCCGCCACTGCCGTAGTGACGGCGACTGCCGCTACCGTCTCAGCAACGTTCAGCACGTGCTGCAGCGCGTCATGATCATGCCCCTTTGCCCAGTCCTCGACGCCTTCGAACACCTCTTTGCAGACATGCGTCACCAGGTGTGCGAGCAACAACGCCCCGACCACCGGTATGAAGAACCCGGCCAGGCTGGCCAGTCCCCACCCCAGCGAAGCCCAGGCCTCAAGGCGTTCGCGGCTGGCCTTGGCATCGGCATCGGCGGTCGGCACCAGAAGCAGCCGGGCATCTGCCTTGACACGCTCGATCTGCTGGTCGACCCAACGTTTGAAAACGGGGTCATGATGGGTATCGCCCTCCACTTCCAGGTCTGGCACAGCGTCCTTGAGCCGCGATTGCAAGGTACTGAAGAAGGCCGCACGGTCCTCCAGGGCGATCAACTGAATGAACGCCGCGAGCCGGTCGCTGTGCTTGAGTGCACCGGCCATTTCCTTGACCCAGTCCAACTTGGAAGCGAACCAGCGCAACGGCTCTGGCTGACCGGGCAAGTAGACGACAATGCCGTCATCCTGGTCTTCGCCGCCGCGGAGCTGGACAAACAAGGCTTCATGCACACGTACGCCCAGCATCGACATCAGGCCAGGATAGGCTGTGAGTACTGGCGTATCGCCTGGCAGGGCAGGCACGGCAGCGGCCGGAGTGGTGTCGCCATTCGCCACTGCAGAGCCACTGGCACTCGCCATCAAGGCATCCCTGACGTCAGCCTTGATGGTGCCTTTCAGGAACGCCATGTGCACGGCCAACGTGAAGCCTGCCAGCTTGTCTTCCATGAGCAGGGCTGCGTTTCGCTCAAAGACGCTGTCCAGCTGGGTCTGGTAGCGGGCGCCCACGTCCAGCTGGCGGCACGTTGCGATAAAGGCCTCAAGGTCACCCGACAACACCTTGTCGCTGCCCGCAGCAACCAGGCCACTGCCATCCAGCGGCGTGGCATTTTTGGCAAAGTTCTGCATCAGGCGCGCCAGCGCAGGCTGCAGTTTGTACTCGGGCTCCAGACGAGGCACCGAATAGCCTTCCAGGTTGTATACCTTGTCCTGCCACAGCAACTGGCTCAAGGGATGATCGTCTGGCAGCAGATCTGCCAGAGCTTCAGAAAACGCGGTGTCTGCAAACGCATGGGGCGTCACGGCGGCCGCCGTTGCAGCACTCACCTGTTCCTGGGTGGTCTTGTGCTGGAGGTACAGCTTTCGCAACGTGCGGATATCGGCCACAGAAGCCGCCTTGATCCATTGCGGCGTGCGCTGATGGATGAAGGTATCGGTTATCTTTTGGCTGAGTGCAGCAGCATTGACAGGCTTGTCGGCAGCGACTTTGCGGGCGTCTGTAACGTTGGGGAATTTACGGTTGAGCACGGGCGTCTCCAATGCAATGGAAGCGCACACTCTTTCATTGCTTGCCTGCCCGATTCAGAGGGAACTGGCCTACCCGTGTGCTTCGCGTGCATGCGCCAGCGCGCGATAGTGCCCAGGGTTGCAACCGAACCATTTGCGAAACGCCTTGTAGAAAGAGCTGCTGTCGGCAAAGCCCAGGCGCGCCGCAATTTCGCCCATGCCAGGCTCCGCCTGGCTCAGCCACGCGATAGCCAGCTCCCGCCGCACGCTGTCCTTGAGCCCTTGGTAGGTCTGCCCCTCTTCTGCCAGGCGTCGACGCAGGGTGGACGGCGACAGGCACAGTTGCCGTGCCAAGGCATCGCCATCAGGCCAGTGATTGGGGTCCTGATGCAGTAAGTCATGGCGGATGCGCCACCCCAGGCTGGCAGCATCACGGTACTTGACCAGGATGTTGCCAGGGGCCTCGGCCAGAAAGCGCTGCAGCTCCTCCGGCGTGCGCCGCAGTGGCAGGTCGAGGCTCTCAGCACTGATGATCATGCGTGTGCGCGGGCGCTCGAACTGCAGGTTTTGCGAAAACATCACCCGGTAGTCGTCGCAAAACGGGGGCTCGGCGCAGCGCAACTCGATGGCCAGGATCGGGATGCGCCGCCCTGCCAGCCAGCAGGCCAGGCCATGCACGATCATCCAGAAGGTGAAATAGGTGAAGGCGCGCCGCGGCAGGTCGCGAGGCTCGTTGATGACGATTTCGGCCAGTTCGTACTGGCGCACCAGGCTCGGTTGCAGGTCTTCAAGCATCAGCGAGAGGAACTCCAGGGCGGTGTCCAGCCCTGTACCCAGGGTCGGCTGGCCCATGCTTGCCCGGCACATGAAGGCCAGGCTGCCGCTGCGCAGGCCGCGCGGGTCCATGGCGAAGAATTCGTCGTTGCAGCGGCGCGCCAACAGGCGCCACAGCCGCGCATAGGCCTCGGCGCTGACCCGCGCGGCAGGCGCCTGCAATTGCCCGGCGTCGATCCCGGCACGGGCCAGCAGTGCAGCATCCGGCTCGCCCGCCGGGCAGGTCTGCAACAGGGCTTCGCGCACCAGTTGCATGGAGATGGTGTCTTTTTCGCTCATCGGCATTCCATTCGCGGCTGCAGGTATCTTAGGTCGGCTCAGAGGCTGGCCGCCAGGTTCAGGAAAGCCTGGATCAGGCGTAATTCGCGGCGCCGCTCCAGGCAACCGATCCTGTGCTGGTTAAGCAAGCCTTGGCCGGCCAGGGGCCGCGCCACCACCCGCGGATCGTTGGCCACTTCGGTCGACGACACCACACCAATACCCAGTTCGCAGGCCACCGCCTCGGTCACAGCCTCGCGGCTGTCCAGTTCCAGCAGCACCCGCGGTTGTATGCCAGCAGCGCTGCAGGCCTTGTCGAAGGTGCGACGCGTCGTCGAACTGGGCTCACGCAGCACCATGATCTGTTGGTGCAGCTCAGCCAAAGGCAGGTCGTATTCCGCCTGTGCCCAGGCATGGCCCGCTGGCAACAACGCACACAGACGCGACTCGCAGAGGTTCTGCAGATACAGGCCCTTGCGCGGTTCGACTTCAGTCAGCACGGCGACGTCGGCATGTTCGCCGAGCAGCGCAGCCAGGGTTTCCTGGGCGTTGCCCAGGCGCAAATTGACAGTGATGCCCGGGTAACGCTCACGCAGCAGCGCCAGCATCGGCATGACCCGATGGGGGCCATCGGCCGCCACTTCCAGACGCCCGGTCAACAACTGGCGATTGGCCTCAAGCATGGCCTGGGCTTCCTCGGCCAGGCCGAACATGGCCCGCGTGATGGCCGCCAGGCGCGTGCCCTCCTCGGTCAGCTCCACCCGCCGCGCAGTGCGTCGCAGCAACGTGATCTGGTAGTGCTCCTCCAGTGCCTTGACGTGCCCGGTCACCGCTGGCTGGCTGATGAACAGGCGCGCAGCGGCGCGGGTGAAGCTGCCTTCACGGGCAACGGCATCGAAGGCTCGCAGCTGAAACAGGTTCATAGGTATCGGCCTGACTTATAGCTCGGATAACAACAAACAATTTGATTGATGACAGGGCGAATTGCAACCTAGGCCCCGTAGTTTCAGCCCACCGCTTGCGAGGAATAACGGAATGAGCAACGCCCCGATCCTGCTGACCCCCGGCCCACTGACCACATCAATCCGCACCCGCCAAGCCATGCTCGTGGACTGGGGCTCCTGGGACCGCGACTTCAACCAACTGACCGCCAGCGTCTGTGAACAACTGCTGGCGATCATCGATGGCAGCGCCAGCCACCACTGCGTGCCCCTGCAAGGCAGCGGCACGTTCGCCGTGGAAGCGGCCATCGGCACCCTGGTGCCACGTGAAGGCAAGGTCCTGGTACTGATCAACGGCGCGTATGGCCAACGCCTGGCGAAGATCTGCAAAGTGCTAGGCCGCGCCTACAGCACCTTCGAGACCGCCGAAGACCAGCCAACCACCGCCGCCGACGTCGACCGCCTGCTCGCCGCCGACCCGGCCATCACTCACGTGGCGCTGATCCACTGCGAAACCAGCACCGGCATCCTCAACCCGCTGGCGGACATCGCCCAGGTGATCAAAGGCCACGGCAAGCGCCTGATCATCGACGCCATGAGCTCGTTCGGCGCGCTGCCGATCAATGCCCGCGAAATCCCCTTCGAGGCGCTGATCGCCGCCTCCGGCAAGTGCCTGGAAGGTGTGCCCGGCATGGGCTTTGTGTTCGCCGAAAAATCCGCCCTGGCCGCTGCTGAAGGCAATGCTCACTCGCTGGCCATGGACCTGCACGACCAGCACGCCTACATGGCCAAGACCGGCCAATGGCGCTTCACTCCGCCGACCCACGTGGTCGCCGCCTTGCACGAAGCGTTGCAGCAGTACAACGAGGAAGGTGGCCTGCCCGCCCGCCACCAACGTTACGCCGACAACTGCAAGACGCTGCTCGATGGCATGGCCGCCATCGGCCTGCGCAGCTTCCTGCCGGCCGAGATCCAGGCACCGATCATCGTCACCTTCCACGCGCCGAACGATGCCCGCTACCAGTTCAAGGACTTCTACGAGCGGGTCAAGGCCAAAGGTTTCATCCTCTACCCGGGCAAGCTGACCCAGGTTGAAACGTTCCGCGTCGGCTGCATCGGCGTGGTCGGTGCCGATGGCATGCAGGCCGCCGTCAATGCCGTGGCCGACGTGCTGCGGGAAATGGAAGTGCTGGACATCTAACCCTTTGCCCACCCGATTTCAGGAATCAGCGCACATGAACTACAGCAATCCTACCCAGCTGCAAGCCGCCATCCTCGACTGGGCCGGCACCGTGGTCGACTTCGGCTCCTTCGCCCCGACCCAGATCTTCGTCGAAGCCTTCGCCGAGTTCGACGTGCAAGTGTCCATCGAGGAAGCCCGCGGCCCGATGGGCATGGGCAAGTGGGACCACATCCGCACCCTGTGCGATGTGCCGGAGATCGCCGAGCGCTACCGCAAGGTGTTCGGCCGCACCCCGACCGACGATGACGTCACCGCTATCTACAACCGCTTCATGCCGCTGCAGATCGAGAAGATCGCCGTGCACTCGGCATTGATCCCCGGCGCCCTGGACACCCTCACCGGCCTGCGCCAGGACGGCCTGAAGATCGGTTCTTGCTCGGGCTACCCGAAGGTGGTGATGGATAAGGTGGTAGAACTGGCAGCGCAGAACGGCTATGTCGCCGACCATGTGGTGGCCACCGACGAAACCCCCAATGGCCGCCCATGGCCGGCCCAGGCCCTGGCCAACGTGATTGCCTTGGGCATTGATGATGTGGCGGCGTGCGTGAAGGTCGACGACACCGTGCCGGGCATTCTCGAAGGGCGCCGTGCCGGCATGTGGACCGTGGCCCTGGTGTGCTCGGGCAATGCCCTGGGGCTGACCTGGGAGGGTTACCAGGCACTGAGCGCTGAGGAACTGGAGAGCGAGCGCAAGCGCATTCATCAGTTGTTTGCCGGCTCGCGACCGCACTACCTGATCGACACCATCAACCAACTGCCGGAGGTAGTGGCCGACATCAACCGCCGCCTGGCCAAGGGTGAGATGCCTCAGTCCTTCTGACAGACCCGGGACGCGGTCCTTTGCAGGACCGCGTCAGCACCAGTAGCAAGCATTCAGACAGCCCGGTTCAACTTCACCCAGGAAGCGAACTTGTCGATAAAGCCCTGCAGGAACGGCCGGGTCTTGTCACTCAGCTTGCCGCCCTCATCGAACAGGCTCGCCGCCCCACCGATATACGCCTCGGGCATCTGCATGCACGGCATGTCGAGGAACACCAGCGACTGGCGCACGGCGTGATTGGCACCAAACCCACCTATGGCCCCTGGCGACACGCTCGCCACCGCCGTCGGTTTGCCGCTCCAGGCACTCTGCCCATAGGGCCGCGAGCCGACGTCGATGGCATTCTTCAAACAGCCCGGTACCGAACGGTTGTACTCCGGGGTAACGAACAACACCGCATCGCTGCGGCGGATCTCATCGCGAAAACGCTTCCACGCCTCGGGCACCCCCTCAGCCTCGACATCCTCGTTGTACAGCGGCAGGTCGCCAATCTCGACAATCTTCAGGGCAAGGCTGGACGGCGCCAGCTCCGAAAGTGCGCGGGCCACCTTGCGGTTGTAGGAATCCTTGCGCAAGCTGCCGACGACAACCGCTACCGAATACACCTGGCTCATGGCGTTATCCATCCTTTGCTGGGAAAAGGGACGTCAGTAGTTATAGATGACCGTTCCTCGGTGGCCTGGATTTTTTTCCACTGTGTGAAAACTTCCAGCCACCTTTAACGGTCTATCCCTACAGACATTTCCTACGTAATTCAGAGGTTTTCACCCAAATGGCAGCAGTAATGGTCGGCCAATTCCACGCCCGTGACGCCGAAGGCCGTATCTACCCCGTGCACGAGTTCCAGGAATCCACCCTCCAGGCGGACGGCAGCGCACTGGGTGCACCGATCACCACCTACCGCCTGGCCATCGGCGACCGCGTCAACCACCTGGGTGAAAACCGCTTCGAACTGGCGCAGACCGGCGTCGAGATCATTCGCATTCCTTGATGCAATCGACCGTGTACTGGCCGCCTTCATTCTGCAGGCCATGCACATCGGCGACGAAGCCCGGGAAGCCACTGTTGAACGCCCGGGCAAACGCCAGGTAGTCGAGGATCGAGCGGGTCGCTTCGGTGAACCGCTCGCCCGGCATGATCAGCGGAATCCCAGGCGGGTATGGCACCAGCATCACCGCCGCAACCCGGCCCAGCAGGGCCTCGATGGGCACGGCTTCCACCTCCCCGCGCACCATCTGGTCATAGGCCCGTGCCGGGCTCACGGCCACCTCCGGCAACCGCGTGAACAACCGCTTGAGCTGCTTGGCCGTGGCATTGGCGCGGTAGCAGTCGTGCAACTGGTCGCACAGATCACGCAGGCCCAGCCCTTGGTAACGTGCGGCATCGACCGCGACGACGCTCGGCAGGCAGCTACTGAGCGCCGTGTTGCCGTCGTAATGGCGCTTGAATTCCAGCAACTCGGTGAGCAGCGTGCTCCACTTGCCCTTGGTGATGCCCATCGAGAACAGCACCAGGAAGCTGTACAGGCCGGTCTTCTCCACTACCAGCCCGCGCTCCCAGAGAAACTTGCTGACCACCGCCGCTGGAATGCCGTGTTCACCCAACACGCCACCCGCGCTCAAGCCAGGCATGACCAACGTCACCTTCAGCGGGTCGAGCAGGACGTAGTCGTCCGCCACTTCGCCAAAGCCATGCCACTCGGCGCCCGGTTGCAGCAACCAGTCCTGTGCCGCCAGGCGCTGGATACCCTCCGCCGCTGGCGGCTGCCAGATGCTGAACCACCAGTCCTCGGCGGCGATGTGCTCGCGCAGGTTGGCCAAGGCGCGGCGGAAACTCAGGGCTTCGTCGAACATTTCCTGCAGCAGCGAGCGCCCGGCCGGCCCCTCCATCATGGTCGAAGCCACGTCCAGCGAGGCGAGGATGCTGTATTGCGGCGAGGTGGAGATATGCATCATGAACGCTTCGTTGAAGCGGTCGCGGTCCAGCTGGCGCTGGGCACCATCCTGCACGTGGATCATCGACGCCTGGCTGAAGGCGGCCAGCAGCTTGTGGGTGGAGTGGGTGCTGAACACCAGCGGGCTGCCCTCGCTGCACGCGGTGCCCATGGCATAGCGGCCCTCGAAGAACTCATGGAAGGCCGCGTAGGCGAACCAGGCCTCGTCAAAATGCAGCACCTCGACGCTGGTGCCCAGCGCCTGTTTGATCAGCCCGGCGTGGTAACACAGCCCGTCGTAGGTGGAGTTGGTCACCACCGCCAGCTTGATCCGCGGCTCACGCCCCTTGGCCAGCGGGTTGGCCAGCACCTTGGCCTTGATCGACTCAGGGCTGAACTCGCTGAGCGGAATCGGGCCGATGATGCCCAGCTCGTTGCGTTCGGGGCACAGGTAGATGGGGATGGCGCCGGTCATGATGATGGCGTGGACCACCGACTTGTGGCAGTTGCGGTCGACCAGCACCAGGTCATCGCGGCCGACCATGGCGTGCCAGACGATCTTGTTGGCGGTGGAGGTGCCATTGATGACGAAGAAGGTATGGTCGGCACCGAAGTTGCGCGCGGCACGGGCCTCGGCAGCAGCCAAGGGGCCGGTGTGATCGAGCAGCGAGCCCAGTTCCGGCACTGAGACCGACAAGTCCGAGCGCAGGGTATTTTCGCCGAAGAACTGGTGGAATGCCTGGCCGACCGGGCTCTTGCGGTAGGCCACACCGCCGCCGTGGCCGGGCGTATGCCAGGAATAGTTGGACTGTGCGGTGTGCTGTACCAGGGCCTTGAAGAACGGTGGCAGCAGGCCATCAAGGTAGTTGTGCGCGGCGCGCGCCACCTGACGGGCGAGAAACGGCACAGTGTCTTCGAACAGGTAGAGAATGCCGCGCAGCTGGTTGAGCTCGCTCATGGCCTCGGCCGGGGCGTTTTCCAGGGTGACCTGTTCGCCCAGGGCGAAGATCGGCAGGTTAGGCGCACGCAGGCGGGCCAGGCGTATCAGCTCGGCCATGTTCTGCAGCAAGTGGGTGTTGTCGCCGACGCCTTCGGCGGCGATCAGCATGCAGGCCAGGCCATGGTGGGTGGTGGCGACCAGGCGCGCTTCGGTGTGATCGGCCGCCTTGATGATGGCGAAGCCGTCCTGGCTCAGCTCCTCGGCGATGCCGCGGATGCGCTCGCCGGCAACGCTGTCGGCCTTGATGGCGCGATGGACGATGAGGATCGGGAACTTGAGGTCCTTGTACATCCGGCAACTCCCTGCGCAGGACTTGTTGTCCTATTGAGGGTAGTTGAGCCTTATGTTGTCAGCGCCCGAGAAGGGGCCGCTGCAGGCTTGCCGTTCAGCTGGCCGGTGCCTCGGTCAGGGTTTGCCACAGCGAAGGCCCACCCGCCGACTTGGCCACCGCCGCCAACCGCTCGGCATGCGCCGCGAGCTCTTCGGCACTGGCCATGATTACCCGCCCCGGCGCCCGCCCGACGATGCGACGGATCTCGCTGCCACCGGTGCCCTGCCCATCGCCGTCAGCGTCGGCCCCGTGCCCAGCCAGCGACAGGCTGGTCTGGCCACCGGTCATCGCCAGGTAGACGTCGGCCAGCAACTCGGAGTCGAGCAATGCGCCGTGCAATTCACGGCCGGAGTTGTCGATGTCGTAGCGTTTGCACAGCGCATCGAGGCTGTTGCGTTGCCCCGGGTGGCGGGCACGGGCCAGCAGCAGGGTATCGAGGATGGTGCAGTGGTTGGAAATATCGGCGCGGTCGCTCTGCCCCAGCAAGGCGAACTCGTTGTTGATGAACCCGACGTCGAACGCTGCGTTGTGGATGACCAGGGTGGCGCCCTGGATGAATTCGAAGAACTCTTCGGCCACATCGGCGAAGCGCGGCTTGCCGACCAGGAACGCATCGGTGATGCCGTGGACGTTGATCGCGCCCTCGTCACTTTCGCGGTCGGGCTGCAGGTAGACATGGAAGTGCCGCCCGGTCAGGCGCCGGCCGATGACCTCGACACAGCCGATCTCGATGATCCGGTGGCCTTCGCTGACCGGCATACCGGTGGTTTCGGTATCGAGAATGACCAGGCGTTTATCTTGCTGCTGCTCCACGCGGGGCGCTCCAACTTGCATCAGTTACAAAGGCGGCGATTGTACCGCAGCTCAACGCTTGGCGCGCACTTCCTCGACGCCGCGGTTGGCCAGCTGGTCGGCGCGTTCGTTGCCGGGGTGGCCGATGTGGCCGCGCACCCACTTCCAGGTGACCTTGTGGCGGTTGACCTGCTCGTCAAGCTGTTGCCACAGGTCGGCGTTCTTCACCGGCTCCTTGGCCGCTGTCTTCCAGCCGCGCTTCTTCCAGTTGACCATCCACTCGTTGATGCCCTTCATCACGTACTGCGAGTCGGTGGTCAGCACCACTTCGCATTCACGCTTGAGTGCCATCAGCCCCTGGATCGCGGCCATCAGCTCCATGCGGTTGTTGGTGGTTTCGCGCTCGCCGCCCCACAGTTCCTTCTCGACGCCCTTGAAGACCAGCAGGACGCCCCAGCCGCCCGGGCCAGGGTTGCCCTTGCAGGCGCCATCGGTATACATCTCGACGCTATCGCTCATGTACCACTCATGTTCAGTGCTTTTCGGTGTCCGGATGGGCGGCGTTGCGGTTGACCTTGGCCAGCGGCAGCGGCAGCAGCTTGCCCATCGGCTCGCGGCGCACCTGGCGCAACGGCCGCAGGCCGACCACCATCTTGCGCGCCACCAGCAGGTAGACCCCGCCGCCGGCACTCTGCCAGCCACCCGCCATCCGTTCCCAGCCAGCCAGGCGTTGTTGCCAGGCCGGCGAAGTGAGCGGCGGACGATAGCATCCGAAGCGGCGTTTCTCCAGCGCGAAGCCCAGCAGGTTGAGCCAGTCGCCGACCCGTGACGGCGAGATACAGCGCGCCTTGCGCAGGGCGCCATGGCTGAAGAAATGACGCAGGCCCCAGCCGCTCCAGGGGTTGATGCCGACGATCAGCAGGTGCCCGCCGGGGCGCACCGCACTGGCCGCCTCGCGCAGCAGGCCGTGGGGCGAAAGGCTGAAGTCCAGGCCATGCTGCAGCACCACCACGTCGGCGGCGTGCTCGCTCAATGGCCAGGCCTGCTCCTCGCAGACGATCTCCACCCCCGGCAGCGGTGCGCCAAGGCGAACGTTGCGCTGCACCTGTGGCGCACTGGGCGGCGCTTCGGCACAGGGGCCATAGTGCACGAGGTAGCCACCGAAGAAGCGCCCGAGCTCTTCTTCCAGCAGTTTTTCCTCTTCCTTCAGCATCAGCTGGCCGAGTGGGCCGTTGAACCACTCACGGGCCAGGCTGATCAGCTCGACCCACTCCGGGTCGGCCTGAGCAAAGGCTTGGTCGGTCATTGCGCTCTCCCTCGAAGGTTCTCGCACCGCGCCATCGCGGCTAAGATGCCCTCATGTGCCACGCCTGGCGATACGGATCCGCATCATGATACAGATCGACGCTCTTCCCGCTTTCTCCGACAACTACATCTGGTTGTTACAGGATACTGCCAAACGCCGCTGCGCGGTGGTCGACCCCGGCGATGCCGGCCCGGTGGAGGCCTGGCTGGCGGCCAACCCTGGCTGGGCGCTGGACACCATCCTGGTGACCCACCACCACCATGACCATGTCGGTGGTGTCGAACGCCTCAGGCAGAAGACCGGCGCCCGCGTCTGCGGCCCGGCCCGCGAGCACATCCCGGGCCGCGACCTGGCGCTGGACGAGGGCGACCAAGTCAGCGTGCTGGGGGTGAACTTCCAGGTACTGGCCGTGCCGGGCCACACCCTGGGGCATATCGCCTACTTCAGCGACCAGCCGGCAACACCGCTGCTGTTCTGTGGCGACACCTTGTTCGCCGCCGGTTGCGGGCGCATGTTCGAAGGCACACCGGAGCAGATGCAGCCGGCCCTCGCCCGCCTGGCAGCGCTGCCGGAGCAAACTGAAGTCTACTGCACCCACGAATACACCCTGAGCAACCTGCGCTTCGCCAAGGCCGTGGAGCCCAGCAACCCGCACGTTCTGCAACGGTTCGAAGACGTTACCCGTTTGCGCGCCGAAAATCGCATCACCTTGCCATCCACCATCGGCCTCGAACGCCTGACCAACCCTTTCCTGCGTACCTCTGAAACATTAGTTAAACAAAAAGCAGACGAATGGAAGGGACATTCAAACGACTCGCAGGTCACTGTTTTTGCTGCTTTGAGGTCTTGGAAGGACACCTTCTGATAACCTCAAGATATATCGCAGAGGGTTCACAACGGTTGACCCAGGCGGGAGCGGTTTCTAGAATCGCCGAAATTTTTCGCTCGGAAACCTGTCTCAGCCGATGTCTTCCCGTAGCCGCAGAACCGCTCATTCCGTCGCCCTGACGCGCCTGGCCCAAATCGGTGCGCTGGCGCTGGCCGCCACCCTGGTGGGCTGCCAGAGCACCCGTCAGCTCGACGAAGCCGACAGCGTTCGCGCGCACAACTACCAGGCCCGGATCAAGCACAAGCCCTCGCCGTTGGCGGTCAAGCCTGCCGAACCGCCGCAGGATGTGTGGGAGCGCATGCGTCAGGGCTTTGCCCTGCAGGACAACATCGACGTCAACCCGCGCATCGAGCAGCAGCGCCTGTGGTTCGCCAGCAACCCGACGTTCCTCGAGAGCGCCGGCGAGCGCGGCAGCCTCTACCTGCACTACATCGTCGAGCGCCTCGAAGAACGCGACATGCCACTGGAGCTCGCGCTGCTGCCGGCAATCGAGAGTGCCTACAACCCAATGGCCTATTCGCGCGCCAGCGCGGCGGGCATGTGGCAGTTCATGCCAGCCACCGGCCGCCATTACAACCTGCGTCAGACCAACTTCTACGATGGCCGTCGCGACATCACCGCGTCGACCAACGCTGCGCTGGACTACCTGACCCGCCTGCATGACATGTTCAACGGCGACTGGCTGCTGGCCCTGGCGGCCTACAACGCGGGCGAAGGCACCGTCAGCCGCGCCATCGAGCGCAACGAGAAACTCGGCCTGCCCACCGATTACTGGAACCTGCCACTGCCGCAGGAAACCCGTGACTACGTGCCCAAGCTGCTGGCACTGTCGCAGGTGGTCTCCACGCCTGAGGCCTATGGTGTGAACCTTACACCGATCGCCAACGAGCCCTACTTCGAAGCGGTGGCCATCAACGACCGCCTCGACCTGTCGCGGGTCGCCGCCTTCGCCAACATCGACGAAGACGAACTGATCCAGCTCAACCCGGCCTTCAAGAAACGCATGACCGTGGATGGCCCCAAGCAGCTGCTGGTTCCGACCGCCAAGGCGCACCTGCTCAGCGACAGCCTGTCCAACCTCAAGCCCGAGCAGCTGGTCAGCCTGCAGCCGAACAAGGCCGTGTTCGCCGCCGCCGTGGCCGAAGCCAAGGCGCCTGCCGCGCGCAGCTACCGGGTCAAGCGTGGCGACAGCCTGGGCAGCATCGCCAAGGCCAACCGCGTTGCGGTCAAGGACCTCCAGCGCTGGAACAAACTGTCGGGCAACCGCGTCAAGGCCGGCCAGGTCCTGGCCCTGCGCGGCGGCAGCGCGCCAAGCGCCGCAGCCAACCGCGTGGCGGACTCCGGGCAGCGCTCCACCCAGTACAAGGTGCGCAAAGGTGATTCGCTGTATCTTGTAGCCAAACGTTTCAACGTCGAGATGCAGCACCTCAAGCGCTGGAACCCGCGCAGCGGTCATGCACTCAAGCCAGGCCAGACGCTGACCGTCTACCTCTCGCATTGATGAGATGCCGGGGCCGCATGGCGGCCTCGACAACCACCTGCAAAACCTCTCTTTTTCCATACCGGCCAAGCTGTTACTGTACCCCGACCAAAGCCCAACGCCTCTGGATCGGATGCCGACTTGATACGTCCCCTCCTGCTGTCACTCAGCCTGGCCTTGAGCTTCCCCGCCGTCGCGATGGTGAGCGAAAGCCACGGATACGCGCAGTTCGGCACGCTCAAGTACCCAGCCACATTCACCCACTTCGACTGGGTCAACCCGCAAGCGCCCAAGGGCGGCACCTTGCGGGCCATGGCATTCGGCACCTTCGATACGCTCAACCCCTATACCTTCAAGGGCACCAGCCCGGTCACCACGCCGAACTTCCTGCAATACGGCGTCAGCGAGCTGAACGAAACGCTGATGGTCGGCACCGGCCAGTACGACCCGTCCGGTGACGAGCCCACCTCCAGCTATGGCCTGATCGCCCGCTCGGTGGAGTACAGCGAAGACCGCAGCTGGGTAGTGTTCAACCTGCGCCCGGAAGCACGCTGGCATGACGGCGCGCCGATTACCGCCGCCGACGTGGCGTTCTCATACCGCACCCTGCTCAAACAAGGCCACCCGATCTACCGCACCAACCTGCAGGAAGTGCAGCGGGTAGACATCCTCGGCCCGCTGCGCATCCGCTTCGTCTTCAAGCGCGCCGGCAACCCGCTGCTGATCCTGCGCCTGGGCGAAATGCCGGTATTGCCCAAGCACTACTGGCAAAAGCGTGACTTCGAGGCCACCACCTTCGAACCACCGCTGGGCAGCGGGCCGTATCGCATCACCCAGGTGGAACCCGGCAGGCGCCTGGTGTTCGAGCGGGTGAAGAACTACTGGGGCAAGGACCTGGCAGTGAACCGCGGCAAGTACAACTTCAACCGCGTCGAATATGAGTTTTACCGCGATGCCACCGTGGCCTTCGAAGCCTTCAAGGCCGGTGAGTTCGACATCTATATCGAGCACCAGGCAAAAAACTGGGCCAATGGCTACAACTTCCCGGCCGTGCGCCGTGGCGAGGTGATCAAGGCGCAGGTCCCGCACCGCATCCCGACCCAGACCCAGGGCCTGTTCATGAACAGCCGCCGGGCCGCCTTCAGCGACCCCAGGGTGCGCCAGGCGCTGGGCCTGATGCTCGACTTCGAGTGGACCAACCGCGCCCTGTTCAGCAGCGCCTACCGCCGCGCGACCAGCTACTACCCCAACAGCGAGTTCGCCGCCAGCGGCGTACCCACCGGCAAGGAATGGCTGCTGCTGGCGCCGTTCCGCGACCAGCTGCCCGACAAGCTGTTCACCCAGCCCTACCAGGTCAGCCACACCGACGGGCGCGGCATTGGCCGCCAGACCCTGCGCCAGGCCCTGGGCCTGCTCAACCAGGCCGGCTGGAAGCTCGACGGCCAGCGCCTGGTCAATGCCAAGGGCCAGCCGCTGCGCATGGAACTGCTGCTGGTGAACCCGAGCCTCGAACGCATCCTGCAGCCCTATGTCGAAAACCTGGCCAGCATCGGCATCGATGCGCGCTTGCGCACCGTGGACCGTGCCCAGTACAAACAACGCCTGGACCAGTTCGACTTCGACATGATCCTGATGACCCTGAACCAGACCTTGAGCCCGGGCCTCGAACAGTGGCTGTACTTCCACTCCAGCCAGGCCGCGACCAAGGGCAGCAAGAACTATGCTGGGGTCAAGGACCCGGTGGTCGACCACCTGCTCGACACCCTGCTGGCCGCGCGCACCCGCGACGACCAGGTCGCCGCCGCCCGCGCCCTGGACCGCGTGCTCTCATGGCAGTACTACATGATCCCCAACTGGTACCTCGACAATCACCGCCTGGCCTACCGCAACCGGTTCGCCTTCGTCACCACGCCGCCCTATACCCTCGGGCTGAATACCTGGTGGATAAAGCCTTCGGAGAAAGCCCAATGAAGCCGACGCATCGCCTGGCCTGCAGCCTGCTGTTCGCCTGCCTGAGCCTGCCCGCGCTGGCCGCGCCGCAACACGCGCTGACCCTGTACGACGAGCCGCCGAAATACCCGGCCGACTTCAAGCACTTCGACTACGTCAACCCCGACGCGCCCAAGGGCGGCACCTTCCGCCAGTCCAGCTTCGGCGGCTTCGACAGCCTCAATCCGTTCATCAACAAGGGCGTGTCGGCCGAGAACGTCAGCATCATCTACGACACCCTGATGCGTCAGAGCCAGGATGAGCCGTTCACCGAGTACGGCCTGGTCGCCGGCAAGATCGAGAAAGCCCCGGACAACAGCTGGGTGCGCTTCTACCTGCGCCCCGAAGCGCGCTTCCACGATGGCCACCCGATGCGCGCCGAGGACGTGGTGTTCACCTTCAACGCCCTGATCAAGGACGGCGCCCCCCTCTACCGCCAGTACTACGGCGACGTCGCCGAGGTGGTCGCCGAAGACCCGCTGCGGGTGCTGTTCAAGTTCAAGCACCAGAACAACCGCGAGCTGCCGTTGATCCTCGGCCAGCTGCCGGTGCTGCCCAAGCACTGGTACGAGAACCGCGAGTTCAACCGCGGCAACCTGGAAATCCCGCTGGGCAGCGGCCCGTACAAGGTGGCCGAGGTCAAGGCCGGGCGCACCATCCGCTACGAGCGGGTCAAGGACTACTGGGCCAAGGACCTGCCGATCAACCGCGGCTTCTACAACTTCGACGCCATGACCTTCGATTCCTACCGCGACACCGCCGTCGCCCTGGAAGCGCTGAAGGCCGGTGCATTCGACTACGCGCTGGAGGTCAGCGCGAAGAACTGGGCCACCGCCTACAACGTGCCGGCCGTGCGCGAAGGCCGCCTGATCAAGGAAGAGCTGCCCAACGGCAACCCCACCGGGATGCAGGGCTTCGTCTTCAACATCCGTCACCCGCTGTTCCAGGACGTGCGCGTGCGCCAGGCGCTGAGCCAGTTGCTGGACTACGAATGGACCAACAAGCAGTTGTTCAACGGTGCCTACACCCGCACCGGCAGCTTCTTCGAGAACTCGGAAATGGCCGCCCGTGGCCTGCCTAGCGCCAATGAGCTGAAAATCCTCGAACCGCTGCGCGGCAAGATTCCCGAGCAGGCCTTCACCGAGGCCTTCCACAACCCGGTCAGCGATGGCAGCGGCATGATCCGCGAGCAGCAACGCAAGGCCTACAAGCTGCTGCAGGAAGCCGGCTGGAAGATCGTCGACGACAAGATGGTCGACGCCCAGGGCAAGCCGGTGGTGATCGAGTTCCTGCTCGCACAGACCGAGTTCGAGCGCATCCTGTTGCCGTTCAAGCGTAACCTCGCCGACCTGGGCATCGACCTGAACATCCGCCGCGTCGATGTCTCGCAGTACATCACCCGCCTGCGCTCGCGCGACTACGACATGATCGTCGGCGGCTTCGCGCAGTCCAACTCGCCCGGCAACGAGCAACGCGAATACTGGAGCAGCAGCGCCGCCGACAACCCTGGCAGCCGCAATTTCATCGGCCTGCGCGACCCGGCCATCGACCAACTGGTGGAACAGTTGATCAATGCCGACTCGCGCCAGAGCCTGATCGACCACTGCCGGGCGCTGGACCGCGTGCTGCTGTGGGGCTACTACGTGATCCCCAACTGGCACATCAAGACCTGGCGCGTGGCCTACTGGAACCACATCGGCCACCCCAAGGTGTCGCCCAAGTACGATGTCGGCATCGACACCTGGTGGATCAAGCCCAACGTGACCCCAGCGGTCACCGAAACCCCTGCAGACGAGGCCAACTGACATGCTGGCCTATATCCTGCGTCGCCTGCTGCTGATCATCCCGACGTTGTTCGGCATCCTGATCATCAACTTCATCATCGTCCAGGCCGCCCCTGGCGGCCCGGTGGAGCAGATGATCGCCAAGCTCGAAGGCTTCGAGGGCGCCACCAGCCGCATCGCCGGCGGCGGCGCCGAGGTCTCGGTGGCCGGCTCCAACTACCGCGGCGCCCAGGGCCTGGACCCGGCGCTGATCGCCGAGATCGAGCACATGTACGGCTTCGACAAGTCGGCGCCCGAACGCTTGTGGATCATGATCAAGAACTACGCCACCCTGGACTTTGGCGACAGCTTCTTCCGCGACGCCAAGGTCATCGACCTGATCGCCGAGAAGATGCCGGTGTCGATCTCGCTGGGGCTGTGGAGCACGCTGATCATGTACCTGGTGTCGATCCCGCTGGGCATCGCCAAGGCGGTGCGCCACGGCAGCCACTTCGATGTCTGGACCAGCTCGGCGATCATTGTCGGCTATGCCATCCCGGCGTTCCTGTTCGCCATCCTGCTGATCGTGCTGTTCGCCGGAGGCAGCTATTTCGACTGGTTCCCGCTGCGCGGCCTCACCTCCAACAATTTCGACGAGTTGTCCGCCACCGGCAAGGTGCTCGACTACTTCTGGCACCTGGTGCTGCCAATCACCGCGCTGGTGATCGGCAACTTCGCCACCATGACCCTGCTGACCAAGAACAGCTTCCTCGACGAGATCAACAAGCAGTACGTGGTCACCGCCAAGGCCAAGGGCCTGAGCCGGCCACGTGTGCTGTATGGGCATGTGTTCCGCAACGCCATGCTGCTGGTGATCGCCGGTTTCCCGTCGGCGTTCATCGGCATCTTCTTCACCGGCTCCCTGCTGATCGAGGTGATTTTCAGCCTCGATGGCCTGGGCCTGATGAGTTTCGAAGCGGCGATCAACCGCGACTACCCGGTGGTCTTCGGCACCCTGTTCATCTTCACCCTGCTCGGGCTGGTGGTGAAACTGATCGGCGACCTGACCTACACCCTGGTCGATCCACGCATCGACTTCGCCAGCCGGGAGCACTGACATGGCCCTGTCCCCCCTCAACCGCCGGCGTTTCGAGCGCTTCAAGGCCAACCGCCGAGGCTGGTGGTCGCTGTGGCTGTTCCTGATCCTGTTCGGCCTGAGCCTGGGCGCCGAGCTGATCGCCAACGACAAACCGATTGCCGTGCGCTACGAAGGCTCATGGTACTTCCCGGCGTTCAAGCGCTACCCGGAAACCACCTTCGGCGGCGAATTCCCCTTGGAAGCCAACTACAAGAGCCCGTACATCCGCGACCTGCTGCAGAAGAAAGACAGCTTCGTGCTCTGGGCGCCGATCCCGTTCAGCTACCAGAGCATCAATTACGACCTGCGCGTACCGGCCCCGGCGCCGCCCTCGGCGGACAACTGGCTAGGCACCGACGACCAGGGCCGCGATGTGCTGGCACGGGTGATCTATGGCTTCCGTGTATCAGTGCTGTTCGCCATTACCCTGACGGTGCTGAGTTCCATCGTCGGCGTCATTGCCGGCGCCTTGCAGGGTTTCTACGGCGGCTGGGTCGACCTGGCCGGGCAGCGCTTCCTGGAAATCTGGTCCGGCCTGCCGGTCTTGTACCTGCTGATCATCCTCGCCAGCTTCGTGCAGCCCAACTTCTGGTGGCTGCTGGGCATCATGCTGCTGTTCTCGTGGATGAGCCTGGTGGACGTGGTGCGCGCCGAATTCCTGCGCGGGCGCAACCTGGAATACGTGCGCGCGGCCCGCGCCCTGGGGATGCGCAACGGCGCGATCATGTACCGGCACATCCTGCCCAACGCCATGATCTCGACCATGACCTTCATGCCGTTCATCCTCACCGGTGCCATCGGCACCCTGACCGCGCTGGACTTCCTTGGCTTCGGCCTGCCCCCCGGCGCGCCGTCGCTGGGCGAACTGGTGGCGCAAGGCAAGTCCAACCTGCAAGCCCCGTGGCTGGGCATCAGCGCCTTCGCCGTGCTGGCGATCATGTTGAGCCTGCTGGTGTTCATCGGCGAATCCGCCCGCGATGCCTTCGACCCGAGGAAGTGAAATGAGCGAACAGAACCTGATCGAAGTGCGCGACCTGGCCGTGGAGTTTGTCACCGGCGAGCAGGTCAACCGGGTGGTCGATGGCATCAGCTTCGATATCCGCAAGGGCGAGACGTTGGCCCTGGTCGGCGAAAGCGGCTCGGGCAAGTCCGTCACCGCGCACTCGATTCTGCGCCTGCTGCCCTACCCGCTGGCCCGCCACCCCAGCGGCAGCATCCGCTATGAGGGCCAGGACCTGCTGCAGCAGAGCGAAAAGACCCTGCAGCGCATCCGCGGCAACCGCATCGCGATGATCTTCCAGGAGCCGATGACCTCGCTGAACCCGCTGCACTGCATCGAGAAGCAAATCAACGAAATCCTCCTGCTGCACAAGGGCCTGACCGGCAAGGAAGCGACAGCGCGTACGCTGGAACTGCTGGAAATGGTCGGCATCCCGGACCCGCACAAGCGCCTCAAGGCCCTGCCTCACGAACTGTCGGGCGGTCAGCGCCAGCGGGTGATGATCGCCATGGCCCTGGCCAACGAGCCCGAGCTGTTGATTGCGGATGAACCGACCACGGCGCTGGATGTGACCGTGCAGTTGAAGATTCTCGACCTGCTGAAAAAGCTGCAGGCGAAGTTAGGCATGGCCCTGCTGCTGATCAGCCACGACCTCAACCTGGTGCGCCGCATCGCCCATCGTGTGTGCGTGATGCAACGTGGGCGGATCGTCGAACAGGCCGAGTGCGCCACGTTGTTCAGTGCACCGCAGCATCACTACACGCAGATGCTGATCAATGCCGAGCCCAGTGGGTTGCCCGCCCATAACCCGGTAGGGGCGCCGTTGCTGGAGGTGAATGACCTGAAGGTGTGGTTCCCGATCAAGAAGGGGCTATTGCGCAAGACGGTTGACCATGTAAAGGCGGTGGACGGGATCAACTTCAGCCTGCCCCAGGGGCAGACGCTGGGGATCGTCGGCGAGTCCGGGTCGGGCAAGTCGACATTGGGCCTGGCGATTCTGCGGTTGATCTCCAGCCAGGGCGGGATCCGCTTTCATGGCCAGCAGCTCGAAGGGATGAACCAGAAGCAAGTGCGGCCACTGCGGCGGGAGATGCAGGTGGTGTTTCAGGACCCCTTCGGCAGCCTGAGCCCGCGCATGTGTGTGGAGGATATCGTTGGCGAGGGGCTGCGGATCCACAAGATAGGTACGCCGCAGGAGCAGGAGGCGGCGATCGTTGCGGCGCTGGAGGAAGTGGGGCTGGACCCGCGCACCCGCCATCGCTATCCGCATGAATTCTCCGGGGGCCAGCGCCAGCGTATTGCCATTGCCCGGGCGTTGGTGTTGAAGCCGGCGCTGATTCTGCTGGATGAGCCGACCTCGGCGCTGGACCGCACGGTGCAGCGGCAGGTGGTGGAGTTGCTGAGGAACCTGCAGGCCAAGTACAACCTGACGTACCTGTTTATCAGCCATGACCTGGCGGTGGTCAAGGCGCTGAGCCACCAGTTGATGGTGATCAAGCATGGGCATGTGGTGGAGCAAGGGGATGCGCGGGAGATCTTCCATGCGCCGCAACATGTTTATACGAA
Organism: Pseudomonas sp. TWI628; assembly: GCF_039673865.1. Taxonomy (NCBI): domain Bacteria; kingdom Pseudomonadati; phylum Pseudomonadota; class Gammaproteobacteria; order Pseudomonadales; family Pseudomonadaceae; genus Pseudomonas; species Pseudomonas sp. TWI628. The sequence continues at coordinate 54,945 of NZ_JBDJMM010000024.1, read as the reverse complement.
ACAATTGTTGGAAGCGGCGTTTTTAGCGGATGTCTGAAGCATTCAGAATCAGATTTAACCGCTAGCTTGTAGTCCATTTCCCAAAGATACTCTGGGCGCTCTTTTTCCGTTCTGAGCGCGATGGCCAAGGCGTTGATGGGCGATGCCGAACTCGGCATGAGGCATTGATCGGCCGGGGCTGGTAACGCATCACGGCCACCAGGCGTTCGCCGATAGATGTGCAGCGCCTATCAGATCGAGCGCCGCCCGCGCGGCGCATCGCGGATAAATCCGCTCCCACATCTGTTTCGGGCCAGTCACTCCTGTGAAGCCAACAGGGACCGCCTTGTTGCCATGGCGATGCATCTCGGTGGGCGCTGATGCCGCTCCACCTGTCTCCAGTCATGCACCAAGGCTGATCCTGTTGGCGGCACAGGACGGACTGGCCCGAAACAGATGTGGGAGCGGATTTATCCGCGATGCGCCGCGCGGGCGGCGCTCGATCTCACAGGCGCTGGAAATCCCAAGGCATGAACCTGTCAGCCCTGCTGCGATTCCACGACAGGCCCGTTCACCTGACCTAAGCCCAAGCACACCAATCATCAGAAATTCTGATCACGATCGTCTTTCATCATCAGCCAGACAGGGAATAGATTCTCCTCAGTCAACTCCAGCAACAACGGTAGAGCCCCATGCCCAGCCAACAACAAAAACCCGCCTCCCCTGCCCTCGAAACGCTGATCCAGCGCTCCGCCCTGCCCAGCCCTGCGCTCAGCGAAGCCCAGGCGCATGCGCTGCTGCAGACGCACTACGGCCTGGATGGCGACTTGACGGCGCTGGGCAGCCAGCAGGACCTGAACTTCCGTGTGGACGCGGCGCAAGGGCGCTTCGTGCTCAAGGCCTGCCACGGCAGCTACGCCCAGATCGAACTGCAGGCGCAACATGCCGCCCTGGCCTTCTTGCGCGAGCAGGGCCTGCCAGTACCTGCCGTGCAAGCTGCGCAAAGTGGCGAAACCTTGCTGGCGGTGAACATCGACGGGCAACCCCTGCGGGTGCGCCTGCTCGACTACATCGACGGCCAGCCCGTGACCCGCCTCAAACACATGCCGCCACGCCTGATGACTGAACTGGGCAGGCTGTGCGCACGGCTCGACAAGGCCTTGGCCGACTTCGACCACCCAGGCCTTGTACGCACCCTGCAATGGGACCCGCAACATGCCCAGGCACTGATCGAGCACCTGCTGCAGGTGCTGCAGGACGCCGGGCAACGCACCCGCATCGAGCAGGCCACGCGCCTGGCCAGCGAGCGCCTGGCCCCCTTGGCCGAGCGGCTGCCGACTCAGGCCGTGCACCTGGACATCACCGACGACAACACCGTGTGGGCCCGCGACGACCAGCGCCAATGGCAACTGCAAGGTGTGATCGACTTCGGCGACCTGTCGCGCACCTGGCGCATCGCCGACCTTTCGGTGACCTGTGCCGCGCTGCTGCACCATGCCGAAGGTGACCCACTGCGCATCCTGCCAGCGGTCAGCGCCTACCAGGCCCTCAACCCGCTGACCGAGGCCGAGCTGCGTGCCTTGTGGCCGTTGGTACTCAACCGTGCAGCGGTGCTGGTGCTAAGCAGCGCGCAGCAATTGGCCGTGGACCCGGACAACCAGTACACCCGCGACAACGTCGCCCATGAATGGGAAATCTTCGATACCGCCACGGCCGTACCGTCCGCCTTGATGGAGGCGGCCATTGTCCAGGCGGCCGGCCTGCCAACCGATGCAGCCGACCTGTCTGGCTGTGCGCCGCTGCTCCCCGAGTTGGCCGGGCAGCCGGTCAAGCGCGTCGACCTGGGCGTGCTCAGTGCGCACTGCGAAGCCGGCAACTGGGAACAGCCGGGCTTCGACCAGCACCTGCTGAGCGCGCAATCTGCGCCAGCCTGCAGCTTGCACGGCCAGTATCGCCTGTCACAAACCCATATCGATCGCCCCGAAGAACCGGCGACCTGCGCGCTGGGCGTAGAGCTGCATGTGCCCAATGGCAGCCCGCTTCAGGCGCCCGAAGCGGGCATCTGGCAACGTCACGGCGACGGCCGCGGCTGCCTGCGCACGCTACGCTGGGCCTTGTGGTTGCAGGGTCTGGAAGATGCCCCGGCGGATGGCCAGGCGGTGGCGAAAGGGCAATCCCTGGGCAGCAGCTGCGGCTTCCTCAGCGTCCAGCTGTGCCTGGACACCCGCACTCAGCCGCCATTTTTCGCCAAACCGTCCCAGGCTGCCGCCTGGCTGGCCCTGTGCCCGTCGCCCGCCGCGCTGCTGGGCTTCGATTGCGATGCCGAACCGTTGCCCGACCCGCAGGCCCTGCTGGCCCGTCGCGACGCCAGCTTCGCTCGCTCGCAGAAGCACTACTACGCGCAACCGCCGCAGATCGAGCGCGGCTGGCGCAACTACCTGATCGACCTGCAAGGCCGTTCGTACCTGGACATGCTCAACAACGTCGCCGTGCTCGGCCACGGCCACCCGCGCATGGCTGCCGAATCGGCACGCCAGTGGTCGCTGCTCAACACCAACTCACGCTTCCATTACGCCGCCATCACCGAGTTCTCCGAGCGCCTGCTCGACCTCGCGCCCGAGGGTTTCGACCGGGTATTCATGGTCAACAGCGGCACCGAAGCCAACGACCTGGCCATCCGCCTGGCCTGGGCCTACAGCGGTGGCCGCGACCTGCTCAGCGTGCTGGAGGCCTACCACGGCTGGTCGGTGGCCACCGATGCCATTTCCACCTCCATCGCCGACAACCCGCAGGCCCTGGAAACCCGCCCTGACTGGGTGCACCCGGTGGAGGCGCCGAACACCTTCCGCGGCCGCTTCCGGGGGGCCGACACGGCCGCCGACTACCTGCGCGACGTCGACGCCAAGCTGGCCGACCTCGATGCCCGTGGCCGCCAGCTGGCCGGCATCATCTGCGAGCCGGTGTACGGCAATGCCGGGGGCATCTCACTGCCGGCCGGTTACCTGCGCCAAGCCTATGCCAAGGTCCGCGCCCGCGGTGGCGTGTGCATCGCCGACGAGGTGCAGGTCGGTTATGGCCGCCTGGGCGAATACTTCTGGGGCTTCGAGGAACAGGGCGTGGTGCCCGACATCATCACCATGGCCAAGGGCATGGGCAACGGCCAGCCGTTGGGTGTGGTGATCACTCGGCGTGAGATCGCCGAGGCCCTGGAAGCCGAGGGCTACTTCTTCTCCTCGGCCGGCGGCAGCCCGGTCAGCTGCCGTATCGGCATGGCGGTGCTGGACGTGATGCAGGAGGAAGGGCTGTGGGACAACGCCCGCGACACCGGGCGCTATTTCAAGGCGCGCCTGCAGGCGCTGGTCGACAAGCACCCGCTGGCTGGGGCGGCGCATGGTTCGGGCTTCTACCTGGGGCTGGAGCTGGTGCGCAACCGTGACACCCTGGAGCCGGCCAGCGAAGAAACCATGCTGCTGTGCGACCGCCTGCGCGAACTGGGCATTTTCATGCAACCGACCGGCGACTACCTGAACATCCTCAAGATCAAGCCGCCGATGTGCACCACCCGGGCCAGCGTCGACTACTTTGTCGACAGCATCGACCGGGTGCTTGGCGAAGGGCTGTAACTCTCAAGGTGTGGGCCCCAGCGCTGCGGCCCACGCCTGTAACGCCTCGCAGGCAGCCATGGCGATCTGCTCGTCGGTGCGCCCGGTGAACTGCCGCTCGATTGCATCGGCGGCAATCAACCCGGCAATGGTGGGCTTGCCCACCGCGTCGGTCAGGTCCAGCCACTCCCCCCAACTGGCAGGCTCGTCGTACCAGCGCAGGTAACCCGAGGGTGAGCGCGGCCACCAGCGCTCATCGAATTGCAGAATCACCTTTTCCAGCTTGCCCATGGCCAGATGTGCCAGCGCTTGTTGCTGTGTGTCGGGTAGCGCAGGGTTGAAACGCAGCGTTTTCAACACGCCCACGGGGACTGTGCAAATGCAGAAATCACACAGCTGGTCATTGACCACAACCTTCGCGCCTGACCAGTCGATGGACGTTACCGGACTGTTCAGGCGGATATCCAGCCCCTGCGCCAGGCAATCTACAAGTTCGCTGTAGCCACCGGGCAGCATGCGATCTCCATGCCCGACACCCTCTTCGTCCAGAGCGCAGACCGACAACTGCGCCACGGGCAGGCACGCTTCCAGTACCAGGTTGCCGTCGATGGCGAATTGCGTCGCGCGTACGTGCGCGGGATCGAGGCTGGCCATGTAGCGGTCGATGGCATCAGACAAGGAGAACCGCCGATCGATAGTTTCAGTCAGGGCCAACCAAGCGCCGTCGATGTCAGGCAGCACCCCGCCGCGTGCAGCAGCGAGCGGGTTGGCGAAGTCAGTTTCGACGCAAGCCAGCCCCTGTTGCAGGGCAAGGGCGGCCAATGGGTTGTCGGCGAAATGCTGGAGCCATGCGGCACCTTCATCTGCCCTCACGCCACCCAGTTCGACGGTGTGCGTGCGCCCACCCGTTCGCCCCCTGGCTTCCAGAACGACGCATTCGATACCTTGCTCATGCAAGGACCGCGCAGCCGCCAGCCCCGCGCAACCAGCACCGATCACGATCACCTTGCTAGCGCCGGCATGCAAAGCCGCCTCGGCAGCACGCAGGCCATCGTCCCATGCTCCATGGGTCATCGCCGGAGCAGTGGCGCTACAGGCCTCCCCGGCGATGACCAGCCGCTTCTCCAGCACCTGGCCGAGGATTGCCCGGTGCTGCCCGGTACCCCCTGGCAGCAACGCACTGTAGGCACCAAGGCTGAACGGGTCTGCACTCCAGTGGGTGACATGCCAGGCGGTGGGTTTATGCACGTTGTTGTCCTTTGTGGGATTGTCCGGTCCGTGCATTAATGTTCATAATTTCCAACCACAAAAGACAATTATCATCAGGTTCACTGACAATGGCGTTTACCAGCGACTCCCTGGCAATTTTCCTTGCTGTCATGGATGCCGGGTCGTTCTCAGCAGCGGCTCGCAAGCTGGGGCGTGTACCGTCAGCCGTGAGCATGGCGATCGCGCAACTGGAGGCCGAGCTGGACCTGGCCCTGTTCGACCGGGCAACACGCAAAGCCGTGCCCACCAGCGCCGCCCTGGCCCTGGAACCGCAGGCGCGGCAGGTAATCTGCCAGCTCAACCTGCTCGACGCCCAGGCCCTGCAACTGCACCAGGGGCTGGAAAAGCGCCTGACCATCGCCATGGCCCCGGAGCTGCAGACCGGCCGCTGGAGCCAGCCGCTGGAAACCCTGGCGAAGGAATTTCCCAGCCTGGAGATCGAAGTACGCTCGGCGACCCAGACCGAGGCGGTGCGCTTGCTGCATGAAGGCAGCGTGCAACTGGCGCTGGTGTTCGAGCGCCCTGGGATCGATGAGCGCGAGTCCTTTCTCGAAGCCGGCAGCCAGCTGTTGGTGGCCGTCGCTTCACCGCGCCACCCCGCCAGCAGCAACAGTGGCACGCCGCTGCCTGAGGAAGCGTTTGCCGAACAACGGCAGATCATCGTGGCCTCGGGCAAGGCCACTGGGTCGGACCCGCGCATGGTGCTTTCGCGGCGGATATGGTTGACCGACAGCTACCTGGCGACGCTCGATCTGGTGCAGTCCGGCCTGGGCTGGGCCTACTTGCCGCAGCCGCTGGTGGAGCCGTTGATTGCCTCGGGTGCGCTGGCCGAGGTGCGCTTTGACAACATGGCCAGCCGCTTGCGGCTGTGGGTCGACATCATCTGGCTGAAGCCACGGCCGTTGGGGCTGGGCGCCAGGCGCTATCTGGAAGTGATGCGCCAGCTGTTCGACAAAGAACCGCCCAGGGCTTGAGTTCTAGTGCCCCGGCGCCACCAACCGATACCCCACCCCGGCCTCGGTGATGATAAACCGCGGCGCTGTCGGGTCATCGCCAAGCTTCTGCCGTAAATGCCCCACCACGATCCGCAGGTAATGGGTGTCGTCGACATGGGTCGGCCCCCAGATGTCCTTGAGCAATTGCTGCTGGGTAATCACCCGCCCTGGATGCCCCGCCAACTGCGCCAGCAGTGCGTACTCCTTGCGCGTCAGCGCGATCTCCACACCCTCCAGGGTCACTTTGCGGAAGGCAAAATCCACCACCAGCGGCCCGAAGCTCGCCGTCACTTCGCTACCACCCGACTGCGGCACCTGGCGCAACAGCGCGCGCACCCGAGCAAGGAACTCCTGGATGCCGAAAGGCTTGGTCACATAGTCATTGGCGCCGCCATCCAGCGCGTCGACCTTCTGCACCTCGCTAGCCCGCACCGACAGCACCAGCACCGGCACCGCGCTCCACTCGCGCAACTCGCGCAGTACCTGCTGGCCATCCATGTCGGGCAGGCCGAGGTCGAGCACCACCAGGTCAGGCTTGGCCAGCGCGGCCTGGGCCAGGCCTTCGCTGCCGGTGGCGGCCTCGATCACCTTGTAGCCCTGAGAAGCAAGGCTGATGCGCAGGAACTTGCGGATCTGTGGTTCGTCGTCAATGACCAACAGGGTGGCGGACTGGCTCATGGAGTTTCGCTTTCGGCTTCAGGTTGCTGGGGCAGCGGCAAGCATAGAGTGATGCAGGTGCCGTGGCCATCGATGCCTTCGCCGACCAGGATCTGCCCGCCATGGGCACCGATCATGCCCTGGCAGATCGCCAGGCCCAGGCCGGTGCCCTGCCCGCCCCGGTCACCGCGGGCGGCGGTGTAGAACATGTCGAAGATCTTCTCGCGCTCGGCCACCGGGATGCCGGGGCCCTGGTCACTGACAGCGAAGTGCAACTGCTCGCCATGCACCGCTACCTGCAACGCCAGGCGGCCTTGCCCGGGGGAAAAGCGTGCGGCGTTTTCCAGTACGTTGATCAGCGCCTGCTCGATCAGTGCGGCGTGCACGAACAGCAGCGGCAGGTCAGCGGGCACATCAGTGTGCACACGCAACGGCGCCAGTACCGCGCGCAATCGGTTGAGGGCACTGCCGACAATGTCGGCCGGGGCCACCCAGTCGCGGGCAAGCTTGAGGCCGCCGTGGCCGAGGCGGGTCATGTCGAGCAGGTTCTGGATGTAACGGTCCAGGCGCTCGGCTTCGTTGCGGGTGCCTTCAAGCAGCTCGCGGCGGTCTTCGACGGGGATCGCTTCGCCCAGCGCCAGCAGGCTGTCGATGCTGCCGCGCATGGCCGTCAGCGGGGTGCGCAGGTCGTGGGACACCGAGGCCAGCAAGGCGCTGCGCAATTGCTCGGTTTCGCCGTGCAGGCGGGCGGCCTCGAGTTGCTCGGCCAGCCGGGCACGGGCCAGGGCCTGGGCCAGGGGTTGGCCGAGGGCCATCAGCAGGCGCCGGCGCTGGGCGCTCAGTGGCTCGCCGGAACGCGGGCGCACGCCGAGCAGGGCCAGGGGCTGGTCATCAACCGCCAACGGCCACCACCACCAGCGGCCATTGGGCAAGGTATCGCTGCCGTGGCCAGCAGCCTGGCCATGCTGCCAGGCCCATTCGGCGGCGGCCCGTTCGTTGTCGCTCAAGGCCTGGGCTTCGCCGCTCGCCAGCTCCAGCAGCCCTTCGCTGTTGCGCTCGAGCAGGCATACCTGCACATCCTTCCAGCCATTGAGGTGCCGCCCGGCGGCGTTGAACACAGCCTGGCGGTCGGCGGCCACGGTCAGCCGGCGCGACAGGTCGAGCAATTGGTTGGTCTGCGCCTGGGTTTCGCGCAGGGCCTGCAGCTGGCTGCGCTGGCGGGCCGCGAGGTTACCGGTGAGAGCCGCCATGAGCAGGAAGAACACCAGCGTCAGCACGTCTTCCTCGCGCTGGATGCTGAACGAGAAGTTCGGCGGGATGAACAGGAAGTCGTAGGTCAGGAACGACAGCGCCGCACAGGCCAGCGCCGGGCCCAGGCTGCTGCGCACGGCCACCAGCAGCACGGCGGCAAGGAACACCAGCGAGATGTTGGGCAGCGCCAGCACGCTCGACACGCCCCAGGCCAGGCCGGCGGCCAGCACCGTGGCCACCAGCGCCAGCAGGTAATGGCGCCAGACCCACACCCGGCTGACTGCCGCACGTGCCGGGCGTGCCTGGCTGTCGCGGTCGAGCACGTTGATCTCCAGGCCATGGCTTTCGCGCAGCAGCCGGGCGGCGACGCCGGCACCGAACAGGTGCCGGCGCAGCCGGTCACGGGATTGCCCGACCAGCACCAGGCTGGCACGACGCTCGCTGGCGTGCTGGATCAAGGTTCGCGCCACCTCGCCGGCGCGAAGCACCACCACCTCGCCCCCCAGCCGCTCGGCCAGTTGCTGGGCCGCCTGCAGGCGCTGGCGGGCGGCTTCGTCACGCAACCGGCCGTTGTCGACATGCACCAGGCTCCACGGCAGGTGGCGACGCTGGGCAACGCGGCTGGCGTGGCGCACCAGGCGCTCGGCCTGCTCATCGCCATCCACGCCCACCAGCAGGCGCCCGCGCAAAGCCGGCGCCGCTTCGCCACGCAGGCGGTAACCGTGGGCCAGGTCGGCATCGACCTGGGCGGCGGCGGTCTGCATGGCCAGCTCGCGCAGGGCGGTGAGGTTGGTCTGCGAGAAGTACGCGTCGATGGCGGCCCGCGCCTGCTCCGGCACATACACCTTGCCTTCGCGCAGGCGTTCGAGCAGCTCGCGCGGCGGCAGGTCGATCAGCACCAGCTCGAAGGCTTCCTGCAGCACCCAGTCCGGCAGGGTTTCACGCACCTGTACGCCGGTAATGCCGCGGACCTTGTCGTTGAGGCTTTCCAGGTGCTGGACGTTGACCGTGGTGTACACGTCGATGCCAGCGGCAAGCAGCTCCTGCACGTCCTGCCAGCGTTTGGCGTGGCGGCTGCCAGGGGCGTTGGTGTGGGCCAGTTCGTCGACCAGGGCCAGGGTCGGGGCCGCCTTGAGCAGGCCGTCGAGGTCCATTTCCTCAAGGGTGACACCACGATACTCGCTGCGCAGCAGGGGCTGCTGGAGCAGGCCGCCGAGCAGTGCTTCGGTCTCGCTGCGGCCGTGGGTTTCGACCACTGCGGCCAACACTTGCACGCCCTGGCGCTGCTGGGCGTGGGCGGCCTGGAGCATGGCGAAGGTCTTGCCCACGCCTGGGGCGGCGCCGAGGAAGACCTTGAGCCGGCCGCGACCGCTGCGTGGGAGGGTGGCCAACAGCGCGTCTGCGCGGGTGGAGTCACTCATGTTTCATCCTTCAGAAATTGCAGTGTTCCCTGAATCCTGGGCCGCCTTGCGGCCCCTTCTCAGAGGTGCTCAAGCGCCTGGTTCAAGGCCAGCACATTGACCACTGGTGGCCCGAACAATGGGTGGAGGGTGGCCTCTTCCAGCAAGGCTTGCAAGCGCTCCACCGGCACCTGCCGCGCCGCCGCTACCCGAGGAATCTGGTAGGCCACGGCTTGCGGTGGCAAGTGCGGGTCCAGGCCGCTGCCCGACGTGGTCAGCAGCGCCTGGGGCACCGGCCCCAGCTGCGCCTGGTACAGCGCCGCAGCATCGCCCTTGACCCGCTCGGCCAGCGCCGGGTTGCTCGGTGCCAGGTTGCTCGCGCTGCTGGCCACAGTGGCAAAAGCACCCGCCGAAGGCCGTGAATGGAACCAGCCATCGCCCTGGAAATCCTGGGCGATCAAGGCCGAACCCCGCACCTGCCCGCGCTCATCGCGCACCAGGCTGCCATTGGCCTGCTCGGGGAACGCCAGCTGGGCAACCCCAGTCACCGCCAGCGGGTAAAGCGCGCCAGTGACCGCGGTCATCAGCAGGATCAGGCTCAACGCCGGGCGTACGTAACGGTTCATGATGGCCTCCTCAGACCAGGTGCAGGGCATTGAGCAGCAGGTCGATCAGCTTGATCCCGGCAAACGGCACGACGATGCCGCCCAGCCCGTAGATCAGCAGGTTGCGCCGCAACAGGTGCGCCGCGCTCGCCGCCTGCACGCGCACTCCGCGCAGTGCCAGCGGGATCAGCACGATGATGATCAGCGCGTTGAACACGATCGCCGAGAGGATCGCGCTCTGCGGGCTGGCCAGGTGCATCAGGTTGAGCACGCCGAGCTGCGGGTAGATGGCGGCGAACAGCGCCGGCAGGATGGCGAAGTACTTGGCCACGTCGTTGGCGATGGAGAAGGTGGTCAGCGCGCCGCGGGTCACCAGCAGCTCCTTGCCCACCTGCACCACGTCCAGCAGCTTGGTCGGGTCGCTGTCCAGGTCGACCATGTTGGCCGCCTCGCGCGCCGCCTGGGTGCCATCGTTCATGGCCATGCCGACGTCCGCCTGGGCCAGCGCCGGGGCGTCGTTGGCGCCGTCGCCGCACATCGCCACCAGGCGCCCGTCATTCTGTTCCTGGCGGATGCGTGCCAGCTTCTTCTCCGGCGTGGCTTCGGCGAGCACATCATCGACGCCGGCCTCGGCTGCGATGGCTGCGGCGGTCAGCGGGTTGTCACCGGTCACCATCACGGTGCGGATGCCCAGCTTGCGCAGCTCGGCGAAACGCTCACGGATCCCCGGCTTGACCACGTCCTTGAGGTGGATCACACCGAGCAGGCGCTTGTCCAGGCACACCAGCAGCGGGGTGCCACCGCTCTGGGCGATGCGCTCCACCTCACGGGCCAACGCGGCGGGCAGGTCCAGGCGCTGCATGCCGACAAAGGCCAGCACCGCATCGACGGCACCCTTGCGGTAGCGGTGCTGCTGGAAGTCGATACCCGACAGGCGTGTCTCGGCGCTGAAGGCAATCGCCTGGTACTGCTCAGGTGACGGTTCGATGAAGTCGTGCAATTGGCGCAGGTACTCGACGATCGACTTGCCCTCGGCGGTGTCGTCGGCCAGCGAGGCGAGCAAGGCGCCCTCCCCCAGCTCCTTGGCGGTCACACCCTGGGCCGCGTGCAGGGCACTGCAGCGGCGGTTGCCGAAGGTGATGGTGCCGGTCTTGTCGAGCATCAAGGTATGGACGTCGCCGGCCGCCTCCACCGCGCGGCCGGAGCGGGCGATCACATTCAGGCGTACCAGGCGGTCCATGCCGGCAATGCCGATGGCCGAGAGCAGGCCGCCGATGGTGGTGGGAATCAGCGTCACCAGCAGCGCGGCGAGGAAGATCAGCGGCAGGCTGCCACCCGCAAAATGGGCGAACGGTTGCAGGGTCACCACCACGATCAGGAAGATCAGGGTCAGGCCGATCAGCAGGATGTCGAGGGCGATTTCGTTGGGGGTCTTCTGCCGCTTGGCGCCCTCGACCAGGGCGATCATGCGGTCCAGGGTCGACTCGCCGGGGTTGCTGGTGATGCGGATCAGCAACCAGTCGGACACCAGCCGGGTGTTGCCAGTGACGGCCGAGCGGTCGCCACCGGATTCGCGGATGACCGGTGCGGACTCGCCGGTGATGGCCGCTTCGTTGACCGCCGCGATGCCTTCGAGCACCTCACCGTCACCGGGGATCATCTCGCCAGCCACCACGCGCACCACATCATCCTTGCGCAGTGCCGTGGCCGCGACGCTTTCGAAACTGCCATCGCGTTTGCGGCGCTGCGCCGTCAGCCCTTGGCTACCGGCCTTGAGGCTGTCGGCACGGGCCTTGCCACGGCCTTCGGCAAGGGCCTCGGCGAAGTTGGCGAACAGCACCGTGAACCACAACCACAGGGCAATCTGCGCGGCGACGCCAGTGCTGACGCCGTTGCCAGGCGCGAAACACAGCGCGGTGGTGAGGACCGCCGTCAGGGCGACCACCAGCATCACCGGCGCCCGTTTGAGCTGGCGCGGGTCGAGCTTGACGAAGGCCTGCACCAGCGCCGGGCGCCACAGGGCCGCGAAGCGGGTCTGGTCCTTGGCGCTGTGTGAGGCTTTCACTTCAGGAATGGGCATGTTCATGGATGATTCCTCAGAAACCCAGGCTCAGTTGTTCGGCGATCGGCCCGAGGGCCAGGGTCGGCAGGAAGGTCAGGCCACCGACCAGCAGGATGGTCACCAGCAACAGGCAGGCGAACAACGGGCCGTGGGTGGGGAAGCTGTCGGTGCCCTGGGGCGCGCTCTTCTTCGCCGCCAGGCTGCCGGCCAATGCCAGGATCGGCAGGATGTAGCCGAAGCGGCCGATCAACATGGCCAGGCCGATCATCAGGTTGTGGAACACCGTGTTGGCGCCAAAGCCGGCAAACGCCGAGCCGTTGTTGGCGGTGCCTGAGGTGTAGGCGTACAACAGCTGGCTGAAGCCGTGGGCGCCCGGGTTGCTCACCGCACCTGCCGGGCCTGGCAGGCTGGCAGCGATGGCACCCAGCACCAGCACGCCGACCGGCATCACCAGCAGGGTCGCCACCAGCAGTTGCACTTCCCGCGCTTGCAGCTTCTTGCCCAGGTATTCCGGCGTGCGGCCGATCATCAACCCGGCCAGGAACACGGCAATCAGCACGAACAGCAACATGCCGTAGAGCCCGGCACCGACACCGCCGAAGATCACTTCACCGACCATCATGTTGACCATCGCGACCATGCCGGTCAGCGGGTTGAGGCTGTCGTGCATGGCGTTGACCGAGCCATTGGAGGCTGACGTGGTGGTCACGGTCCACAGCACTGAACCGGTGGTGCCGAAGCGGCTCTCCTTGCCCTCCATGGGCGCGCTCTGCTGCACCTGGGCGCTTTCCAACGCCGGGTTCGGCTGGTACTCCGACCACAGCGCCGTCGCGCCACCCAGCAGGAACAGGCCAAGCATGCAGGCGATGATGGCGCGGCTCTGGCGCAGGTCCTTGACGTAGTGACCAAACGTGAACACCAGCGCCACCGGGATCAGGATGATCGAAGCCACCTCGAACAGGTTGCTCCAGGCGGTAGGGTTTTCGAATGGGTGCGCCGAGTTGACACCGAAGAAGCCGCCACCGTTGGTGCCCAGTTGCTTGATGGCGATCTGGCTGGCGGCCGGGCCCAGCGGGATGGTCTGGTCGGCGCCTTGCAGGGTCACGGCGTGGGCGTAGTCGGCGAAGGTCTGCGGCACGCCCTGCCATACCAGCAGCAGCGCCAGCAGCAGGCACAGCGGCAGCAGGCCGTAGAGAGTGGCGCGGGTCATATCGACCCAGAAGTTGCCCAGGCTGGTGGTGGAACGGCGAGCGATGCCGCGGCACAGCGCAACCAGCACGGCCAGGCCAGTGGCGGCGCTGACAAAGTTCTGCACGGTCAGGCCGAGCATCTGGCTCAGGTAGCTGACCGAAGCCTCACCGCTGTAGGCCTGCCAGTTGGTGTTGGTGACGAAACTCACCGCCGTATTGAATGCCAGCGACCACTCCTGGCCGGGCAGGTGCTGCGGGTTGAGTGGCAGGTAGCCTTGCAACAGAAGCACGCTGAACAGCAGCAGGAAGCCGGCCAGGTTGAAGGCCAGCAGAGCCAGGCTGTACTGCTTCCAGTTCTGCTCCTGGTTGGCGCGTACGCCGGCCAGGCGGTAACAGCCACGCTCCACCGGCCCAAGCACGGGGGTCAGCCAGGTACGCTGGCCTTCCATGACCTTGTAGTAGAAGCGTCCGAGCCAGGGCGCCGGCAACAGCACGATGGCGAAGAAGGCCAGCAGCAAAAGGTAATCGTAACTGTGCATGGCCGCTCCCTAGCTGCGATCGGCGCGCAGCAGCGCTACCAGCAGGTAAACCGCCAAGGCCACTGCCAGCAGCAGTGACAACCCATCGAGCATGTACATGAGTGAAACTCCCCTTTTTGCGGCTTGTACCGCTTTGGGGGAATTGTCCGAGGGGTAGGCGTAAAGGGGCGAGATCGGCGGGCAAGCGTGGAAATAAAGAATGCGTAAAAATCAAAGCAGCGGCGTTGCAGTGCCGGCCTCTTCGCGGCATTGCGGCGAAGAGGCCAGAACAGGTTATTGCTGAGGAGTCTGTTGTCCGGCGTTACGGCTCCAGTCGAGCAACAGGCTGTAACCGACCGCCAGCAAGGTCGGCCCGATGAACAGGCCGATGAAGCCAAAGGCTAGCAAGCCACCGAACACACCCAGCAGCACGATCACCAGCGGCAGGTTACCGCCGCGGCTGATCAGGTAGGGCTTGAGCACGTTGTCCACGCCGCTGATGACGAACGTGCCCCAGATCCCCAGGAACACGGCCATGCCGTACTCGCCCTTCCACACCAGCCAGCCGGTCGCCGGGATCCACGCCAACGGTGGCCCCATCGGGATCAGGCTGAGCATGAAGGTCACCAGCCCCAGCACGATCGCCCCGGGCACCCCGGCGATCAGGAAGCCGATCAGCGCCAGCAGGCCCTGGGCGGCCGCCGTGCCGATCACGCCGTTGACCACCCGCTGCACGGTGCCTGCCACCAGCTCCAGGTAGTACTCGGCCCGCTCGCCCACCAGCCGGTTCAGCAGCCGCAGCACGAAGGCCGACAGGCGCGGCCCGTCACGGTAGAAGAAGAACACGAATACCAGGCTCAGGGTCAGCTCCAGCACACCGCTGCCGATCTGCGCACTGCGCGCCAGCAACCAGTTGCCGACCTGGCCGAGGTAAGGCTTGAGCGACGCCAGCAGGGCCGCGCCTTGCTGATCGAGGGATTGCCACCAACTGACCAGGCGCTCGCCCACGAAGGGAATGCCGCGCAGCCAGTCAGGTGCATCAGGCAGGCCATCGACCTGTACATCGCGCACAAAGGCAGTGGCGTCGCGGATGTGGTCGGCCAGGTTGAAGCCCAGCCACACCAGCGGCAAGGCCACGATCAGGATCCAGGCCGTGGTCAGCAGGCTGGCGGCGAGGGTTTCACGCCCACCCAGCACACGCGTCAGCAGGCGCATCAGCGGCCAGCTGGCGAACGCCAGGATGGCCCCCCACAACAACGCGGAAATGAAGGGTGCCATGACCCACAGGGCGGCACCCAGCAACGCCAGCAGCAGAATCTGGATCAGCAGGCGGTCATTGTTGGCCATGGTGACGCTCACTCAACGGATCAGTTCCAGGTGCAGGCCATCGGTGGGTGCGTTGCCGACTTCGAGCCGGCCATCACGCACGCCAGCCTTGACCAGTTGCTCGCGCCAGGCCTCGGCCTGGGCGCCACTGAGGCTTGCGCGCAAGGTGCTGTCGAGGTTCAGGCTGCGCGCCAGCAAGGCCACCCAGCTTTCCTGTGGCGCAGCCAGGTCAGGGTAGTCGAGCTTGCCGGTATCGCGCATTTCCCGCAGCACCGTGGCGGCGGTGGGGAGTATTTCGCCCAGCGGGCTGCTGGCGACGAATTCTTCCACATGCAGGTAGGCGCGGCGGTTGCCACGGGTGACGCTGTACAGCGCGACCAGGGTGTCGGCCTCTTCGGCCGAGCGGCGCAGGAGGATGAACGCCTGCTGCTCGTCGCCGCCGTTCAACCGGGCATTGGCAAACACGTCGTTGGCCCACAGGCTGCCTTCGCCGCAATCGCGGCCCTGGCACCAGAACAACGGATAGCCGCCGTCATGCTGCAGCGCCTCGCGGGCGCTGGTGAAGGCTTCGCGGGCACTGCGCTCGACCGGCAGCTCGTAGGTGACCGAGCTGACCTGGCCGCGGCTCTCGATCTGGGCCTCGACGCGCAGGCGGCCACTGATCTTGCGCAGCGGGCCCATGGGGTAGACCCGTTCCTGCTCCACGGCCGGGCGCTGGTCGACCACCTTGGCGTCCGCCGGCACGGGCAAGCTGCCGGCCCACAGCACGGGGCTGGCCAGCACGAGGCAGGCGGCGAAAGCGGTACGGATGGAAACGGGCGCGCTCATCCGCGACCCATGCGGCGCAGTGCGCCGGGTTCAAGCTCCAGGATGTCTGGCAGTTGCATGGTTGTCTCCCTGTTCAACCCGCCAAGCCTCGACACTTGTCCGGTGCAAGTCAAGCAAAGCCAAAGAAGCGATTGAAACAGTCTGCGACAAGGGCCGCGCCCTGTTCGTCGTTAAGGTGCAGGTGATGCCCGCCGGGCAGCACCGTCTGCTCAAAGGGTAGCTGCTCCAGCAGCTCGGTGTGACGCACCAGCATGCCGTCGGCCGCCACCACCAGGCTGGCCGGGCAACTCACCCGGCGCACGTAGGCCATGGCCTGGGCCTGGCTCAGGCGCACTGGCGATGGCAGGGTCAGGCGGCTGTCGCTGCGCCAGCTGTAACCACCGGGCACCGGCATCAGGCCACGCTGGGCCAGCCGCTCGGCGGCTTCGCGGCTGACCGCGACCATGCCCTTCATGCGCGCCTGCACGCCCTGCGCCAGGGTCGGGTAAACCGATTTGCGCTTGCCATCGAGGCGCAGCTGGGCCTGCAGGGCCATGCCCAGGCGCTCGGCGGCATCCTGCTCGGCGCCGGTCGGGGGAATGACACCGTCGATCAAGGCCAGATGGCTGACCCGGTCAGGCAAGGCACCGGCCAGCTGCACCGAAATGATCGCGCCCAACGAATGCCCAAGCAGGGCAAAACGCTGCCAGCCCAGCTGTTCGGCAACCCGCAGCACATCGTGGGCGTAATCGGCCAAGGCATAACCCGCGCCCAAGGGGCGGTGCTCGGAATAACCGTGCCCGGCCAGATCGAGGGCGACGATGCGCAGGCCCTTCAACAGCGGGGCCAGGCGCGAGAAGCTGTTGGCGTTGTCCAGCCAGCCGTGCAGGGCGATCACCGGCAGGCCATCCGCGGGGCCGAACAGGTGCGCGGCGAGCTCGATATGGCCCAGGCTCAGGCGCACTTCCTCGACCTGCGCGCTCATGCCTGGCTCCAGCGGTCGAACAGGCCCTTGATCAGGCTGGCCGTGTCGGTTGGCCGTTCCAGCGGGAACATGTGCCCGCCCGGCACACTGTGGTATTCGCCCCGAGCCATGCCGCGCACCGCCAGCGCATGGTGACGGCGGATGACATTGCTGCGCTCGCCACGCACCATTGCCAAGGGCACCTGCAACTGGCGCGCGGGCGCCGGGCTGGCGTGCGGGATGCTGCGGTAGATGCTGATCTCGGTGGCCGGGTCGAAGCGCAGGCGCAAGCCCTGCTCGGCCGCCTGCAGGCCATGCTCGAGGTAGGCTTCCAGGCAATCCGGGTCGAAGTGGCGGAACAGCGATTTGCTGGCGAAGTAGTCACGTGCGCTGTCACGGTCGGCAAACGCTTCACGCCGCCCGAGGGTACGGCCAGCCGGGGTGATGCGGTCGATGAAGCCGAATCGCTTGGCAGTGCGCAGCAGCCATTGGTCAGCTCGGGTCAATACCGGCGAGTCGAGCATCACCACGCCGCGGTACAGCTCGGGCCGGCGCAACGCGGCATGCAGGTGCAACACGCCACCCAGCGAATGGCCAACCCCCCACACCGGCGCCGGCTGCTGCGCCAGGTGATGCAGCAGTTCGTCGACCAGGTTCTGCCAGTTGTCGTTCACCGGAAAGCGCGGGTCATGGGCATGCTGGGCCAAGTGACTGACCTGATAATCCGGCGCCAGGGCGGCGAACAGCTTGCCGTAGGTGGCCGAGGGAAAACCGTTGGCGTGGGCGAAGAAGATCTGCTGCGACATGGCGCCTGGTCCGGACGGGGAATGATGGCCCATTGTCGGCATCGCGCCGGCACTCGGCAACGTCTGTAAATGTCATCGCCAAGGGCAATCAGGTCACGCCGAGTCGTCGAAACTCGCCAGCGAGCGGCGCAGGCAGGCTTGCATGTAGGCGATCTGGCTCTCCAGCGCCTCACGGGCCAGGCGTTGCTCCTGAACATCGAGTTGCAGCCGGCGCAAGGCCAGGCAGCTGGTTTGCAGCAGGTGAGACATGCGCGCGCAGGACTGCTGCAGTTCGTGCAGGTCCTGCTCGACCAGCAGGTTGTCCATGGGGTGCTGCTCGAGCTTGTGACGCACGTTGCCCATCAGGTGATAGAGCTTGGCGTCGGCGGCCTCGCGCAGCAGGGCGTACTGGGCAAAATCGAGACGGTTGTCACGCTGTACGGCTTCAATCGTGGGCTGCAGATCCAGAGAGCGTAACAGCTCGTGCATCCCCCCGCTCATTCAACGCTCCCTGCCCTGTCATCTGCTGAACCACCTGGCGCCAAGCATCCGTTGGATGCAAATGGCTGGCAACTGGCAAAAATGCCAGTTGCTCTCGCTCACTCAGGCGAACTAAGCGCGCGCAACGTCATCAGCCCTGCCAGCGGCCAGTCGCCTTCCAGCTCCGCCAGGCTGGCGGTGCTCATGGGTGCCGGCTGCTGCACATGGCCGTGCTCGAGCATGCCGACCAGCGACCCTACCAGTGGCTGGTGGCTGACCAGCAACACGTGTTCCAGGCCCAGGCGCTCGATCTCGCCGATCACCTGCCGCACATCGCTGTCAGGTGTCAGCCACGGCACGGTGCGCACGGGCTCGGCGAAGCCCAGGGTGTCATGCACCAGGGCCGCCGTCTGTTGTGCGCGTACATACGGGCTGGCAATGATCGCCTGCAACGGCTGGCCAAGCAGCCGGGCTGCACTGTGCAGCACCTGCTCACGGCCATGGCCGGTCAGGCACCGCTCAGCGTCGGTATTGGCGCGCGGCTGCGCCTCGCCGTGGCGCAGCACCCACAGCCTCACAGCTTGGGCTCCTCGTCGCGCACCGGGTGCGGCGCCGCAGCCACGGCGTGGGGCGCCTCACCTTCCGGGGCACGCGCTGCCGGCCAGTCGGCGAACGGCCAAGGCTTCTGGTCGGTGTGGAAGGTACCGAAACGGCCGATCTGCGCCAGGTACTGGCTCAGGCTGTCACCGAAGTTCATCAGGCTGGCGCTCGGGGCACCATAGACCAGGCGGTAGATCAGTTGCACCAGCACCAGGCCGCCGAGCAGCAGCTCGGCCAGTTGCCAGACCACCAGGAACACCAGCATCCACAGCACCCGCAGGATGATCGACTCGCGCTGGGCGCGCTCGGGTGTATCGTTCATGTGCTGCTCCTTCGCTTAGTTGAAACCACTGATGGAAATGAAATCGACGTCGGTCTTTGGCTCGGCGCGCATCAGGTGCTCGATCACCTGGTTCAGCGTGCGGCCTTCGAACAGAATGGCGTGCAGGCCGGCCACCAGCGGCATGTACACCTGCACTTCCTGGGCCTTGGCCTTGAGCACCTTGAGCGTATTGACCCCTTCGGCCACTTCGCCCAGGCGGCTGACGGCCTGCTCCAGGCTCAGGCCCTGGCCCAGGGCGTGACCGACCTGGTAGTTGCGGCTCTTGGGCGAGGAGCAGGTGACGATCAGGTCACCGACACCGGCCAGGCCAAGGAACGTCATGGGGTTGGCCCCCTGGCTGACGGCAAAGCGGGTCATCTCGGCCAGCGCACGGGTGATCAGCATGCTCTTGGTGTTCTCGCCCATGCCCAGGGCTACGGCCATGCCGGCGATGATGGCGTAGACGTTCTTCAGCGCGCCGCCCAGTTCGACGCCGAAGCGGTCGCTGCTGGCGTATACCCGGAAGGTGCGCCCGTGCAGCACCGCCTGCACCCGCTGGCACAGTTGTTCGTCTTCGCTGGCAACCACGGTGGCGGTCAGCGCATGCTCGGCAATTTCGCGGGCCAGGTTGGGGCCGGAGAGCACACCAATGCGGGCCTCGGGGGCGATTTCTTCGAGGATCTGGCTCATCAGCTTGAAGCTTTGCGCCTCGATGCCCTTGGTCAGGCTGACCAGGTATTTGCCGCGCAGCAGCTCGGCATGGGGTGCCAGCACGCTGCGCAGGGCGCTCGACGGCAGCGCGACGAAGATCAGGTCGCTGGCTTGCAAGGTGGCCAGCAGGTCGTTGACCGGCTCGACACCGTCCTGCAGGCGGATGCCCTTGAGGTAGCGCGGGTTCTCGCGGTTGACCCGCATCGCCTCGGCCTGCTCGGGGTCGCGCATCCATTGACGCACCGGCACGCCATTTTCGGCCAGCAGGTTCGCCACGGCGGTGCCGAAGCTGCCGCCTCCCAGAACTGCAACAGGTTGCTGTTCAGTCATAATCAATCCGTTAAAGCCATTAAGTTAAGTGGCGACCCGCTCATTATACGGCGCGCCTGCGACAGAACCAGTGTCAGAACCCACCAGAATCGGGCCTCAGGTGACTGGCAAAACCTTCTGGGTCAGTTACCATGCCTGTTTCAATCCTGAGACAAGGCTGTCCTGTGTTCTACGGCCCGCCCCCCTACCCTCGACTGCTGCTGCTGACTGCCCTGCTCGGCAGCTCGGCCATGGCCGACGATTTGTTCATCGACAACTCCGACCTGCCGCAGGTTCTGACCGCCACGCGCCTGAAACAATCCCCGGCGGCAGTGCCGGGCAGCATGACCGTGCTCGACAACGAGCTGATCCGCGCCAGCGGTGCCCGCGACATCCCCGAACTGCTGCGCCTGGTACCGGGCATGATGATCGGCTACGGCGCCGGCAACCAGCCCACCGTCAACTACCACGGCAGCAACGTCAACGATGCAAGGCGCATGCAGGTGCTGATCGACGGCCGCTCGGTGTACCGCGCCGGCCTGGCCACGGTGGACTGGAGCGACATCCCGGTCGCCATCGAGGACATCGAGCGCATCGAGGTGTTCCGCGGCCCCAACACCGTCAGTTACGGCGCTAATGCACTGATGGCGGTGGTCAATATCCTCACCCGCAACCCGGCCGACAGCCACGGCACGCGGATGAAACTGACCCGCGGCCAGGATGGCATCAACGACTATTACCTCAGCCACGGCTTCGGCTGGGACGGTGGCGACATGCGCCTGTCGGTGTCTGGCCAGCAGGACGATGGCTTCGACGAGAACCAGTTCGGCCAGGACTACCGCGACAGCCGCCGCCTGAACCGCTTCAACCTCAGTGTCAGCCACGTTCTGGCGCCCGACCAGACCCTGGAATGGCAACTGGCGGCCAAGGAAGGCAGCAACCAGCGGCCGTATACCTACCAGCCAGTGTTTGGTAGCTACCAGGCAGGTAACGATGCAGACGTCAACGCCAAGGATTACGCTGGCTCTATGCGTTGGACCAAAGACTTCAGCGCGGAGCACAGCCTTTACATACAGGGTTCAGCACAACAATTTGATCGCCAGCAAGTCTGGCGCGCCTGTGACGCCCTCGAGTCTTTTAGTCCCGAGTTGACACGACTTTGGCAGATCAACCCTGATTACGCGGAAAAGGTCGCCCGTGGAATTGCGCTGGGTCAAACCCCGTCCACCAACGACCCTGTCCTCAAAGAGCTCACCCGACAGGTGGAGGCTCAATGGAACGCTGGTGGCAAGGACCCGGTATGCGGCGACGTAGACCAAAGCACCCGCGAGACCCGATACGATCTGGAGATCCAGGACACCCTGAGCCTGACCGACAGCCTGCGCCTGCTCAGCGGCATGAACTACCGCTATGATCGCGCCGATTCGCAGACTTACTTCAACGGCAGCATCGACGACCAGACTTGGCGCCTGTTCGGCCAGCTGGAATGGCGCGCCGACGAGCACTGGATTGTCCAGGGCGGCGCGATGTTCGAGGACTCGCGCCTGTCCGGCAGCTCACTGACCCCACGCATGGCGGTCAACTACCTGATCACACCGCGCCACGGCCTGCGCGCGGTGTACTCCGAGGCCGTGCGCTCGCCGGACATGTTCGAGAACAACGTCAACTGGAGCTACACGGTCAAGAACCTGACGCCTAATAAATTTGGGTTGCAAGATGGCGAATACTTCGTCAAGACCCGCGGCCCTGGCGACCTCGAACAGGAGCGCATGCGCTCGCGTGAGCTGGGCTATAACGGCTACTTCAGCGACTTCGACCTGAACATGGATGTGAAGCTGTTCTACGACGAGATCACCGGAATGATCAGCGAACCCCTGAAGAACAACCAGTACATCGCCAGCAACGCCAACAAGGCCCGTTTCAGCGGTAGCGAGGCGCAATTCGACTGGCGCCTGGCACCCCGCGACCGCCTGCGCCTGACCTATGCCTACGTCGATGCCTGGGCCAGCAACCCTGCCGACCGTCGCCTCAGCGCACGCAACAGCGGCTCGGCCGGGTGGATGCGCGAATGGGGTGAGGGTTGGTCGAGCGCGCTGTTCTATTACGGCGACGACGCACTCAACACGTACCGCTATGAACGCGTCGACCTGCGCCTGGCCAAGCGTTTCCGTATCCAGGGCAGCACCCTGGAACTGGCCGCGCTGTGGCAGCAACGCCTGGACGACCAACCCACCACCGTGGAGCAAAACCGTTATGACAGCCGCCACCGCCTGAGCGTCAGCGCGGAGCTGGAGTTCTGATGGCCCGGCTGCTGCGCCTGCTGCTGTTCTGCCTGTGGCCACTGGGTACGCTGTCCGCCAGCGAAATCCTGCTGGTCGGCGGCGACGAACAGCCCGGCTTTCGCAGCTTCGTCGAAGCCCTGCAAGGCCGCCGCAGCCATGACCAGGTGCGCTTCCAAAGCACCGCCACGTTGCCCCGCCCCGCTCAGCTCAAGGCTGACGTGCGCCTGATACTGCTCGACAACAGCGCGCTGGAGTGGCGCCTGAGCGACAACAGCGGGCCACCTGCACTGGCCATGCGCATCAGCCGGGTACAGGCTGAACAACGCCTGGGAAAGTCGCGCCCTGCTTACCTGACCCTGCTGTGGAGCGACCCGCCGCTGGCGCGGCAGCTGCGCCTGAGCCGCTACCTGTTGCCACAGGCCCAACGCATCGGTGTGCTGTATGGTGAGCACAGTCACTTCCTGCTCGACGAGCTGCGCCAGGCGGCACGCCCGCTGGGCCTGGAGATCGTCGCTCAGGACTGGCCGGACCAACGCGACAGCCGCCCGCTGCAGCACCTGCTGGCCAACAGCGACGTGCTGTTGGGCCTCGATGACCCCGACCTGTACAACTCCAAGACGGCGAAGAACCTGTTGCTCAGCAGCTACGGCCGGCAGATGGCATTGATCGGGCCGAACGCGGGCTTCGTCCGCGCGGGCGCCCTGGCCAGCACCTACAGCGACCAGGACGACTGGCTGGCAGTGCTCGACCAGTTGCTCAATCAGCCGCCGGCGCACTGGCCACGCAGCCTGTATCCGGCGCGCTATGGCGTCAGCGGCAACCAGCAGGTGGCCCGCGCCCTGGGCCTTGAGCCGATCGATCCGAACGCCTCTGCCAAGGCCCTGGCCGAAGGAGAACCCACCCCATGAGCAAACGCCTGAGTTGGGACATCCACACCCGCACGCAGATCATCAGCCTGGGCCCGGCTTTGTTGCTGACCTTGCTGTTGATCAGCTTTTTCACCTTCGTGCGCATCCAGGATTTGCGTCAGGAGCTCAACCATACCGGGCAGTTGATTGCCAACCAGCTGGCACCGGCTTCGGAGTACGGCGTCATCTCCGGTAACAATGAAGTTCTCGAAGGCCTGATGCGCGCCACCCTGAGCATCCCGCACGTGCGCTTCCTCGAGGTGCAGGACAGCCGCAACCACATCCTGGTGTACGTCGAGCAGCAGGACGAGAGCAACAACCGGGCGCAACAGGTGGAGGTGTTCCAGGCGCCGATCCGCCTGCAGCAGATCCGCCTGGACAGCGACTTCCTGCAACAAGGCAAGGCGCCAGCACCGGCCATCGGTGACGACTACCTGGGCCGGGTGATCGTCGGCATGTCGGACGACGCCTTCAGCCAGCGCCAGCAGGAAATCGTGATCAAGGCCGGCATCCTCGCGCTGTTCGCCCTGCTGTTCACCTTCCTCCTGGCGCGCCGCCTGGCCATGAGCCTGGCCAAGCCGATCAGCGACATGGGCCATGCGGTCAAGGCCATCCAGCAGGGTGAATACAACGCGCCTCTGCCGGTGGTCGACGACAGCGAACTGGGCCACCTGGCGCGCCACATCAACAACCTCGCCAACGCCCTGGAGCAGGCCAGCGCCGAGCAGAAACAGGCCATCGCCCAGCTGATCCAGGCGCGCGAGGAAGCCGAGCAGGCCAACGGCGCCAAGTCGGAATTCCTGGCGATGATGAGCCACGAACTGCGCACGCCCATGAACGGCGTGCTGGGCA
Source organism: Pseudomonas sp. TWI628 (assembly GCF_039673865.1). Lineage (NCBI taxonomy): Bacteria > Pseudomonadati > Pseudomonadota > Gammaproteobacteria > Pseudomonadales > Pseudomonadaceae > Pseudomonas > Pseudomonas sp. TWI628. Next base: position 31,071 of record NZ_JBDJMM010000024.1, on the reverse strand, counting down.
TGCTGCAACTGCTGGAGACCACCCAGCTGACCAGTGAGCAGGCCGATTACGCGGCCGTGGCCAGCGAGTCCACCGGGCACTTGCTGAAGGTCATCAATGACATCCTCGACTTCTCGCGCATCGAACGCACTGCGCTGGCGCTGGAGCACATCGACTTCAACCTGGGTGAGCTGATCACCAGCAGCGTACAGTCGTTCCAGCACAGCGCTCAGCAGCGCGGCCTGGAACTGCACCTGCAATTGCCGGCAGACGGCGCACAGCCACAGGTGATCGGCGACCCGACGCGCATCCGCCAGATCCTCCTCAACCTGATCGGCAACGCCCTGAAATTCACCGAGCGCGGCCAGGTTCAGGTCGAAGCGCGCTGGCAGCTGCTGGATCGGCAATTGCTGTGGTTCACTTGCAGCGTGCGCGACACCGGCATCGGCATCGACAGCGAACGCCTGGAAATGATGTTCGTCGCCTTCCAGCAGGCCGACAGCTCGATTTCGCGGCGCTATGGCGGCACCGGCCTGGGCCTGTCGATCGCCCGCACCCTGGCCGAACGCATGGGTGGCAAGCTGCGCGGTGAAAGCCGCGAGGGGCTGGGCTCGACCTTTACCCTGGAAATGCCGCTGCCGCTGGCCAGTACCGCGCCAGCAACACTGCCCGGCAGCGCGGGGGCCAGCGCGCCCCTTGAGGTTGGCAAGCGCATCCTGCTGGTGGAGGACAACCCGGTCAATCAGAGCGTCATCGAAGCCATGTTGCGCAGCCTGGGGATGGAAGTCAGCGTGGCCCACGACGGGCTTCAGGCGGTGGAACAGGCCAGCCAGCAGGCGTTCGCCGCCGTGTTGATGGATTGCCGCCTGCCGCAGATGGATGGCTACGAAGCGACCCGGCGCATCCGCCTGTTGCCGGCCTGCGGCCATTTGCCGATCATCGCCCTGACCGCCAATGCCCTGCAGGGCGACCGCGAGCGTTGCATGGCCGCCGGCATGAATGATTACCTGAGCAAACCGTTCCGCCGCACCGAGTTGCAGCGGGTTTTGCAGCGCTGGTTGCCGGGGCGGACAGCAGCGACTGGCGATGCGACTGGCGATAAATGCTAAAGTGCGGCAGTCTTAAGTACTGGACAGGACCTTGCTCGGACCTGAAAATAGACGTTTCAGTGCACACCTGTACTTCTTTCGCCGGGTGCACTGTGACTTTCACCACAACGCAATAGTCTACCTGTAGGCTGCCGTCCCAGAAGCTAAGAAGGGTCGGCCGGGAAGATTCATCCCCTGCCACAGGGGGTTATTGAGGAGCTCGCATGACCAAACAACACGCCTTTACTCGGGAAGACCTGCTGCGCTGCAGTCGCGGTGAGCTGTTCGGCCCAGGTAATGCGCAACTGCCCGCGCCGAACATGCTGATGGTCGATCGCATCACCCATATCAGCGAAGAAGGCGGCAAGTACGGCAAAGGTGAATTGGTCGCCGAGCTGGATATCACCCCGGACCTGTGGTTCTTCGCCTGCCACTTCGAAGGCGACCCGGTGATGCCGGGCTGCCTGGGCCTCGACGCCATGTGGCAGTTGGTCGGCTTCTTCCTCGGCTGGCAGGGCCTGCCGGGCCGTGGCCGTGCGCTGGGTTCGGGCGAAGTGAAATTCTTCGGCCAGGTACTGCCTACCGCCAAGAAAGTCACCTACAACATTCACATCAAGCGCGTCCTGAAGGGTAAGCTGAACATGGCCATCGCCGATGGCTCGGTCAGCGTCGACGGTCGCGAGATCTACACCGCCGAAGCCCTGCGGGTCGGCGTGTTCACCTCCACTGACAATTTCTAAGGGTTATTCGCATGCGCCGCGTCGTTATCACTGGTCTGGGCATCGTATCGTGCCTGGGCAATGACAAAGCTACCGTCACCGAAAACCTGCGCAACAGCCGTCCGGGTATCCGTTACAACCCGGAATACAAGGAAATGGGGCTGCGTAGCCAGGTTTCCGGGTCCATCGACCTCAACCTCGAAGAACTGATCGACCGCAAGGTCTACCGCTTCGTCGGCCACGCCGCTGCCTACGCCTACCTGGCGATGCAGGACGCGATCAAGGACTCCGGCCTGACCGAAGAGCAGATCTCCAACCCGCGTACTGGCCTGGTAGCCGGCTCGGGCGGTGCCTCGACCCTGAACCAGATGGAAGCGCTGGATACCCTGCGCGAAAAAGGCGTCAAGCGCGTCGGCCCGTACCGCGTCACCCGCACCATGGGCAGCACCGTTTCGGCGTGCCTGGCCACCCCGTTCAAGATCAAGGGCATCAACTACTCGATCTCGTCGGCCTGCGCCACTTCGGCACACTGCATCGGTACCGCTCTGGAGCAGATCCAGTGGGGCAAGCAGGACATCGTCTTTGCCGGTGGCGGCGAAGAAGAGCACTGGAGCCAGTCGTTCCTGTTCGATGCCATGGGCGCCCTGTCGACCAAGCGCAACGACACCCCGGAACTGGCTTCGCGCGCCTACGACGCCGACCGTGACGGCTTCGTCATCGCTGGCGGCGGCGGCATGGTGGTGGTCGAGGAGCTGGAGCACGCGCTGGCTCGCGGCGCGAAGATCTACGCCGAAATCGTCGGCTACGGTGCCACTTCCGATGGCTACGACATGGTCGCACCAAGCGGCGAAGGCGCTATCCGCTGCATGCAGCAGGCGCTGTCCACCGTCGACACCCCGATCGACTACCTGAACACCCACGGCACCTCGACCCCGGTCGGTGACGTTGCGGAAATGAAAGGTGTGCGTGAAGTGTTCGGCGACAAGGCACCGAAGATCAGCTCGACCAAAAGCCTGTCGGGCCACTCGCTGGGCGCCGCTGGCGTGCACGAGGCGATCTACTGCCTGCTGATGATGGAAAACAACTTCATTGCCGGCTCCGCCAACATCGATGAGCTGGACCCGGAAGTTGCGGACCTGCCAATCGTGCGCAAGACCGAAGACGCCAAGCTCACCACCGTGATGAGCAACAGCTTCGGCTTCGGCGGCACCAACGCCACCCTGGTGCTCAAGCGCTGGGAAGGCAAGTAAGACGCTGCTGCGGTAAGTGAAACGCCCCGACTGGTTCGGGGCGTTTTCATTTGTGTTGCCTGTACGGGCAACTACTTCTTCCCCTTGGGCAACACCGCCAGGAAGTTATCCCGAGCCACCTTGTTGGCCACGTCTTCAGGCAGCGCATCCAGGAACGGCCTGAAGCCGTGCATCTGCTCGCCAAGGCTGCCAAACCGCCCCACCACATCCGACCCCAGCATGAACCGGTCCGGATACCGCTCGACCAGCGCCACCCATTCCTGGCGCGGTACGCCCTGCTCGTCCAGCAGATAGGGCTCCAGCACACTCCACGACAAATCCACATACAAATTTGGATAGTCCACCAGCAAGCGCGTCAACACGGGCAACAGAAAGTCCATCTGGGTCTGGTGCCGATGGATCTCCGCGCTGCTCCCCGCATGTGCCCAGATGAACCGGGTATGCGGATGATTGCGTAATGGCTCTTCGATCTCAGCGAGGTACAGCGGATTGCGCTCACGCTTGGAAGTGATGTTCGAATGCAGCAACACCGGCATATCGCGCTCGGCCGCCAGGTGATAGATGCGGGTCATCGCTTCGTTGTTGGCCCGCGGCGTATCGCCGCTGGTCAGCGCGGTCAGGTCGTCATGCCGGGTGAACACCTCACCAATGCCCTGCCAGAGCCCCGGGTTCAGTTCGAGCATGCGCTCGATATGGCTGACGGCATTCTTGTCCACCGGATTGAAACCGCTCAGAAACGGATGGAAACGCTTTCGCTGCTCGGCCGGTAGTTTTTCCAACGCGGCAGCTACGTAGGTATCGGTCGCGCTGTACCAATAGGCATCGGCATCGTCGCCAGCGTAGTAGCGTGGGCGCTTGGGTTCGTCTTCATGCCATTTCTTGGCCACCGGAATGCCGGAAATCATCGAATGCTCGACACCAGCATCATCCATGGCCTTGATCAGCGCCGGCATGCCTTCGGTTTCCTGAAAGAAATCCACGTAGTGCAGATGAGCATCGCTGAAGCGATAGTCACGGGCCTGGGCCGCCAGGCATAGCCAGCCAGACAACAGCATGCAGGCCAGCGTTCTGGCAATCATGGGCAACCTCCTTTTACGGGCATCAGCAGGGTAGACCGGGCCGCCAGCGCAACGGTTCAGCATTGCGCGGCAAACCGCTATGCTTGGGGCATTTCCACCTCGCCTGGAGCCCGCCATGAGCAGCCCCCTGATCATCCGCCCCCGCGCCGAATCGGTCGAGGGCCAGCCGATCCTGCGCCCGCTGCCCTCGGCCCAATGCCGCAGCGTCGGCCCGTTCGTGTTCTTCGACCATATGCTTGAGACCGACTATGCACCGGGCCATGGCATGGATATCCGCCAGCATCCGCATATCGGCCTCTCCACCCTCACCTACCTGTTCGAAGGCGCGATCCTGCACAAGGACAGCCTGGGCTCGGAGCAGCGCGTGCTGCCTGGAGACGTGAGCTGGATGACCGCTGGCAAAGGTGTGGCGCATGTCGAGCGCGCGCCGGCGGACGCCTGGGTCCATGGCTCACGCCTGCATGGGCTGCAGGTATGGCTGGCTTCACCCCAGGCGCTCGAACAGGGCGAACCGAGCTACAGCCACCATCCGGCGGCGAGCCTGCCGGTCAGTGACAACCTGGGCGTGCGCATCTGCATGATTGCCGGCAGCGGGTTCTGCCTGGAATCACCGGTGCCGGTACTCTCCCCTACCCTCTATGCGCATGTGCAGATGCAGCCGGCCACCACGCTGGTGGTGCCTGTCGAACATGTGCAGCGGGCGTTGTATCTGCTCGATGGTGAGTTGTTCATGGATGGCGAACAGGTTGAGGCCTGCAGCCTGATCGTGCTGCCGGAGGGCGAAGAGGTCACGCTGTATGCCGAGGAAGAATGCCAGCTGGTGCTGATTGGCGGCGAGCCGCTGGATGGGCCGCGGCGGATGAACTGGAATTTTGTGGCCAGTGATGTGGATTTGATTGAGCGGGCCAGGTCCAAGTGGGCTGCAGGGGATTGGCCGACGGTGCCTGGGGAAACTTCGAGGATCGAGTTGCCGCGATAATTTGGGGCTGCTTTGCAGCCCATCGCCGGCAAGCGCGGCTCCCACAGGAGTCCGCGCCCCCCTGCGATGTCAGCGCTGGAACACTTCGGTGAGCAGGTTGTGCATCGAGCGGAACGCCCGCTCCGAGGTGCGACGGTCGTACTGCATCTTGCCCGGCACATTGGCATTCGGGTCGGTGAACGAGTGCACCGCGCCACCGTAGCTCAGCAGCTGCCAGTCCACCTTGGCAGCGTTCATCTCATCTTCGAATGCTGGCAACTGCTCCTTCGGCACCAGCGGGTCGGAAGCACCGTGCAGCACCAGTACCGAGCCCTTGATGCGCTTGGCATCTTCCGGGTTCGGGGTGTCCAGCGTGCCGTGGAACGACACCGCCGCCCGCAAGTCGGCACCGGTACGGGCCAGCTCCAGGGCACAGCAGCCACCGAAGCAGAAACCGAAGGTAGCCACCTTGCCTGGCTCCAGCAGCGCCTTGGACTGCCCAAGCAACTGGTCCAGCGCTTCCTTCATGCGCTTGCGCAGTTCACCGCGGTCGTCCTTCAGCGGCATCATTGCCGCCCCTGCCTCCTCGGCATTGGAGGGACGCACCGACTGCCCATACAGGTCGGCAATCAGCACCACGTAGCCCTTCTCGGCCACTTCCTTGGCGATACGCTCGGCACCTTCGCCGATGCCCATCCAGTTCGGCGCCATCACCAGACCCGGGCGGCCCAGAACACCTGGCTCGTAGACCAGGCGGCTTTCATAGGCCTTGCCGGACAGGTGATAGACCAGCGATTCGACGATTACCTTGCTCATCAAGCACTCCTTTGGCACTCACTAAAAAAAAGCCCGCCGAAGCGGGCTTTCCTGTGCATCAACTCAAGCAGACAGCTCGACCAGTAGCTTGTTCAGGCGACGAACGTACGCTGCCGGATCCTTCAGGCTGTCACCCGCCGCCAGCGCGGCCTGATCGAAGAGAATGTGCGACAGTTCGGCGAAGCGGTCTTCGCTCTGCTCGTTGTCGAGCTTCTCGATCAGCGGGTGAGTCGGGTTGAACTCGAAGATCGGCTTCGAATCCGGCACCTTCTGGCCGCTGGCTTCGAGGATCTGGCGCATCTGCAGGCCAAGGTCCTGTTCGCCGATGGCGAGGATCGCCGGCGAATCGGTCAGGCGATGCGAGACACGCACCTCGGCGACGCTGTCACCCAGCGCCCCTTTCAGGCGCTCGACCAGGCCTTCCTTGCCCTTGGCCACTTCTTCCTGGGCCTTCTTGTCCTCTTCCGAGTCCAGCTTGCCCAAGTCCAGGTCGCCACGGGCGACGTCGACGAATGCCTTGCCATCGAACTCGCTGAGGTAGCTCATCAGCCACTCGTCGATACGGTCGGTCAGCAGCAGGACCTCGATGCCTTTCTTGCGGAAGACTTCCAGGTGCGGGCTGTTCTTGACCTGCGCGTAGGACTCGCCGGTGAGGTAGTAGATCTTGTCCTGGCCGTCCTTGGCGCGCGCCAGGTAATCGGCCAGGGCAACGCTCTGCTCGCCGCTGTCGTCCTGGGTGGAAGCGAAGCGCAGCAGGCCGGCGATCTTTTCCTTGTTGGCGAAGTCTTCAGCCGGGCCTTCCTTCAGCACCTGGCCGAAGTTTTTCCAGAAGCCCTTGTACTGCTCAGGCTCGTTCTTCGCCAGCTTCTCCAGCATGTCCAGCACGCGCTTGGTCAGCGCGGTCTTCATCGAGTCGATGATCGGGTCTTTCTGCAAGATCTCGCGGGACACGTTCAGCGACAGGTCGTTGGAGTCCACCACGCCTTTGATGAAGCGCAGGTACAGCGGCAGGAACGACTCGGCCTGGTCCATGATGAACACGCGCTGCACGTACAGTTTCAGGCCGCGTGGCGCTTCGCGCTGGTACAGGTCGAACGGTGCGCGGGCCGGCACGTACAGCAGCGAGTTGTATTCGAGCTTGCCTTCGACCTTGTTGTGGCTCCAGGCCAGCGGGTTCTCGAAGTCATGGCCGATGTGCTTGTAGAACTCCTGGTACTCCTCGTCCTTCACCTCGGAGCGCGAACGGGTCCACAGGGCGCTGGCGCGGTTGACGGTTTCCCACTCCTGCGCCGGCTTTTCTTCGCCTTCGGCGGCTTCGGCCTGCTCCTTGGGCAGTTCGATCGGCAGGGCGATGTGGTCGGAGTATTTCTTGACCACGTTGCGCAGGCGCCAACCATCGGCGAACTCCTGCTCGCCCTTCTTCAGGTGCAGGACAATGCGGGTGCCGCGCTGCGGCTTGTCGATGGTCGCAACTTCGAACTCACCTTCGCCCTTCGACGACCAGTGCACGCCTTCGCTGGCCGGCTGGCCGGCACGGCGGCTGTACACATCGACCTTGTCGGCAACGATGAAGGCCGAGTAGAAGCCCACGCCGAACTGACCGATCAGGTGCGAGTCCTTCTTCTGGTCACCGGTGAGGTTCTTCATGAAGTCGGCGGTGCCGGACTTGGCGATGGTGCCCAGGTGGGCGATCACATCTTCGCGGCTCATGCCGATGCCGTTGTCCTCAAGGGTCACGGTACCGGCGTCCTTGTCGAAGCTCAGGCGAATCTTCAGGTCGGCGTCGCCCTCGAGCAGCTCTGGCTTGGCCAGGGCCTCGAAGCGCAGCTTGTCGGCAGCGTCGGAGGCGTTGGAGATCAGTTCACGCAGGAAGATTTCCTTGTTCGAGTACAAGGAGTGAATCATGAGGTGCAGCAGCTGCTTTACCTCGGTCTGGAAGCCTAGTGTTTCCTTTTGAGCCTCAACACTCATGGTCTTCAAAACTCCGATCTGATGGCAGTGACGCCGTGCGGCCGATGTGGCCTGCTTTAACGGCGGATGTCATGCAGATGGGGGCTGCCCGGACGATTTCAAGGGCTTTTCCGGTTCGATCTTGAAATGCGCGCGGGCGGTGGCGATCGGCGACTGCCGGTCAGCCTGCCAGGCGGTGATTGCCACGTTGGTCACGCGCCGCCCCTGACGCCAGAGCTGGCACTGGGCGTAAGTGTCGCGAAAATGCCCGGCGCGCAGGTAGTCGATGGAGAAATCGATGATCTTCGGGATGCTCGCGCTCTCGCTGTAGATCAGCAGGTACAGGGCCGCGGAAAGCTCCATGAAGCCGGCGATGACGCCACCATGGATGGCCGGCAGCAACGGGTTGCCGATGTTGTCCTGGCTGGCCGGCAGGCGGAACAACAGGTCGTCGCCCTCGCGCTGGCACTCGATGCCGATCAGGCCGGCGTAAGGAATCAAGGCCAGCAAGGGGCCGTAGTCGCCAACCGCGTGTGCCGCATTCAACTGCTGGCGAACCTGTTCAGGGATCATGCCCCGCCCTCCTTGAGGCTGTTGCCGAAACGGATGCCACCCTTGATCTCCTGGCCCAGGCGCATGAAGGTCCCCACCACATGGCAGATTGGCTGGTCAGGGTCGTCCTGATAGGCCGTGCCACGGGTGAAGATCACATCGCGGGTCACCCGATAGCACTGGGCATGGCCGTAGATCGGTTTACCCGGAGCAGCGGTGTGCATGTAGTCGATACGCAGATCCAGCGTCGGGCACACCTCGAAACGTGGCAGCACGCACAAGGTGGCCATGCCACAAGTGGTATCCATCAACGTGGTCAACGCCCCACCATGTACCGCGCCGGTCTGTGGGTTACCGACAATCGCCGGCGACCAGGGCATGACCAGGGTCATGCCGGCGTTGTCGGCAAAGGCAACGCGCATCTGCAACCGCTGGCAATGTTTCAATGCCGAGAGAAAACGTTCGGCCATGGCCAACAAGCTTTGATCGTTCATAGGCGAGCTCCGTAAGCACTGCCACCGCTGCATAAAATCAATAAAAAGTCTATATAGAACGGGGCGTTATATATCTGTAACCTTTGCGGAACTTCTTCCGCGTGATTGAACTCGAAGGAACAAGTCAATTATTCCACCAAGGAGAAACACCCCCATGCGTAAACCTTTTGCTTTTGCTCTGATGCTGGCTGCTGCCATGGGCCTGGCTGCTTGCGATAAAGCGAGCGAAGACAAAGCCCAAGACGCACAGCAACACGCCGAGCAAGCCCAGGAAAAGATGGGCGAAGCTCAGGATAAAATGAACGAAGCCGCCAAGGAAAACGCCGAAGCCGCCAAAGATCAGGCCGAAGCCGAGCAGAAGGCTGCCGAAGAGGCCGCCCCGGCTACTCCGGCGCCGGAAACCGCGCCTGCCACTCCGGCCGAACCTGCCAAGCAGTAATCGACCGAAACAAAAAAACCCGACAATGTCGGGTTTTTTTGTGCCTGCCTTTACTGGATTAAACGTTTCAGTTAATGCTACTGGAACTTTCCTTGAGTACTTCTGTCGGCGCACTTTCAGTGGGCGTGAACACCATGACGTCCAATACATCGGAATGGAACTCACGGCGATACAGAACCAACACCACGCCGACACTCACGACCATGAACAGCCAGGGGCTTATGAACCAGGTCAGCATGGCCATGCCGAAGTAATAAGAGCGCAGGCCAAAGTTGAACTGGTTGGCCGCCAGCGACAGCACCCGTGCAGCACGCGAAGCAAAAGCCTTGCGCTCCAGTTCGTTGACCTGGCGCTCACCAATCATCGGCGCGGAGCCCACCAGCACCGCGGCAAAGTTGTACTGACGCATGCACCAGCTGAAGGTGAAGAAGGCGTAGACGAAGACCATCGCCAGGCACAACAGCTTGATCTCCGACATGCCCTGGGACGCCTGCTGCACCAGCGGCAGGTCCGCAAGCAGCGACAGGGCACGATCCGAAGCACCCAGTACGGTGAGAATGCCGGCGAGGATGATCAGGGTACTGGAGGCGAAAAACGAGGCGTTGCGCTCCAGGTTGCCGATCACGCTGGCATCGGCGATGCGGTTGTCACGCAGCAACATGCGGCGCATCCAGTCTTCCCGGTACAGGTGCAGCACGCTGGCCAGGCATGCGGTGTCGCGGCCTTTCCAGATGGCATAGCGGGTGTAGCCGCCCCAGCAGAGGGCGAACCAGCAGACGGCCAGAAGGTTGTGGAGGTTGCTTTGGATAAAGTTCATGCAGGGTTCCCGAGGGCCAGGTGCACAAAGGATAGTGACCGGGTTTCGACGCCTGCAAGTGGCAAAAGGCACACCCTGAAACGAAAAAGCCCCGCATCCTTGCGGATACGGGGCTTTCGAGTCTCCACCCTTGGCGAGCACCCTACGGCTTGTGGCCGGTGCCGCCCTCAGGCTTCAACCTGTGCCTTCAGGCCAACGCTTCGCGCGGCTTGCCGAGCATGCGGTCACAGGCCACGGCACCCATCAGCGTCACCACCGAAGGCACCAGCCAGGCCAGGCCTTGATCGCTCAACGGCAGGTGCGCCAGCACGTCTGGCAGCACATGGGCAATGTCGCTGCCCTTGATCGCATCGACGATACCGAACACCAGCGACACCAGCATCACCGGCGCCAGGATACGGGTCGGCGAATTCCACAGGTCCTTCACGAAGCTCAGGCCCACCACCACGATGCACGGCGGATAGATGGCGGTCAGCACCGGGATCGAGAACATGATCAGCTTGGTCAGGCCCAGGTTGGAGATCAGCAGCGAGAAGCCTGCCAGGATCACCACCAGGGCACGGTACGACAGTGGCAGGACCTGGCTGAAGTACTCGGCACAGGCGCAGGTCAGGCCCACCGCAGTCACCAGGCACGCCAGGGCGATCAGCACGGCGAGGAAGCCACTGCCCAGCGAGCCGAAGGTGTGCTGCACATAGGCGTGCAGAACGGCTGCACCGTTGGTGGCATCGGCGGCAATGTCGTGGCTGGTGGCGCCCAGGCGGAACAGGCTGATGTACACCAGGGCCAGACCGACACCGGCGATCAGGCCGGCGATGATGGCATAGCGAGTGATCAGCTTCGGCGACTCGACACCGCGCGAGCGGATGGCGTTGACGATGACGATACCGAATACCAGGGCACCGAGGGTGTCCATGGTCAGGTAGCCATCGGAGAAGCCTTTGGAGAAGGCGGCGGCGGCATAGGCCGGCTGCGCTTCACCAATGGTCCCGGCCGGCAGCGCAAAGGCAGCGATGCCCAGCGCCGCCAGCGCGATGATCTTCAGCGGCGCAAGGAAGCGGCCGACAGTGTCGAGCAGCTTGCCCGGATACATGGACACGGCCAGTACCACGGCGAAGTACACCAGGCTGTAGATGAACAACGCAGTCGGGCTTTCACCGGTCAGCGGTGCCACGCCCACTTCGAACGACACGGTCGCCGTACGCGGCGTCGCGAACAGCGGGCCGACCGACAGGTAGCACACGGCCGCCAGCAGGCCACCGAAGAACTTGCCGATCGGGCTGCTCAGGGCGTCCATGCCGCCACCGACCTTGGCCAGGGAGACCACGGTGATGACCGGCAGGCCTACCGCAGTGACCAGGAAGCCCAGGGCCGCCATCCATACGTGCGGGCCAGACTGCAGACCGACGATAGGCGGGAAGATGATGTTGCCAGCGCCTACGAAAAGCGCAAACGTCATAAAGCCAAGCGCCAGGATATCCTGGCCTTTGAGAACTTTCATTTAAGGTAGTACCACACTGCTGAAATCGGGATTCGAGAGGGGATTTCCCTTTTGGATGAGGGAAATGCTGCCCGGCTTGGTAGGCCAGACCCGTTTAGCGTGTCGTTCCCTTTTGGGGTACGGGCACAGAGTGAGCGCGTAGATTAACCGTTTTACCCGGCAAACGCACTGGCACAGTGCTGCTTGTCCGATGTGCGTACATGTTTGTCGTCTATGTGACCGGGGACAGTAGGAATTATCCTCTGATTGAAACATTCGTCTGCGCGAAAATTCCTATCAAATCTATCGAAAAACCTAACTGCCTGTTCGAACTGCAAAAACGACAAAGGCCACCCGAAGGTGGCCTCTGTGCGCGTGGGGGGTGTAGCAGGTATTACTTCTTGGCTTCCCAGCCAGTCAGCTCGGCCAGGGCCTTGCCGATGTCAGCCAGGGAACGCACGGTCTTCACACCAGCGTCCTGCAGCGCAGCGAATTTCTCGTCCGCAGTGCCCTTGCCGCCGGAGATGATGGCGCCAGCGTGGCCCATGCGCTTGCCCGCAGGTGCGGTAACACCGGCGATGTAGGAAACGACTGGCTTGGTGACGTTGGCCTTGATGTAGGCCGCAGCTTCTTCTTCAGCCGAACCGCCGATCTCACCGATCATGACGATCGCTTCGGTCTTCGGGTCTTCCTGGAACAGCTTCAGGATGTCGATGAAGTTGGAGCCTGGGATCGGGTCGCCACCGATACCCACGCAGGTCGACTGGCCGAAGCCGGCGTCGGTGGTCTGCTTGACCGCTTCGTAGGTCAGGGTGCCGGAACGCGAAACGATACCGACCTTGCCTGGCAGGTGGATGTGGCCTGGCATGATGCCGATCTTGCACTCGCCCGGAGTGATCACGCCTGGGCAGTTAGGGCCGATCAGGGTCACGCCCAGCTCGTCGCACTTGACCTTGGCATCCAGCATGTCCAGGGTAGGAATGCCTTCGGTGATGCAGACGATCAGCTTGATGCCGCCGAAGGCTGCTTCCAGGATCGAGTCCTTGCAGAAAGGAGCCGGAACGTAGATGACCGAAGCGTCAGCGCCGGTGGCTTCTACGGCTTCTTTCACAGTGTTGAACACTGGCAGGCCCAGGTGGGTGGTGCCACCCTTGCCTGGCGTAACGCCGCCGACCATCTTGGTGCCGTAGGCGATGGCTTGTTCGGAGTGGAAAGTACCCTGCGAGCCGGTGAAGCCCTGGCAGATGACTTTGGTATCTTTATTGATCAGGACGCTCATTACTTGCCCTCCGCAGCTTTGACAACTTGTTGAGCAGCGTCGGTCAGGCTGGTGGCCGCAATGATGTTCAAACCGCTTTCTGCCAGTACTTTAGCGCCCAGTTCGGCGTTGTTGCCTTCAAGGCGAACCACAACCGGAACTTTCACGCCGACTTCTTTCACTGCACCGATGATGCCTTCGGCAATCATGTCGCAGCGAACGATGCCGCCGAAGATGTTGACCAGAACGGCCGCGACATTGCTGTCGGACAGAATGATCTTGAACGCTTCGGTAACGCGCTCTTTGGTAGCGCCGCCGCCCACATCGAGGAAGTTGGCTGGCTTGCCGCCGTGCAGGTTGACGATGTCCATGGTACCCATGGCCAGGCCGGCACCGTTGACCATGCAGCCGATGTTGCCTTCGAGGGCAACGTAGTTCAGTTCGAACTTGGCAGCGTGGGCTTCACGGGCGTCGTCCTGCGACGGGTCGTGGAAAGTCTTCAGCTTAGGCTGACGGTACATGGCGTTGGCGTCGATGTTGATCTTGGCATCGAGGCAGTGCAGGTCGCCGTCGGCCTTGATCACCAGCGGGTTCACTTCCAGCAGGGCCAGATCGTGATCCTTGAACAGCTTGGCCAGGCCAACGAAGATCTTGGCGAACTGTTGAACTTGCTTGCCTTCCAGGCCCAGCTGGAACGCCAGCTCACGACCCTGGAACGGCTGAGCGCCAACCAGTGGGTCGATGGTAGCCTTGAGGATCTTCTCAGGAGTGTCGTGCGCGACTTTCTCGATGTCCACGCCACCTTCGGTGGAAGCCATGAACACGATACGGCGGCTCGAACGATCCACTACAGCGCCCAGGTACAGCTCTTTGGCGATGTCAGTGCAGGATTCGACCAGAATCTTGGAGACGGGTTGACCGTTGGCATCGGTCTGGTAGGTAACCAGATTCTTGCCCAACCACTGTGCAGCGAACGCCTTGGCGTCTTCCTTGCTGCGAACCAGCTTGACGCCGCCCGCTTTGCCGCGACCACCTGCGTGAACCTGGGCTTTTACGACCCACTCGTTCCCGCCGATCTTGTCGCAGGCTTCTGCTGCAGCTTCAGGGGTGTCGACTGCGAAACCCTTGGAAACTGGCAGGCCGTATTCAGCGAACAGCTGCTTACCCTGATACTCGTGAAGATTCATGCTTTTTACCGTCTTCGTTAGGTACTGCGCTTCGGCGCTGCGCCATTGCTGGCGCCGCACCACCTGTGACCATTGACCCCGGGTTTTCCCGTGTAGTCCGGTCCGGCGGACGTTCCGCGGTGAGTCATGCACGCAAGACTCACGACGGGCAGCCCGCCGTGGTTTCTTATAATTAACGCTTCTTACGGTTGGCCACGTGAATGGCGCCGCCATTCACTGCCAGCGCTGCTTCATGCAACGCTTCGGACAGGGTTGGATGGCTGAAGACCATCATGCCCAGATCCTCGGCACTGGTGCCGAATTCCATTGCGATTGCGCCCTGCTGTACCAGTTCGGCAGCCGATGGGCCAATCACGTGAACACCCAGGACACGGTCGGTCTTGGCGTCGGCGATGACCTTGACGAAACCACCGGTATCGTTGGCTGCCATCGCACGGCCGCTGGCCGCGAACGGGAAGGTGCCTACGTTAACCTCAACACCCTCGGCCTTCAAGGCTTGTTCGGTCTTGCCGACCCACGCGATTTCCGGGTGGGTGTAGATGACCGACGGAATCAGGTCGTAGTTCATCTGGGCCTTGTGGCCCTTGATGCGCTCGACGACCATGATGCCCTCTTCCGAGGCCTTGTGCGCCAGCATCATGCCGCGTACCACGTCACCGATGGCGAACACGCCCGGTACGCTGGTAGCGCAGTAGTCGTCGACGAAGATGTAGCCACGCTCGTCGATGGTCACGCCGCTGTCGGCAGCCAGCAGATCAGTGGTCACCGGACGACGGCCGACCGCAACGATCAGCTTGTCGAAGGTGATCTTCTGCTCGCCTTCGGCGTTGGTGTAGGTCACTTCGACTTCGTTGCCGTTGACTTTCGAGCCGGTGACGCGGGCGCCCAGCTTGATGTCCAGGCCTTGCTTGGTCAGGGTCTTCTGGGCTTCTTTCGACACGGCGGTGTCGGCAGCCATCAGGAAGGTGTCCAGGGCTTCCAGGACGGTGACTTCAGCACCCAGGCGAGCCCATACCGAGCCCAGCTCCAGGCCGATCACGCCAGCACCGATCACGCCCAGGCGCTTAGGTACCGACTGGAATTCCAGGGCGCCGGTGGAGTCGACGATGACGTTCTGGTCGACCGGAGCCGGCGGAATGTCGATCGGACGCGAGCCGGAAGCGAGGATCACGTTCTCGGCTTCGATGACTTCGGTGGTGCCGTCAGCCTTGGTGACTTCGACCTTCTTGCCAGCCAGCAGTTTGCCGTGGCCCTGGATCGAGGTAACGCCGTTGGCCTTGAACAGGGTGGCAACGCCACCGGTCAGGTTCTTGACGATGCCAGCCTTGCGGCCAACCATCGCGGCGACGTCCATCTTCACTTCGCCAGTGGAGATACCGTGGACGTTGAAGCTCTCTTTGGCTTCCTTGTACTTCCAGGAGCTGTCCAGCAGCGCCTTGGACGGAATGCAGCCTACGTTCAGGCAGGTGCCGCCCAGGGCCAGCTTGCCCTCGGCGTCGGTGTACTTCTCGATACAGGCAGTCTTCAGACCAAGTTGTGCGGCCTTGATGGCAGCAACATAGCCGCCAGGACCTGCACCGATTACCACTACGTCGAATTTCTGGGTCATAAAAGATTCCTTTTTAGCTTGAAGCGGCAAGCTGCAAGCCGCAAGACAGACACGCTTCGACTTGAAGCTTGCCGCTTGCAGCTTACAGCCGCGCGATTAGATGTCCAGCAGCAGGCGAGACGGATCTTCCAGCAGGTTCTTGATGGTGACCAGGAAGGTTACCGCTTCCTTGCCATCGATCAGGCGGTGATCGTAGGACAGTGCCAGGTACATCATCGGGCGGATAACCACTTGGCCATTGATGGCCATCGGACGCTGGATGATGTTGTGCATGCCGAGGATAGCGGCCTGCGGCGGGTTGACGATCGGGGTCGACATCATCGAACCGAAAGTACCGCCGTTGGTGATGGTGAAGGTACCACCGGTCATCTCTTCGATCGACAGCTTGCCGTCACGGGCCTTCTTGCCGAAGGTGGCGATGCCGTTCTCGATTTCAGCCAGGCTCATCGACTCGGCGTTACGCAGGACCGGAACCACCAGACCACGGTCGCTGGACACGGCGACGCCGACGTCGGCGAAGCCGTGGTAGACGATGTCGTTGCCGTCGATCGAGGCGTTGACAGCCGGGAAGCGCTTCAGGGCTTCGGTGGCAGCCTTGACGAAGAACGACATG
Source organism: Pseudomonas sp. TWI628 (assembly GCF_039673865.1). NCBI lineage: Bacteria > Pseudomonadati > Pseudomonadota > Gammaproteobacteria > Pseudomonadales > Pseudomonadaceae > Pseudomonas > Pseudomonas sp. TWI628. The sequence continues at coordinate 14,783 of NZ_JBDJMM010000024.1, read as the reverse complement.
AAGCCCAGGCGTACGCCATTGTGGGTCTTCTCGAACAGGTCCTTGTACTTCGAACGCAGGGCCATGACTTCGGTCATGTCGACTTCGTTGAAGGTGGTCAGCATGGCCATGTTCGACTGGGCTTCGACCAGACGCTCGGCGATCTTGGCGCGCAGACGGGTCATCGGCACGCGCTTCTCGGTGCGGTCGCCAGCGGCAACGACAACCGGGGCAGCAGCGGCAGCAGCAGGCTTGGCAGCAGGCGCTGGAGCCGACTTCTTGTTGGCGACGGCGGCAACGACGTCTTCCTTGGTGATGCGACCACCTTTGCCAGTGCCGGCAACGGTAGCCAGGTCGATACCGCTTTCTTCGGCCAGCTTGCGAGCGGCAGGCGCAGCGATCGGGTCGTCTTCACCAGCGTCGGCGGCGGCGGCAGCCGGAGCAGCAGCGGCCGGGGCAGCAGCTGGAGCAGCAGCGGCAGCACCACCTTCAACGATCGAACCCAGCACTTCGTCGGACAGGACGGTGTCGCCCTCGCCCTTGACGATCGCGCCCAGCACGCCGTCGGCGGTGGCCAGCACTTCCAGGACGACCTTGTCGGTCTCGATGTCGACGATCAGCTCGTCACGCTTGACGGCGTCGCCCGGCTGCTTGTGCCAGGTGGCAACGGTGCCATCGGCAACCGATTCCGGGAAGGTTGGGGCTTTGATCTCGATAGCCATTATCTGTGTTTCCTTAAATTCGGTTTCAGGTGCGCGAAGGCATTAAACAGTGAAGGCGTCTTGCAGCAGTTTTTCCTGCTGTTCGGCGTGCTTCGATGCGTAACCACAGGCTGGCGCGGCGGAAGCGTCGCGGCCGGCGTATTCCAGGACCAGTGCCTTGTTGTGGCGGCCCAGGATACGGCGCATGTGGTGCTGACTGCTGTACCAGGCGCCCTGGTTCATCGGTTCTTCCTGGCACCAGACCGCATGCTTGAGGTTGGTGTATTGCGCCAGGATTTCGACCAGGTCGTCCTCAGGGAACGGATACAGCTGCTCCAGACGCAGGATCGCGATGTCTTCGCGGCCTTCGGCACGGCGTTTTTCCAGCAGGTCGTAGTACACCTTGCCGCCGCACAGGATCAGGCGTTCGACCTTGGCCGGATCGAGGGTGTCGATCTCCGGGATCACGGTCTGGAACGAGCCTTCGGCCAGGTCTTCCAGGGTCGAGACGGCCAGCTTGTGGCGCAGCAGCGACTTCGGCGTCAGCACGATCAGCGGCTTGCGCAGCGGACGGATGACCTGACGACGCAGCAGGTGGTAGATCTGCGCCGGAGTGGTCGGTACGCAGACCTGGATGTTGTGCTCGGCGCACAGCTGCAGGTAACGCTCCAGACGCGCGGAGGAGTGCTCCGGCCCCTGCCCTTCATAACCGTGCGGCAGCAGCATGGTCAGACCACACAGGCGGCCCCACTTGTGCTCGCCGCTGGTGATGAACTGGTCGATCACTACCTGGGCACCGTTGGCGAAGTCACCGAACTGGGCTTCCCAGATCACCAGCGCGTTCGGCGTGGTGGTCGAGTAACCGTATTCGAATGCCAGTACGGCCTCTTCCGACAGGAAGGAGTCGTACAGGTCGAAACGCGGCTGGCCCGGGAACAGGTTCTTCAGCGGTACGTAGGTGCTGGCGTCCTTCTGGTTGTGCAGCACCGCGTGACGGTGCGAGAAGGTGCCACGGCCGATGTCCTGGCCGGTCATGCGGATCGGGTGACCTTCGAACTGCAGGGTGGCGTACGCCATGGTCTCTGCATAACCCCAGTTGATCGGCAAGCCACCGGCCTGCATCTTCTGACGGTCTTCGTAGATCTTCGCGACCTGACGCTGGACGACGAAGCCTTCCGGCAGTTCCAGCAGCTTGGCCGACAGGTCCTGCAGGGTCTTGAGGTCGAAGCGGGTGTCGTGACGCGCGGTCCAGGCATGGCCCAGGTACGGACGCCAGTCGACGAACAGCTCGCGGTTCGGCTCCTTGACCAGGCTCTTCACCACGTGCAGGCCATTGTCCAGGGCGTTGCGGTACTCGTCGATCTTGGCCTGAGCACGCTCGGCGTCGATGCGACCGGCCTGGATCAGCGAATCGGCATACAGTTCACGGGTGGTGCGCTGCTTGGTGATCTGCTGGTACATCAAAGGCTGGGTGCCGTTCGGCTCGTCAGCCTCGTTGTGGCCGCGACGACGGTAGCAGACCAGGTCGATGACCACGTCACGCTTGAACTGCATGCGGTAATCGATGGCCAGCTGAGTCACGAACAGCACCGCTTCCGGATCGTCACCGTTGACGTGCAGGATCGGCGCCTGAATCATCTTGGCGACGTCGGTGGCGTACTCGGTGGAACGTGCGTCCAGCGGGTTGCTGATGGTAAAACCAACCTGGTTGTTGATCACGATGTGCACGGTACCGCCGGTCTTGAAACCGCGGGTCTGCGACATCTGGAAGGTTTCCATGACCACGCCCTGGCCGGCGAACGCAGCGTCGCCGTGGATCGAGATCGGCAGAACCTTGTCACCCACGGTGTCGTTGCGACGGTCCTGACGGGCGCGCACCGAACCTTCCACCACTGGCGAGACGATTTCCAGGTGGGACGGGTTGAACGCCATGGCCAGGTGAACTTCGCCACCCGGGGTCATCACGTTGGAGGAGAAGCCCTGGTGATACTTCACGTCACCGGAGCCCAGCTCGTTCATCTTCTTGCCTTCGAACTCGTCGAACAGCTCGCGCGGGTTCTTGCCGAAGGTGTTGACCAGCACGTTCAGACGGCCGCGGTGGGCCATGCCGATCACGACTTCCTTGGTGCCATAGGAGCCGGAGCGCTGAATCATCTCGTCCAGCATCGGGATCAGGCTTTCGCCACCCTCGAGGCCGAAACGCTTGGTGCCTGGGTACTTGGTGCCCAGATACTTCTCGAGGCCTTCACCGGCGGTCACGCGCTCAAGCAGGTGCGTCTGCACGTCGACCGAGAATTCCGGACGGCCGCGCACGCTTTCCAGGCGCTGCTGGAACCAGCTGCGCTGCTCGGAATCGACGATATGGGTGAACTCGGCGCCAATGGTGCGACAATATGTCTTCTGGAGCGCCTCGAAGATCTCGCGTAGGCTCGCTTCCTCCTTGCCAATGAACAGGTCGCCGGCACGGAAGGTCGTATCAAGATCGGCATTGGTCAAGCCGTAGTGATTGATCGACAGGTCTACAGGCGCAGGTCGCTGCCACAACCCCAACGGGTCAAGCTTGGCAGCCTGATGGCCGCGCATACGATAGGCCTGGATCAGTCGCAGAACTTCAACCTGCTTCTTCTCGTGTTCTGTGCTCACGCTCCCGGCGGAAACCGGTTGGGCGCGGCGCTGGTTCTTTGCCAGCAGTACGAAATGGTCGCGGATCGTCGAGTGCGATACATCGGTAGCGGTGCTGCCGTCGGCTGGCAACTTCTGGAAGTAAGTGCGCCACTCTTCTGGCACAGCGTTAGGGTCGTGCAGGTAGAGCTCGTAGAGCTCTTCCACATATGCAGCGTTACCACCTGAAAGGTGGGCGCTATCCCACATGCGCTGCATCACGCTTTCTTGCATGCTTGGTCACCCTCGGTTAGGGGACTGATCGGCGAGAGCCACAGCAAACCTGGAAAAGTCCGAATAAAGCGACTGAACCACGCCACTTGGATCCTGCTGATTTTCCGGGTACCAGCCCGGAAAGCCCCTGCTGGTCTCATATCTTCATAGGTATCGAGCGCGGGCTTTGTGGGCCCTTGCTCAGGTTTTACCTCAGTGCGGGCTCACCACCCGCACCTCGGCTTACTGCAGTTACAACGCTTTGTATCAGGTGCCGCTTTGCAGCAGCATGTTACGTACGTGACCGATTGCCTTGGTCGGGTTCAGACCCTTCGGGCAAACGTTGACGCAGTTCATGATCCCGCGGCAGCGGAATACGCTGAACGGGTCATCCAGGGACGCCAGGCGCTCCTGGGTCTTGGTATCACGGCTGTCGGCCAGGAAGCGGTAGGCCTGCAGCAGAGCAGCGGGGCCCAGGAACTTGTCCGGGTTCCACCAGAACGACGGGCAGGAGGTCGAGCAGCAAGCGCACAGGATGCACTCGTACAGGCCGTCCAGCTTGTCACGCTCTTCTGGCGACTGCAGACGCTCGATGGCCGGAGCCGGCGTGTCGTTCTGCAGGAATGGCTTCACCTTCTCGTACTGCTTGTAGAAGATGCTCATGTCGACCACCAGGTCACGAATGACCGGCAGGCCAGGCAGCGGGCGCAGAACCAGCTTGTTGCCCTTGACCACAGCCGACAGCGGAGTGATGCAGGCCAGGCCGTTCTTGCCGTTCATGTTCATGCCATCGGAACCGCAAACGCCTTCACGGCACGAGCGACGGTACGAGAAGCCCTCGTCCTTTTCCTTGATCAGCGCCAGCACGTCCAGAACCATCAGGTCCTTGCCGCCGGTATCGACGTCGAACGACTCCATCTTGGGGGCCGAGTCGGTGTCGGGGTTGTAGCGATAAACTTCGACTTTCAACATAGCAGCCACCCTTAGTAAGTCCGGATTTTTGGCTCGAAGGCCGGAACGGTCTTCGGCGCAAAGTTGACGCCACGCTTGGCAACGCGCTTCTCACCCGGGTAGTACAGGGTGTGGCACAGCCAGTTTTCGTCGTCACGGTCTTCGAAGTCTTCACGGGCGTGAGCGCCGCGGGACTCTTTACGGGCTTCGGCCGCAATGGCGGTAGCTTCGGCGACTTCCAGCAGGTTCTGCAGCTCCAGCGCTTCGATACGCGCGGTGTTGAAGGCCTGGGACTTGTCGTTGATCTTGACGTTGGCGATGCGCTCACGCAGGCCGGCCAGCTGCTCGATACCCTTCTGCATGTATTCGCCGGTACGGAATACACCGAAGTAGTTCTGCATGCAGCTCTGCAGCTCGCGCTTCAGGCTGGCAACGTCTTCACCGGAAGTACGCTCGTTGAGCTTGTTCAGGCGGTTCAGGGCAACATCGATGTCGGTGTCGCTGGCGTCGAGGTGCTCGATGCCGTCGCTCAGCGCCTTCTCCAGGTGCAGGCCGGCAGCACGGCCGAACACCACCAGGTCGAGCAGCGAGTTACCGCCCAGGCGGTTGGCGCCGTGGACCGATACGCACGCCACTTCACCTACGGCGAACAGGCCAGGAATGATGTGATCCTTGCCTTCTTCATCCATGGTGATGGCCTGGCCATGAATGTTGGTGGCTACGCCGCCCATCATGTAGTGGCAGGTTGGAACGACCGGCACCGGCGCGACCACTGGGTCGACGTGGGCGAAGGTCTTGGACAGTTCGCAGATACCTGGCAGGCGGCTGTGCAGCACTTCCTCGCCCAGGTGGTCCAGCTTCAGCAGTACGTGGTCCTTGTTCGGGCCCACGCCATTGCCGGCGATGATTTCCTTGACCATGGAACGGGCAACCACGTCGCGGCCAGCCAGGTCTTTGGCGTTTGGCGCGTAACGCTCCATGAAGCGCTCGCCATGGGCGTTGATCAGGTAACCACCTTCACCGCGGCAACCTTCGGTGACCAGTACACCGGCGCCGGCGATGCCGGTCGGGTGGAACTGCCACATCTCGATGTCCTGTACCGGTACGCCTGCACGCAGGGCCATGCCGATACCGTCACCGGTGTTGATCAGGGCGTTGGTGGTGGAGGCGTAGATACGGCCCGCACCGCCAGTGGCCAGAACGGTGGCCTTGGACTTGATGTACATGGTTTCGCCGGTTTCGATGCAGATCGCGATCACACCGACGAAGGCGCCTTCCTGGTTCTTCACCAGGTCAACGGCGTAGTACTCGTTGAGGAAGGTGGTACCGGCTTTCAGGTTGCCCTGGTACAGGGTGTGCAGCAGCGCGTGACCGGTACGGTCGGAAGCGGCACAGGTACGGGCGGCCTGGCCACCTTTACCGAAGTCCTTGGACTGGCCACCGAACGGACGCTGGTAGATACGACCGGTTTCGGTACGCGAGAACGGCAGGCCCATGTGGTCCAGCTCGAAGACCGCAGCCGGGCCTTCCTGACACATGTATTCGATAGCGTCCTGGTCACCGATGTAGTCGGAACCCTTGACGGTATCGTACATGTGCCAGCGCCAGTCGTCGTTCGGGTCGGCCGAAGCGATGGCGCAGGTGATGCCGCCCTGGGCGGACACCGTGTGCGAACGGGTCGGGAATACCTTGGTGACTACGGCAGTCTTGTGACCGCCCTGGGCCAGCTGCAGCGCTGCGCGCATGCCGGCGCCGCCGCCACCGATGATGATGGCGTCGAAGGAAATGGTTGGAATGCTAGCCATGGATCAGATACCCCAGAGAATCTGCACACCCCAGACGAAGTAAGCGAACATCGCAACGCCGCATACCGCCTGGAACAGGAAACGAATCGCAGTCGCCGACTTGCCGAACGACATCGGCGTCAGGTAGTCGGTAGCGATGGTCCACATGCCGACCCAGGCGTGAGCGCCCAGGGCAACGAGGGCCAGCAGACTGAAGATCCGCATCGCGTTGTTGGAGAACAGACCATGCCACTGGGTGTAGTCGATGCCTGGGTGGCAGACCACGTAGCCGATCAGGAAAATGAAGTAAGCCGCGAGAACGACCGCCGATACGCGCTGCGCCATCCAGTCATAGAGGCCCGAACGCGACAGGTTCGTGACATTGGTTACCATACCCAAACTCCCACCAGAACGATCAGCACCACGGAGATGACGATCACGATTTTCGAGCCCAGCTTGCCGCCTTCCAGCGTCTCACCGATGCCCATGTCCATGATCAGGTGGCGTACACCTGCCACGAGGTGATAAAGCAGGGCGGACAACAGGCCCCAGGTCACGAACTTGGCCAGCGGGCTGGTCAGACACGCCTTCACCTCACCGAAGCCTTCCTCGGAACCCAGCGACTTGCCCAGTGCATAAAGCATGATGGCAAGACCGAGGAACAGGATGACGCCGGAGATACGGTGGAGAATGGACGTGTACGCAGTGACAGGGAGCTTGATGGTCCTTAGGTCTAGGTTTACAGGTCGTTGGCTTTTCACGGCTTTTTTCACACTGAAGAGCCCCTAGCGAATCAGGGCAAAGTTGTTGGTAAGTGTACTGGTCAGGTACCCACCACCCAGGGAACGGCGACCCCCAGCAGTTCGGGCTTGCAAGCCCCTGGGAGTCGGGTGCCGAGTATAGACAGTTAGGCTGCTTATGACAACGTGACGGGGTAGCCCAAATAGCGGATTGCCTTTAGCGAGCAAAAGGCGTAAATGGGCGAGAAATTCGTGAAAAATCAGCCCTTGAAGGCCGTTTCAACCAGCCTTTAGGCAAATTGACATTCGAATTTACTTCTCTATAGTGGTGCGGGCCCTGCGTGGGGGGCTGTCTGATGATTTCAAGCATTAATAGGAGGCCACATGGCTGACAAAAAAGCGCAGTTGGTCATCGAGGGCGCTGCCCCCGTCGAGCTGCCCATTTTAACCGGCACCGTTGGTCCTGATGTAATCGACGTCCGCGGGTTGGGGGCCACTGGTCACTTCACCTTCGACCCTGGTTTCATGGCGACCGCCTCGTGCGAGTCGAAGATCACCTACATCGACGGCGACAAGGGCGTGCTGCTGCACCGCGGCTACCCGATCGAACAGCTCGCCGAGCAATCGGATTACCTGGAAACCTGCTACCTGCTGCTCAACGGCGAACTGCCGAATGCCGAGCAGAAGGCCCAGTTCGTCAGCACCGTCAAGAACCACACCATGGTTCACGAGCAGCTGAAGTCCTTCTTCAACGGTTTCCGCCGCGACGCTCACCCGATGGCGGTGATGTGCGGTGTGGTTGGCGCCCTGTCGGCGTTCTACCACGACTCCCTGGACATCAATAACCCGCAACACCGCGAAATCTCCGCGGTGCGCCTGGTCGCCAAGATGCCGACCCTGGCCGCGATGGTTTACAAGTACTCCATGGGCCAGCCGATGATGTATCCGCGCAACGACCTGTCGTACGCGGAAAACTTCCTGCACATGATGTTCAACACCCCGTGCGAGATCAAACCGATCAGCCCGGTGCTGGCCAAGGCAATGGACCGGATCTTCATCCTCCACGCCGACCACGAGCAGAACGCCTCCACTTCCACCGTGCGCCTGGCAGGTTCTTCGGGTGCCAACCCGTTCGCCTGTATCGCTGCCGGTATCGCCGCACTGTGGGGCCCGGCCCACGGCGGTGCGAACGAAGCGGTGCTGACCATGCTCGATGAAATTGGCGATGTTTCGAACATCGACAAGTACATCGCCAAGGCCAAGGACAAGAACGACCCGTTCAAGCTGATGGGCTTCGGTCACCGTGTCTACAAGAACCGTGACCCGCGCGCCACCGTGATGAAGAAGACCTGCGACGAAGTGCTGGGCGAGCTGGGCATCAAGAACGATCCACAGCTGGAACTGGCCATGCGCCTGGAAGAGATCGCCCTGACCGATCCGTACTTCATCGAGCGCTCGCTGTACCCGAACGTCGACTTCTACTCGGGCATCATCCTGAAGGCGATCGGCATTCCGACCAGCATGTTCACCGTGATCTTCGCCCTGGCACGCACTGTCGGCTGGATCTCGCACTGGAAAGAAATGCTCTCCAGCCCGTACAAGATTGGCCGCCCTCGCCAGCTTTACACCGGCGAACTGCAGCGTGACATCGTCGAGCTGAAGGACCGCAAGTAAGCTTTACCGGCCGAACGCAAAAAGGCTGCCATCTGGCAGCCTTTTTTATTGCCGGTGAGCCGAACTCAGTTGTTCTCGGCCCGCTCGCGCAACGCCTTGAGGGTATTGAACGGCGAATCGACCACGAACTTGTTGGCGATCATCGAGGGCACGCTGCCACCAGGCTCGGTGTGTACCTGATAGGTCACTTCGGTACTGTCACCCTTGGGCACCAGCTTCCAGAAACCCTCCACCTTCGCTACCCGGACAAAGCCCTTCTCTTCCGGGATATACGTTGGCAGTTCTTTGAGGTTTCGCGTCAGGCTGCCATCCGCGCCTTTGACCGTGGTCACGAGCAGCACCGAGTCCCGAGGCGTCACCGGCCACGGCGTATTGAACTGGGCGTAGGTCCAGCTCTGGTCGCCTTCCTGCTTGAGCAGTTTCTGCAACTTGCACTCGTGAATCCACTTGCAAGCCCCGACCGCGTCTTCCTGCAGCGCCTGGACCTTGGCCAGCGGCGCCTTGATCAGGGTCACGCCCTGGTAGGCCTTGTACTTGGAGCCCGGCACCTCACTGAGCGAGACCTTGATCCCCTCCTCGTCCTTGGCCACCTGCCAGTTTTCGGCCCAGGCAGCCGGCGCCAGCAGGACACCCATGCCACACAGCAGTGCAATACGCTTGAACGATCTCATCATGTTTATCCTTGTTGTCGAAGATCCAGCCTCTCACGCCGCCGTTATCTGCTCCCACCAGCCAAGAATCCTGATCGCTTCGTCGCGGTCATTGCCGCACACCTCGATATCCGCCTTGAAACCGCCACACACCGCCGGCCGCTCGGGCTTGCCGAAGAGGTCGCAGAGGTTTTGTGCAGTCAGGTGCAGACAGCGCTCGCCCGCCGGCTTGCCCTGAGGCATGCGCGGCATCGCCGAGCTGATGGACGGGGCAATGCAGCAGGCACCACACCCCTCACGACAATTCATGGCCAAATCAGGACCCCCTGGAACAAAACGGGACGATCGTCCCTGGATAGTAACCGCTCAAACATACGTTTGAAATTGCTGGCCCGATGAAATCTGCCGTGACCCAGCAGTCAGTTGAGCCTGCTCAATTGCGGAACTCGAACTCGATGGCCGCGCCTTCCACCTCACGGCGGCTTTCGTTGCGCAGCTGCAGCTGCATCTCGTTGCTGATCAAACGGCCGTTGAGTTGAAACGGACTGTCGCTGGTTTCCGGTTTTTCCGTGAACATGGCGGGCAGCAAAGGTTTGCGGCGAGTCGCAGGATCGCCCACTTCAGGCTCAAGACCCTTGACCATGTCGGCCGGCAGGCTCAGGTCGAGCTTGGCCTTGGGCAACGGCTGCGAGACCACCTTGCTGGCCGGCTTGGCTTTGGGCTTCGGCTTGGCTTTGGCCTTGCTGGCAGCCGGCTTGGCCTTTGCTGCCGGCGTTGCTGGCACCTTGCCTGCTGCCTTGTCATGCCCCGCCTGCACCTGGGTAGCAGGCTGCCCAGCGTGAGCCACACCACCAGGCAGGCAGAACGGGGCAATACAGATAATAAGGGCAGCAGTTCGCAACAGGTTCATGAACATCGACAGGCAGGCGGGGGCTGGAAAAGTGCGTATGCTCCCCGTTCCGCCCGCCGCTGGCAAGCCTACATAAGCGAGGGCTGCGATTCTCGGCATAATTGCTGGGCCAACAGGCCGAGCGTGATGACCGCCCGCTCTGCCTCCTTGTTCCAGGGAATGCCGCAGTTGAGCCGGATGCAGTGGTTGAACTGTTCGGTATTACTGAAGATCAGCCCGGGCGCGATACTGATGCCCTGCTCCAGTGCACGCACATGCAACTCCTGGGTATTGACCCGCCCCGGCAGGCTGACCCAAAGGATGAAACCGCCGGTCGGCCGGGTCATCTGGGTCCCTTCCGGGAAGTGCTGCTGTACCGCCAGTTGGTAGGCACTGAGGTTCTTGCGATACTCCTGGCGGATATAGCGCAGATGCCGGTCGTAGCCACCGTTCTCCAGGTACGCAGCCACGCCCATCTGCGTCACGCTGCACGCCGAGTGGGTGGTGAAGGTCTGCAGGCGCTGGATTTCATCCTGATAACGCCCCGCCACCATCCAGCCGACCCGCACGCCGGGTGAAAGGGTCTTGGAAAAGCTGGAACAATAGATAACCCGGTCCAGCCGGTCGAAGGCCTTGAGCGCCTTGGTCTTGCCCTGCTCGAACATCAACTCGCCGTAGATGTCGTCCTCGACGATCTGGATATCGAAGTCCGACGCCAGGCGCAACAGTTGCTTCTGACGCTCTTCAGGCACGGTGCCGCCCAGTGGATTGCTAAGGCGTGTGGTCAGCACCAAGGCCTTGATCGACCACTGGTTGGCGGCCAGCTGCAAAGCTTCAAGGCTGATGCCGGTAGACGGGTCACTGGGGATCTCGATCACCTTCAACCCCAGCAGGTCCGCCAACTGCAGGAGCCCGTAATAGGTCGGCGACTCGGCCGCGATCAGGTCACCCGGGCGGGTCAGCACCCGCAGCGACATCTGCAGGGCATCGACACAGCCATGGGTGACGATCACCTCACGCGGGTCGACCAGCACACCAGCGTCACGCATGCGGATCGCGATCTGCCGGCGCAGTGGCTCGAAACCAGGGCTGAACATGTAGCTGAAGGCACGCGGGCTGTGAAAGCGAGTGACCTTGGCGATCTGCTGGTGCAGGGCACGCACTGGCAGATAGTCGACGTGCGGCACAGCGGCGCCGAACGGGAACACGCCATCGCGACGCGCCTCGGTCAACACCTGCTGGATGATGCTGGCACGGGTGACCAGACCGGGGCGCTCGACCCGGGCGATATCCGGCGTCTGCGCGGTCAGGGCGGGCGTCTGATGCACGTAGTAGCCCGACTGTGGCCGGGCACGGATCAGCCCCTGATCCTCGAGATTGGCGTAGGCCTGCAACACCGTGGCATGGCTGACGTTGAGCTGGGCGCTCATCTTGCGCACAGACGGTACGCGCTCGCCTGGCTGGTAGACACCGCGACGGATGTCATCGGCCAGTTGCTGGGCGATACGCTGGTACAACAGCAGGTTGGTCATGGCGAAATCTCGACACGCGGCACGTTATTCTTGTACGACTCGTTGACGGTAGAGCATACCGTAACAGTTGCAAAGTGTACTGGGACAGATTGCAGGCCAATCAACAATACAGCTACGTGACACCGGTCGAAACGATTAATCCGTGCAGACCGACGAAAAGCGGGGCTGCTTCACAGCCCCTTCTTCAATGACTTCAGCGCGCAGGTGCGAGTCGCCCCTTGTCGTCGGAGAACACGATTTCCACGCGGCGATTCTGCGCCCTGCCCCGCTCTGAAGCATTGGCCTCGATCGGATACTGGTCGCCATAGCCTTCGACCTGCAGGCGCTTTTCATCGATGCCCAGGTCAACCAGCATGTCAGCCACCGACTGGGCACGATCGCGTGACAGCGTGAGATTGTCCTCAGGCGTACCCGTGCTGTCGGTATAGCCTTCGATCCGCACCACGCGACGCGGATTAAGCTGGAGGAACTGCACCAGCTTGAGCACGGTGCGGCTGGCCGAGTTCTTCAGGTCGGCACTGCCGGTGTCGAACAGCACATCGCTCAGGGTCATCACCAGGCCTCGATCGGTCTGCTCCGAGGCCAGCGCGGCAATCTGGCTCTCTACCCATTTGCCCTGCTGCTGCACACTGGCCAGCTTGGCCTCACGCAGGGCCAGTTGCAGACGCTGGCGTTCGAGGTCGAGCTTGGCCCGACGCTCCTCGCTCAGCGCCAGCTTGGCATGCTCGCTGGCAATCTCGCTGTAGCGCTGGCTCAGGTAGGCATAATGGCGCACGTCGCTGCCGGTACCGATGTAGCCAGAAAGGCGCTCGGCACGGGACAGCGACTCACCGGCACGGATCACGTCACGCGGGGCGCTGCGCAGCACGTCGGCATCGTCCTTGACCTTCTGGAAGGCCGCGGTCGCGTCATCCAGCGCCGCCGAACTGCGCTGACTGGCACAACCCTGCAAGCCAGCCGTCAGCACCAACAGCGCCAGCGCGGCTTTCGCATTGAGGCGCATCATGGCTGCACCTCCAGTTGCTTGCGCAGGCGCTTGACCCGTGTCTGCAGCAACTGAAGCTGCTCTTCGCTCTTCTGGTTCAGCACCTGCGCCTCGGCCAGGCGGGCATCCAGCTCGGCCTGTTCGGCACGCATGCGGGCGTCGCGGTAGTCTTCGGTCAGCATGTTGGTCTTGGCCCGGGCGAACTTGTCTTCGGCCAGCTTCAGCGCCTCGACCTGGTCGGTGGCACCGACTGCCTTGGCCTGCTCCAGCGCCTGCTCGGAAATTCGCATCTGCTCATTGGGCGCCGGGTCGTTGGCGCAGCCAGCCAGGCCGAGCATGGCCACGGCCAGGATAAGGGATTGGGTTCTCACGCACTCTTCCTAATGTTTTGGGGCGTCCGCCTGCACTTGCATCTGCGCTTTCCAACGCTCGACATTACGTTGCAGCACGGCTTCGGACGCACCGGAGATCGGCAATTCTGTCAGCTTTTTCGACAATTGCCCACGCAACCAGGCGTCATTGCAGGCCGAATTGTGCGACACGGCCAGGTACAGGCCTGGGCGGTCAACCGGCAAGCCGCGGGCGATGAGGTTGTTGCTCATGCCCAGGCCTTGGGTCATGGCCATGCCCGAGTAACGCCCGGCCAATACATAATCGACCTGGCCCAGCACCAGTTTCTGGAAGGCCTGGGTGAGGTTCTGCGCTGGCACCAGCTTCAGCTGGGCCTTGGCGAAGGCAGTGAATGCCGGGGTCAGGCGCGCACGCTCGGACAGGCTGCCCTGGTACTTGGCCAGGTCGGCCGGGCCGTCGAACTCCAGCGTCGCGTCATGGCGCGTCCAGACCAGGTACTCATTGAGCTGCAAGGCTGGGTGGATGTAATCCAGCGCCGTCAGTTGCTCCACCTGCATGGGGGTGTCGAGCAGCACGTCCATGCGCCCACTGCGCACCTCCTCCAGCGCCTGATCGCGCCGACCGGCACTGAGCACCTCGACTTTCACGCCCAATTCGCCGAGGACCTGGCGCAACAGGTCGACATTGGCGCCGATCAGGTGTTTCGGGTCTTTCGGGTCCTGCCAGGAGTACGGCGGTGCGTCCGGGCTGCCAGTTGCCACCAGCCGCTCGCACTTGCCTGCCGCCATCACCACCGGCGAGAGCAACGCCACCATGCATGCCAGCACCCTGCCCGCTTCGCGCAACACCATCCTTCACTCCTTGCCCGGCAACAAAAAAAGCCCGGCCCTCAGTGCGAGGGCCGGGCTTCTTTATAAGTGAAGCAGGCGGATCAGACCAGCTTTTCCAGCTCTGGAACGGCCTCGAAGAGGTCGGCAACCAGGCCGTAGTCCGCTACCTGGAAGATCGGCGCTTCTTCGTCCTTGTTGATCGCCACGATCACTTTGGAATCCTTCATGCCGGCCAGGTGCTGGATCGCGCCGGAGATACCGACGGCGATGTACAGCTGTGGCGCAACGATCTTGCCGGTCTGGCCGACCTGCATGTCGTTCGGCACGAAGCCTGCGTCCACCGCAGCGCGCGAGGCACCGACGGCAGCGCCAAGCTTGTCGGCCAGGCTGTACAGGTGCTTGAAGTTGTCACCGTTGCCCATGCCGCGGCCGCCGGAAACGACGATCTTGGCAGCGGTCAGCTCTGGGCGGTCGGACTTGGCCAGTTCTTCGCCAACGAAGGCCGAGATGCCAGCGTTGTGCGCAGCAGCTACCGCTTCGACAGCGGCCGAACCACCTTCGGCGGCCACGGCATCGAAGCCAGTGGTGCGCACGGTGATGACCTTGACCGCAGCGCTCGATTGCACGGTGGCAATGGCGTTACCGGCGTAGATCGGGCGCTTGAAGGTATCGGCGGACTCGACCGAGATGATCTCGGAGATCTGGTCCACGTCCAGCAGCGCGGCAACGCGCGGCAGGATGTTCTTGCCGTTGGTGGTGGCCGGGGCCAGCACATGGCTGTAGCCGGCTGCCAGCTCTTTGATCAGTGGCGCGACGTTTTCCGGCAGGGCGTGGGCGTAGGCA
>NZ_JBDJMM010000023.1:0-105029 GCF_039673865.1 Pseudomonas sp. TWI628 | reverse complement strand
AATTTGCGGTTCTGTACGGAGATCGGTTCATCAGGCCGACCTGGTGAAAATCAGGGCCTGCCTAACGGCAGGCCGTTACCGGCCCGCACACAAAAAATCTGACAGTCCCCATACCGCGCAAGCACATAACATGATCTCGCCGCAGACACATGCTCAAAGCGCAATTCAGGTTTATGATGGCCCTCGGCCGACCCAAACCTCACACGGAGTGCGCAATGCAGACCCTGTACCCGCAGATCAAACCCTACGCCCGGCATGATCTGGCCGTGGAAGCGCCGCATGTGTTGTATGTCGATGAAAGCGGCTCGCCGGAAGGTCTGCCTGTGGTATTCATCCACGGCGGCCCTGGCGCAGGCTGTGATGCCCAGAGCCGTTGCTACTTCGACCCCAACCTGTACCGCATCATCACCTTCGACCAGCGCGGTTGTGGGCGCTCCACGCCGCACGCGAGCCTGGAGAACAACACCACCTGGCACCTGGTCGAGGACCTGGAGCGCATCCGCCAGCATCTGGGGATCGACAAATGGGTGCTGTTCGGCGGCTCCTGGGGCTCGACCCTGGCCCTGGCCTACGCCCAGACCCACCCCGAGCGCGTGCACGGCCTGATCCTGCGCGGCATCTTCCTGTGCCGACCACAGGAAATCGAGTGGTTCTACCAGGCAGGTGCCAGCCGCATGTTTCCGGACTACTGGCAGGACTACATCGCGCCGATCCCAGCGGAAGAGCGCGGTGACCTGGTCAAGGCCTTCCACAAGCGCCTGACCGGCAACGACCAGATCGCCCAGATGCATGCGGCCAAGGCCTGGTCCACCTGGGAAGGCCGCACCGCCACGCTGCGCCCGAACCCGCTGGTGGTCGACCGCTTCTCCGAGCCCCAGCGCGCGCTGTCGATCGCCCGCATCGAATGCCACTACTTCATGAACAATGCGTTCCTGGAGCCAGACCAGCTGATTCGCGACATGCCGAAGATCGCCCACCTGCCGGCGGTGATCGTGCATGGCCGCTACGACGTGATCTGCCCGCTGGACAACGCCTGGGCGCTGCACCAGGCCTGGCCGAACAGCGAGCTGAAGGTGATCCGCGACGCCGGGCATGCCGCCTCCGAGCCAGGTATCACCGATGCCCTGGTGCGCGCGGCCGACCAGATGGCGCGCCGGCTGCTCGACTTGCCGCTGGAAGAAGCATGAGGGGCTTGCTGCAGCGTGTGCGTGGCGCACGCGTGGAGGTCGGCGGGGAGATTGTCGGTGCCATTGACCAGGGATTGCTGGTGTTGGTGGCTGTCGAGCCTGAAGATACGCGTGAACATGCCGACAAGCTGTTGCACAAGCTGCTGAACTACCGGGTGTTCAGCGACGATCAGGGCAAGATGAACCTGTCGCTCAAGGATGTCGGTGGCGGCTTGCTGCTGGTCTCCCAGTTCACCCTGGCGGCTGATACCCGCAACGGCATGCGCCCGAGCTTCTCGACCGCCGCGCCACCGGCACTCGGGGCCGAATTGTTCGACTATCTTTTGAGCAAGGCGCGCGGCCAGCATGCCGATGTGGCGAGCGGGCGCTTCGGCGCAGACATGCAGGTGCACCTCGTCAATGATGGCCCAGTGACATTCTTGTTACAAATATGAAGTCGAAAAACCCTTTGTTTATAGGAAAACAAGGGGTTTTGTACGATAAATAGTTAGTCCACACTGATGCGTTGTGACGCATCCTGCTGGATAATCGCGCGCTGCGTGAGCCTGCGTTCGCAGGTTCGTTTCACTCTGACTCGAGCATTGTCTGGACCCGTTTGGGGAATCATTAGGCCCTTATGGGGTCCGAACAGTGCTCGCCAACCCGGCATTTGTCGCTGGCCGTTGGTTTCATGATCTGTTTTCGGCGAGGGTTGCTCGTGATTGTTAGTCCCCAAAAAGCATCAAGAATCCCCGGCACCGGGCTGCGCAAGGCCCTGATGGCCAGTGTGGCACTGGTCGGCCTGATGAGCGCGGGCCAGCTGTGGGCATTCAATCTTGACGATGTTGCAGCCAAGGCAAAGGATCTGGCCGGCCAGAAATACGAAGCACCGAAGAGCAATCTGCCGGCTGCGTTCCGCGACATGAAGTTCGCGGACTACCAGAAGATCCACTTCCTGCAGGAAAAGGCCGAGTGGGCCAAGGACAAGACCCCGTTCAAGCTGTCCTTCTACCACCAGGGCATGCACTTCGACACCCCGGTGAAGATCAACGAGATCACCGCCACCAATGTCGAGGAAATCAAGTACGACCCGAGCCGCTTCGAGTTCGGTGACGTGCCGCACGACCCGGAAACCGTCAAGAACCTCGGTTACGCCGGTTTCCGTGTGCTCTACCCGATCAACAAG
Source organism: Pseudomonas sp. TWI628 (assembly GCF_039673865.1). Classification (NCBI taxonomy): domain Bacteria; kingdom Pseudomonadati; phylum Pseudomonadota; class Gammaproteobacteria; order Pseudomonadales; family Pseudomonadaceae; genus Pseudomonas; species Pseudomonas sp. TWI628. Next base: position 102,677 of record NZ_JBDJMM010000023.1, on the reverse strand, counting down.
GCCGACAAGCAGGACGAGATCATGACCCTGCTGGGGGCCAGCTACTTCCGCGTGGTCGGCAAGGGCCATGTATACGGCCTGTCGGCCCGTGGCCTGGCCATCGACACCGCGCTGCCATCGGGCGAAGAATTCCCGCGCTTCACCGAGTTCTGGGTCGAGAAGCCCAAGCCGGCCGACAAGCACCTGGTGATCTACGCCCTGCTGGATTCGCCACGCTCCACGGGTGCCTACAAGCTGATCCTGCGTCCGGGCACCGACACCGTGGTCGACGTGCAGTCGCGCGTGTTCCTGCGTGACCAGGTCAGCCGCCTGGGTATCGCCCCGCTGACCAGCATGTTCCTGTTCGGCCCCAACCAGCCGTCCAAGGTGCTGAACTATCGCCCGGCCCTGCATGACTCCGAAGGCCTGTCGATCCATGCCGGTAACGGCGAGTGGCTGTGGCGCCCGCTGAACAACCCGAAACACCTGGCCGTGAGCAACTTCAGCGTCGAGAACCCGCGTGGTTTCGGCCTGATGCAGCGTCAGCGCGCCTTCAGCGACTTCGAAGACCTCGACGACAACTACCAGAAGCGCCCAAGTGCCTGGATCGAGCCGAAAGGTGACTGGGGCAAGGGTACCGTCGACCTGGTCGAGATCCCGACTGCCGACGAAACCAACGACAACATCGTTGCCTTCTGGAGCCCGGAGAAGCTGCCTGAGCCAGGCAAGCCGTTCGAATACGCCTACCGTCTGCACTGGACCATCGACGAGCAGCAGTTCCAGGCCCCTGACCTGGGCTCGGTCAAGCAGACCCTGCGCTCCACCGGTGACGTCAAACAGTCCAACCTGATCCGCCAGCCAGACGGCAGTGTCGCCTTCCTGGTCGACTTCGCCGGCCCGGCCCTGGCCGCTTTGCCGGAAGACACCCCGGTGCGCAGCCAGATCAGCGTTGGCGACAATGCCGAGGTGGTCGAGAACAATCTGCGCTATAACCCGGAGACCAAGGGCTGGCGCCTGACCCTGCGGCTGAAGGTCAAGGAAGCCAACAAGTCCACCGAAATGCGCGCTGCGCTGGTGCGTGACGTACCGGTCGAGCCGGCCAAGCCTGCTGCTGAAACCAAGCAGGATAAGGCCGCGGCCAAGCACGCCAAACATGAGAAGACCGCCAAGGCGGAACCAGCCAAGGCCGAACAACCTGCCGCCGATGCGGCGCCCACCAACGGGACCCCGGCCACCACTGAAAAAGTGCTGACCGAGACCTGGAGCTATCAGTTGCCTGCCGATGAGTAACTCAAGCGCAAGGCCGGAATCGCTTGGCGAATACCTGGCCCACCTCCCACTGAGCGATGAGCAGCGCGCGGAACTCGCCAGCTGCACTTCGTTCAGTGAGCTGCACCAACGTTTGGCGGCCAACCCGGCCGCCAACACCACCGAGGCCGTTCAGGCCTCGGTCGGCCCGCGCCTGACCGTGGGCAGCGCCGCCGAGCTGGAAGACGCCGAGATGCTCGGTGTCGACGGCAGCGGCCGCCTGTGCCTGAAGATTGCACCGCCGATCAAGCGCACCAAGGTCGTGCCCGAGCCATGGCGCACCAACGTACTGATCCGCCTGTGGCGGCGCATGACCGGCCGCCCCAACGCCCCGCAGCCGCCCAAGCGCGAGCTGCCGCCAGCGCGTTGGCGCACGGTTGGCTCGATCCGCCGCTACATCCTGCTCGCCCTCATGATTGGCCAGACCATCGTCGCCGGCTGGTACATGAAGGGCATCCTGCCGTACCAGGGCTGGTCGTTCGTCGACCTCAACGAAATCGTCAACCAGCCGCTGTGGGACACCGTGGTGCAGGTCTGGCCGTATGCCTTGCAGACGTCCATCCTGGTGCTGTTCGGTATCCTTTTCTGCTGGGTATCGGCAGGTTTCTGGACCGCGCTGATGGGCTTCCTTGAGCTGCTCACCGGGCGTGACAAGTACAAGATTTCGGGTAGCAGTGCCGGCAACGAGCCGATTGCCCCCGAGGCGCGTACCGCGCTGGTGATGCCGATCTGCAACGAAGACGTGCCGCGCGTGTTCGCAGGCCTGCGGGCGACCTTCGAGTCGGTGGCGGCCAGCGGCAACCTCGACCGTTTCGACTTCTTCGTGCTCAGCGACACCAACGACACCGACATCGCCGTGGCCGAGCAACAGGCCTGGCTGGACGTGTGCCGCGAGACCAAGGGCTTCGGCCGTATCTTCTACCGCCGCCGCCGTCGCCGTGTGAAGCGCAAGAGCGGCAACCTCGACGACTTCTGCCGTCGCTGGGGTGGCGAGTACAAGTACATGGTCGTGCTCGACGCCGACAGCGTCATGAGTGGCGAGTGCCTGAGCAGCCTGGTACGCCTGATGGAGGCCAACCCGGACGCCGGCATCATCCAGACCGGGCCAAAAGCCTCGGGCATGGACACCCTGTATGCGCGCATGCAGCAGTTTGCCACCCGCGTGTACGGCCCGTTGTTCACCGCCGGCCTGCACTTCTGGCAGCTGGGCGAGTCGCACTACTGGGGCCATAACGCGATCATCCGCATGAAGCCGTTCATCGAGCACTGCGCCCTGGCGCCGTTGCCGGGCAAGGGCGCGTTCGCCGGGGCCATTCTCTCCCACGACTTCGTCGAAGCCGCGCTGATGCGCCGCGCCGGCTGGGGCGTGTGGATTGCCTATGACCTGCCGGGCAGCTACGAAGAGTTGCCGCCGAACCTGCTCGACGAGCTCAAGCGCGACCGCCGTTGGTGCCACGGCAACCTGATGAACTTCCGCCTGTTCCTGGTCAAGGGCATGCACCCGGTGCACCGTGCGGTGTTCCTCACCGGCGTGATGTCTTACCTGTCGGCGCCGTTGTGGTTCCTGTTCCTGGTGCTGTCGACGGCATTGCTGGCGACCAACACGTTGATGGAGCCGCAGTACTTCATCGAGCCGTACCAGCTCTATCCGCTGTGGCCGCAGTGGCACCCGGAGAAGGCCGTGGCGCTGTTCTCCACTACCATCGTGCTGCTGTTCCTGCCCAAGTTGCTCAGCGTCATCCTGATCTGGGCCAAGGGCGCCGTCGAGTTCGGCGGGCGCATCAAGGTCACCCTGTCGATGCTGATGGAGATGCTGTTCTCCATGCTGCTGGCGCCGGTGCGGATGATCTTCCACACCCGCTTCGTGCTGGCTGCGTTCCTCGGCTGGGCAGCGACCTGGAACTCGCCGCAGCGTGACGACGACTCCACCCCCTGGAGCGAAGCGCTGCGCCGTCACGGTCCGCAGACCCTGCTGGGCTTCGCCTGGGCCGGGCTGGTGGCCTGGCTGAACCCGAGCTTCCTGTGGTGGCTGGCGCCGATCGTCGGCTCGCTGGTGCTGTCGATCCCGGTCTCGGTCATCTCCAGTCGCACGCGCCTGGGCCTGGCGGCCAAGGACGAGAAGCTGTTCCTCATTCCCGAGGAGTACGCGACGCCGCAGGAGCTGCTGGCCACCGACCAATACACCCACGAGAACCGCTGGCATGCCCTGCATGACGGTTTCGTGCGTGCGGTGGTCGACCCACGGCAGAATGCCCTGGCCTGCGCTATGGCCACTGCCCGTCACGGTCAGGCCGCGCCGATCGAGGCAATGCGTGCCGAGCGCGTGGCCAAGGCGCTCGAGGTCGGGCCGAAAGGGCTGGACCTCAATACCCGCCTGGCCTTGCTCAGCGACCCGGTCGCCTTGAGCCGCCTGCACGAAAAGGTCTGGGCAGAGCACAATGCGGCGTGGATCGATGTGTGGCGTGCCTCGATCAACAACGACCCGCATTCGCCGTTGCTGCCGCTGCATCCGGAGAATGAAGGCCAGCCGGCACTCGTCGGCGCCTGATCGATCGCAATCGCGGGGAAATCCGCTCCGGCCAGGAGCGGATTTACCCGCGATTTTTTTTTTGGCCAACAAAGTCCCCCCCGGCTCTAGGTCCGAGCGCCGCCATGCGTTAGCATCCCTCTCCGATAATCCGCATCGGCCGGTACGGCCGTGCCAAGACAATAAGATTCGCTTCTTTACTTGCTAGGGGACTTGGTGATGATCAAGAAATACCTGTCGCGACTGCTGGTCGGTGTTACCGCCCTGGTCGCCGTAACTGCGGCCCAGGCCGGCGCCATCGATGACGCGGTCAAGCGCGGCACCCTGCGGGTGGGCATGGACCCAACCTACATGCCGTTCCAGATGACCAACAAGCGCGGCGAGATCATCGGCTTCGAAGTCGATATCCTCAAAGCCATGGCCAAATCCATGGGTGTGAAGTTCGAGGCTGTTTCCACTGCTTATGACGGCATCATCCCGGCCCTGCTGACCGACAAGTTCGACATGATCGGCAGCGGCATGACCCTGACCCAGGAACGCAACCTGCGCCTGAACTTCAGCGAACCCTTCATCGTGGTTGGCCAGACCCTGCTGATCCGCAAGGAGCTGGCGGGCGAGATCAAGTCGTACAAGGACCTTAACAACGAGAAGTACCGCCTGACCTCCAAGCTCGGTACCACCGGCGAGATGGTTTCCAAGAAGCTGATCGGCAAAGCCAAGTACCACGGCTACGACAACGAGCAGGAAGCGGTGATGGACGTGGTCAACGGCAAGGCTGACGCCTTCGTCTACGACGCGCCGTACAACGTGGTGGCGGTGGAGAAGGCCGGTGCCGGCAAATTGCTGTTCCTCGAAGAGCCCTTCACCTACGAGCCGCTGGCCTTCGGCCTGAAGAAAGGCGACTACGACAGCATCAACTTCATCAACAACTTCCTGCACCAGATCAAGCATGACGGGACCTACGATCGTATTCACGACAAGTGGTTCAAGAACAAGGATTGGCTGAAGGAAATGGAATAAGGCCCAGGCCACAAGCCCGGCTTTATGACCCCGACGCGCAGGCAAACCCTGCGCGTTCGCATTTACGGAAGTACCCCACGTGATCAAACACAAGAAAGCCCAGTGGCCCTGGCATGGCTTGACCGCCCTGGTCCTGGTGGGCCTGGCGTTCAGCCTGTACATGGCCACCTCGATGATTTCCTACGAGTGGCGCTGGAACCGCGTACCGCAGTATTTCGCCTACAAGGCCGAGGAAATCCAGCGCGCAGCCAGTAACGGTACCGTGCAGGAAATCGTCATCTCCGGCGATAACGCCCGCGTCACGCTCAAGGACGAGAGCGGCGCCGAGCAAGTGCTCGACGTGGCCAAGGACAGCCTGCAACTGAGCCGTGGCGACGATGTCGCCGAAGGCGACCCGATTGGCGTAACCCGGCACTGGGCAGCCGGCCCGCTGGCCTGGGGCTTGTGGACCACCTTGTGGATCTCGGTGGTGTCCGGTGCGCTGGGCCTGGTGATCGGCCTGTTCGCCGGCCTGTGCCGGTTGTCGAACAACCCGACCCTGCGCGACCTGTCGACCGTTTACGTCGAATTGGTGCGCGGCACACCGCTGCTGGTGCAGATCTTCATCTTCTACTTCTTCATCGGCACCGTGCTCAACCTGTCCCGCGAGTTCGCCGGGGTGGCCGCGCTCGCGCTGTTCACCGGCGCCTATGTCGCGGAAATCGTCCGTGCCGGCGTGCAGTCCATTGCCAAGGGCCAGAACGAGGCGGCTCGCTCGCTGGGCCTGAACGCGGGCCAGTCGATGCGCCACGTGATCCTGCCGCAGGCGTTCAAGCGCGTGCTGCCACCGCTGGCCGGGCAGTTCATCAGCCTGGTCAAGGACACCTCGCTGGTGTCGGTGATCGCCATCACCGAGCTGACCAAGAGCGGCCGCGAGGCCATTACCACGTCGTTCTCGACCTTCGAGATCTGGTTCTGCGTGGCAGGCCTGTACCTGCTGATCAACCTGCCGCTGTCGCACATCGCCAGCCGGCTCGAGCGGAGGCTTGCGCAAAGTGATTGAAGTCCGTGACCTGCTGAAAGTCTTCGATACCCGTGGCCATGTGGTGCGGGCTGTGGATAACGTCACCACCCAGGTCGCCAAGGGCGAAGTGGTGGTGGTGCTCGGCCCGTCGGGTTCGGGCAAGTCGACCTTCCTGCGCTGCCTCAATGGCCTGGAGCATTTCGACCAGGGCCATGTGGCCATCGATGGCCTGCAACTGGCTGATCCGAAGACCGACATCAACGCTTACCGCCGCGAAGTCGGCATGGTGTTCCAGCACTTCAACCTGTTCCCGCACATGACCGTGCTGGAAAACCTGTGCCTGGCGCAGAAGGTGGTGCGCAAGCGCAACAAGGCCGAGCGTGAGGCCAAGGCGCGGGCGTTGCTGGAGAAGGTCGGCATTGCGCAGAAGGCCAACGAGTACCCGTCGCGCCTTTCCGGTGGCCAGCAGCAGCGGGTGGCGATTGCCCGTGCGCTGGCGATGGACCCGAAGGTGATGCTGTTCGACGAGCCTACCTCGGCGCTCGACCCGGAAATGGTCGGCGAGGTGCTGGACGTGATGAAGACCCTGGCCCAGGAAGGCATGACCATGGTCTGCGTTACCCACGAAATGGGCTTTGCCCGCGAAGTGGCCGACCGGGTGCTGTTCTTCGATCACGGCAAGCTGCTGGAAGATTCGGCGCCGGCTGAGTTCTTTGCCTCGCCTAAGGACCCGCGCGCTCAGGCCTTCCTGCGCCAGGTGCTGTAGCCGCGGTGGATTCATCGCGGATGAATCCGCTCCTACAGGGATCTGCACTGCCGCAAGGGCAGCACAGTACCTGTGGGAGCGGGTTCACCTGCGAAGCAAGCGACCCGGTATCAAAGGTTGAACCGCCCCACCATCCCGCGCAATTTCCGTCCTAATTGCTCCAGCTCCCCACTCGAAGCCGCCGTCTGTTCACTGGCCGTGCTGGTCTGGTCCGACACATCCCTCACACTGATCACGCTGCGGTTGATCTGCTCGGCCACCACGCTCTGTTCCTCGCTGGCCGTGGCGATCTGCTGATTCATCCCCTGGATGCTCGACACCGTGTCGGTGATCTGCCCCAAGGCCTGCCCGGCCCTGCGGCTCAGCTCAACGCTCTGCTCGGTCAGGCGCTTGCTGTCGTCGAGCAGGCTGGTGACCTCGTCAGTACCGCTGTGCAGGCTGTCGATCAGCTGCTCGATTTCCTCGGTGGATTGCTGGGTGCGCTGCGCCAGCCCGCGTACCTCATCGGCAACCACGGCAAAACCACGGCCCGCTTCACCCGCCCGGGCGGCTTCGATCGCCGCGTTCAGCGCCAGCAGGTTGGTCTGCTCCGACACCGACTTGATCACATCGAGAATGCTGCCGATACGCTGGCTCTCGCCGGCCAGGTGCTGCATGGCGGCCAGGCAATGGTCCATCTGCCCCGCCAGCTGTTCGATACGGCCAATGGCTTCGCCTACCACCTGGTCACCCAGTTGCGCCTGCTGGTCGGCATTGGTGGCCGCCAGTGACGCTTGCTCGGCGTTTTGCGCCACCTCCTGCACCGTGGCGCTCATCTGGTTCATGGCAGTGGCGACCTGGTCGGTTTCCTCGCGCTGCTGGTTGATGCGCAGTTTGGTGTCCTCACTGCTGGCTGCCAGCTGCGACGCAGCCTGGGACAGCTGGCCGACGCCCTGGTCGATACCGCCGATCAGATCGCGCAGGCTGGCGGTCATTTCACTCATGCGGGTCTGCAGCTGCCCCATTTCGTCGCGGCGTTGCACCGGCTCGAGCTGGCTAAGGTCGCCTTTGGCAATACTCGCGGCCAAGGCCAGCGTCTGGCGCAGCGGTTGGGTGATCTGCAGGGTTATCAACCAGCCGGCAAGGATGCCCACAATCAGGGCCAGCAGCGCCACGCTGGTGAGCAAGGAGCGGGCCGCCACGGCTTCGCTGTCGCGTTGCTCGACCTTCCGTTGGCTCAGCTCCAGGCTGACGGCCCTGAGCTCGGTGCCCATCTGTTCCATTTCGTTCTGCAACTGCTCGACCCGCAGCGCCGTTTGGCGGTACTGCTCCAGGCTGCTGCGGTACTTGCCCAGTTCGATGCCAGGCTGTTCCGTCAGCGTACGTGGCAGGCCCAGTGGCGCAAGGCCCTTGAGCAGCTGGCCGAGGCTGGTATCGGCGGCATTCAGTGCGACATCGCCAACCTTGGCGAAGTCCTCAAGGGGCGAGAAGGTGTATGCCGGCACCAGGCTTTGCTGATTGGCGGTGTCGACCTGGCGGCTAAGGTTATCCATCAGGCCAAGCACGCCGCCCTGGCTGTCGGCGGGCATCTTCAGCAGGGCCTGGGTCTGCAGGTCGTCGATGACGTCGTTGAGCTTCTGCTCTTGGGCCTGCATCGCCGCGCGTACTGCGCGGCGCTCGTCGACGCTGCGTTGCAGGGTGGTGAAGGTATCGCGCAGGCGCTGCAGCATTTGCAGTTTCTGGGTCAGCATCTGGCGTGACTCATCGACGTTGCTGCGCTGCTGAAGCGTGGTCAGCATGGCATCGAGCTGCTGCAGGATGCCGGCGATCTGCGCCTTGCTGGCGTCGTCCGCCAGCACTCGGTAGGTGATGCGCTCGGCGCGCAGGTCCTTGACCAGATCATTGATCCGGCCGATCTCACTGAGTTGTTCCGAGCGGGTAATGGCGCCGTCCAGGGCGCGCCAGCCGCTGACCGTGGTGGCCAGGGTAAGCGCGAGGACCACGGCGAAGCCCAGGGCGAGCTTGGCGCCGACGCTGATATTGCCGAGCCTGTGATTGAGGTAGCCGAACATGGCAAGTCTCCGTCCAGTTGGTGGGGATGGGATGCTGGCGTAGTGCCGGCATCCCATCCCTGCCAATCGGCAGAGAGCTTGTAGGACTTGACCTGAAAGTTATGTAGGAAAATTCAGCACGAGTAATGGGGCATCAGAGCCTGAATCGCCCGACCAACCCTTGCAGGTGGGTGCCCAGGCGCGCCAGCTCGACGCTGGAACTGGCCGTTTCCTCGCTCGCCGCCGAGGTCTGGTCGGAGATGTCGCGCACATTCATCACGCTACGGTTGATCTCTTCGGCGGTGGCACTCTGCTGTTCGGCGGCGGTGGCGATCTGCTGGTTCATGGCCTGGATCGACGACACCGTGTGGGTGATGGTTTCCAGCGAGCTGCCGGCGCGGCGGGTCAGTTCGACGCTGCTGTCGGTCAGTTGGCGACTGGCATCCATCACGCTGGCCACGCGCTGAGTGCCGCTTTGCAGGCCGGCGATCAGCTCTTCGATTTCCTCGGTGGATTGCTGGGTGCGCTGGGCCAGGCTGCGCACCTCGTCAGCGACCACCGCAAAGCCACGCCCGGCCTCTCCCGCACGTGCTGCTTCGATGGCGGCGTTGAGCGCCAGCAGGTTGGTCTGTTGGGCCACCGACTTGATCACGTCGAGTACGCTGCCGATCTTGTCGCTTTCGGCCTTGAGCTGGTTCATCGCTTCGCTGGAGTTGACCACTTCGCTGGCCAGGCGCTCGATCTGCGCGACGGCCTCGCCGACCACGCGATCGCCCTCGCGCGCCTGCTGGTCGGCCATTGCTGCGGCTTCAGAAGCCTGCTCGGCATTGCGGGCAACCTCATGCACGGTGGCAGCCATTTCATTCATGGCGGTCGCTACCTGATCGGTCTCGACTTTCTGATTGTTGACCCCGCTGCTGGTCTGCTCGGTGACCGCCGACAGCTCCTCGGCGGCGCTGGCAATCTGCGTGACGCCATCGCCGATGCCGCCGATAAGCTCGCGCAGGCCCTGGGTCATGCGTTGCATGCTGGCTTGCAGCTGGCCGAGTTCGTCGCGGCGGGTCGAAAGCAGGTCCTGGCGCAGGTCGCCGTTGGCCACGCGCTCGGCGGCAGCCAGGGTCTGGCGCAGGGGGATGATGATCTGCCGGGTAATGGCCCAGGCCGCGAGCAGGCCCAGTACCAGGGCCAGGGCCGTGGCGCCGCCGAGCATGACTTTGGCCTGAGCAGTGCCCGCGTCGCGCACTGCGGTCTGCGAAACGGTCATTGCCTCACTGGTCTGCAACAGCAGCGTGCCTTGGTCTGCCATGTGCTGTAGCGCCTGCTCGCTGGCGTTTTGGGCATTGCCGAACTGGGTTACCGCATCGCGGTAAGCGGCCAGCGCGGTGGCTGAGTCGTCGAGGCTGGCGGCATATTCCGCTGGCAGCTTGGCTGGCAGTGCCTTGAGCTCGGCCAGCGCCTCGTCGATGGCCTTCAGCGCCGTCTGCTGGTAGTCAGCGTTACCGCTGTAGGTGTAGCCACGCACCTGGAAGCGCGCCTGCTGCACCAGCGCGCTGACTTCCACGGCAGGTTGGTATTGGCTGATGTCACCGCTCTGCAGCAGGCGCTGCTGCACCCGCTTGATCAGCTCGACGGCCTTGTCGGCGCTGTCACCCAGCACACCGCGAGCAGCCTCGCGGCGCTGGCCGGCCTGCTTGAGGTCATTGAAGGCCTGCTGGTACTGGCTGACGGCGGCCTGTTGCTGTTGCAGGCGCTGGCGGTCAGTGGGCTGCTCGATCTGCCCGAGCATGAAGCTGATCTGGCGTTCGAGATTGCCCAGGGCCTTTTCCAGCTCGCCGATGGCCGCATCGTTGCGGTCGCGCTGGTAGTGCTGGCGGGCGATGCGCAGCTCCTGGGTGTACTGGTGGATCACCGAAATGTTGCCCAGCTTGTCACCGCGCTCGGTCACGCTGTTCAAGCCCTGCCATCCGGTAAAAGTGATGGCCAGAGTCAGCAACAGCACCAGGCCGAAGCCCAGCCCCAACTTGCGATTGACGCTTACATTCCCCAGCGATTGGGAAAACCATTGGTACATGTTCGACTCCCCGGCAACGTGGCAGCACTGATTATTGTAGTGTTGCCAACACCATCGGCTTGCGCCGGGGAAACTTGATAGGAGAAAGCTGACCCGTTCGTCAGAAAATCCTTGAGAGCAGGGCAGTGACGGCGGTTTCCACACGCAGAATGCGATCACCCAGCTGCACGGGGGCCAGGCCAGCCTTGCCCAACAGGTCGACTTCGTAAGGGATCCAGCCGCCTTCGGGGCCGATGGCCAGGGTTACGGGGCCTTCAACCGCACGTGGGCAGGCCGGGTAGGGGCCGGGGTGGCCGACCAGGCCGAGGGTGCCGTCGGCGATGGCAGGCAGGCGGTCTTCGACGAACGGTTTGAAGCGCTTCTCGATGATGACCTCGGGCAGCACCGTGTCACGGGCCTGCTCCAGGCCGAGAATCAGGTTCTCGCGGATGGTCTCAGGGTTGAGGAAGGGCGTTTGCCAGAAGCTTTTCTCAACCTTGTAGCTGTTGACCAGGATCAGCCGCGGTACACCCAGCGTGGCCACGGTCTGGAACAGCCGGCGCAGCATCTTCGGGCGTGGCACGGCCAGCACCAGGGTCAGCGGCAGCTTGGCCGGTGGCTGCTGGTCGAAGGCGACCTGCAGCTCGGCTTCATGCGTGTCCAGGCGCAGTACCGTGGCCTTGCCCATCAGGCCGTTGATACGGCCCACGCGCAGCGTGTCGCCCACCGCGACACGGTGAATTTCCTGCATGTGGGTGAAGCGCCGATCAGCGAGAACGACACGGTCGGCCGAGACGAAGTCGGCCTCTTCAAGGAGTAACAGGTTCACGGCTGGGTCGCTGGCGGCTGGTCGTTATGGTCGTTGGTGGCTTCGTCGTCGGCATGGCTGCGCTTACGGATCAGGCTGCCACACAGCACGCCGATCTCGAACAGCAGCCACATCGGCACCGCGAGCAGTGTTTGCGAGAAAATGTCCGGCGGGGTGAGGATCATGCCGACCACGAAGCAGCCGATGATCACGTACGGGCGGACCTTCTTCAGGTACTTCACGTCGACTACCCCGATCCATACCAGCAGCACCACGGCCACCGGGATCTCGAAGGCAACACCGAAGGCGAAGAACAGCGTCATGACGAAGTCGAGATAGGCGGCGATGTCGGTCATCATCGCCACGCCTTCCGGAGTGGCTTTGGCGAAGAAGCTGAACATCAGTGGGAACACCAGGAAATAGGCGAAAGCCATGCCGGCGTAGAACAGCAGGATGCTCGACACCAGCAGCGGAATGGCGATGCGCTTTTCATGGCGGTACAGGCCTGGCGCGATGAAGCCCCAGATCTGCTGGAGGATGAACGGGATCGCCAGGAACAGCGAGACGATCATGGTCAGCTTGAACGGCGTCAGGAACGGCGAGGCAACGTCGGTGGCGATCATCGTCGCATTGGCCGGCAAGTGTTCGCGCAGCGGCGCCGAGACCAGGGTGTAGATCTGCTGGGCGAAGGAGAACAGCCCGGCAAAGATCAGGAAAATGACCGCCACGCAGCGCAGCAGGCGGGTGCGTAGTTCGGTCAGGTGCGAAACCAGCGGCATTGGCTGGTCATGTTCCGGGTTCTCGCTCATGGGGCTCGCGGCGGTTGAGGCGGTTCAGGAGGTGTGACCGGGGCGGCAGATGGCTCGACCGGCCTGGCTTCGAGCCCGGCAGGTGGCTGCACGCTGGCCGTGGTGACCGGCGGCTGCGCGGGTGGCGTCAGCGGGTTGAGGATGCGCTTGGCTTGCTCTTCCATCTGCAGGATGTGCTCGTTATGCAGTTGGCGGCGGATGTCGTCGGCGCCGATTTCGCGCTCGACCTCCATCTTGATCGCATTGAAGCTGCGTTTCAGCCGCCCGATCCACAGCCCCGCGGTACGCGCGGCGCCAGGCAGGCGCTCGGGGCCGAGCACCAGCAGGGCGACCAGGCCGACGAGCAGCAGCTCGCTGAAGCTGATGCCGAACATGGGTCAGTCTTTCCGCTGCGGCTCTTGGACCGGCTGGGCCTGGCCCTCGATGGTGTGGCCTTGCTGCGGCTGGGCAGTGTTCTGCACTGGCGGCACAGGCTGGGCGGGCGGCGGGGTCTGCTCGGCCGGCTTGTTCTCTTCTTCGCTCATGGCCTTGCGGAAGCCCTTGATCGACTCGCCCAGGTCGCTGCCGAAGTTCTTCAGCTTCTTGGTGCCGAAGACCAGGACCACGACGACCAGCAGGACGATCCAGTGTTTCCAGTCAAAAATACCCATGGTGCTCTCCTAGAATACGGTTTGCTCAGGCCGAAGGCTGACGCGAGGCTTTTTCATCATGCCCGGAAAGCCCGAAGCGGCGCTCCAGTTCATCAAGCACGGCTTGCGGATGCTGGCCCAGCGCGCTGAGCATCACCAGGCTATGGAACCACAAATCTGCGGTTTCATAGATGACATCACTGTAATCCTTGCTCACGGCGGCGTCTTTGGCCGCGATGATGGTCTCGACGGACTCTTCGCCGAGTTTTTCGAGGATCTTGTTCAGGCCCTTGTGGTACAGGCTGGCCACGTAGGAGCTGTCGGGAGCCGCTTGTTTGCGCTCTTCGAGCACTTCGGCCAGGCGGTTGAGGGTGTCGCTCATGTCAGTGTCCTGCGCTGTAGATGGCATCCGGGTCTTTCAGAACCGGGTCGACGGTTTTCCACTGGCCGTCTTCGAAGACGCGGTAGAAGCAGCTTTCGCGGCCGGTATGGCAGGCGATATGGCCCAGTTGCTCGACCATCAGGATGATCACGTCGGCATCGCAGTCCAGGCGCATTTCATGCAGCTTCTGTACATGGCCGGACTCTTCGCCCTTGCGCCACAGCTTGCCACGGGAACGCGACCAGTAGATGGCGCGTTGCTCGGCGGCAGTCAGCGCCAGCGATTCGCGGTTCATCCAGGCCATCATCAGCACGCGTCCGGTCTTGTGGTCCTGGGCGATCGCCGGTACCAGGCCATCGCTGTTCCACTTGATCTCGTCCAGCCAGTCTTTCATCGTCGACTCCAAAGCGGGCCCGCTCCTGTGCCGGGCCCTTTGCGCTAGTGTGCCAGCCAGCAGCGCGGCTGGCTATTGGCGCACGATCAGGTAAAGCCCGGCAGCCAGCATCAGCCATGCCGGCCAAGCGCCAGGCGCGGCCAGGCTGGCGGCCTCGGCGGCGCCGGTGGCCAGTACCGCTCCGCCGCCCAGCAGGCCGGCACCGAGCAGGCGCAGTGCCCAGCGGTCGCCCTGGCGGCGGCGCTCCGGCAGTTGCGGGTCTTCCAGATGCGGCTGTGACAGGCGTTCGAGCAGGTCGCGGGCCATACCGGCCAGGTGCGGTAGCTGCTCGACCTGGCCATGAATGTTGCCGAACACCGCCTTGGGGCTCATGCGGTCGCGCATCCAGCGTTCCAGGAACGGCTTGGCAGTGCTCCACAAGTCCAGGTCGGGGTACAGCTGGCGGCCCAGGCCTTCGATGTTGAGCAGGGTCTTTTGCAGCAGCACCAGTTGCGGCTGGACTTCCATGTTGAAGCGCCGGGCGGTCTGGAACAGGCGCATCAGCACTTGGCCGAAGGAAATATCCTTTAACGGTTTTTCGAAGATCGGCTCGCACACGGTGCGGATCGCCGCTTCGAATTCATTGACCTTGGTGTGCGCCGGCACCCAGCCCGAGTCGATGTGCAGTTCGGCAACGCGGCGGTAGTCGCGCTTGAAGAAGGCGATCAGGTTACGTGCCAGGTAATCCTGGTCCTCGGCGGTGAGGCTGCCGACGATGCCGCAGTCGATGGCGATGTACTGAGGGCTCCACGGCTTGACCGTGCTGACGAAGATGTTGCCCGGGTGCATGTCGGCGTGGAAGAAGCTGTCGCGGAACACCTGGGTGAAGAACACCTCGACGCCACGTTCGGCCAGCATCTTCATGTCGGTGCGCTGGTCGGCCAGGGTGGCCATGTCGGTGACCGGCACGCCGTAGATACGCTCCATCACCAGCACTTTGGGGCGGCACAGGTCCCAGTACACCTGGGGCACGTACATCAGCTCGGAACCTTCGAAGTTGCGCCGCAGCTGGCTGGCGTTGGCCGCCTCGCGCAGCAGGTCGAGCTCGTCGTAGATGGTCTTTTCGTAGTCACCGACGATTTCCACCGGGTGCAGACGGCGGGCGTCGGCCGAGGCGCGCTCGGCGGCCTTGGCTATCAGGAACAGCCACGCCAGGTCCTGGGCGATGACCGGCTTCAGGCCTGGGCGGACCACCTTGACCACCACTTCTTCGCCACTCTTGAGGCGGGCAGCATGCACCTGGGCGACCGAGGCCGAGGCCAGCGGCTCGACGTCGAAGCGGCTGAACACTTCGCCGACCTTGGCGCCGAGCTGATCTTCGATCATCGCCACGGCTTTTTGCGGGTCGAACGGCGGCACGCGGTCCTGCAGCAGCATCAGCTCGTCGGCGATGTCGGTGGGCAGCAGGTCGCGGCGGGTGGACAGCAACTGGCCGAACTTGATGAAGATCGGCCCCAGGTCCTGCAGCGCCAGGCGCAGGCGCGCACCGCGGTTGAGCTCGGAGGGCTTGCGCGGCAGCCAGCGCCATGGCATCAGCAGGCGCAGGCTGGCCAGCCACCAGGGCAGCAGGGGTTGTTCGAACAACAGGTCATCGAGACGGTAGCGGATCACCACACGCTGGATGCGAAAAAGACGGCGGACGGCGAGCAGCTTCATGCGTTATCGCTGGTATCAAGGGATCGGGAGAGGCGCTTGAGGCGGGCCTCGAGGCGTTCTGTGTCGAGCTTCAGGGTATCGAGTTCGCTGAAGGCAGCTTCAGCTTCGCGCTTGCCGACCAGGGTACGGGACTCTTCGGCCAGGTACTCGGAAAGGTTCTGGCTGAAGCGTGCCAGGCCCTGGCGGGTCCAGCGTGCGCGCAGGCGGATGTGCCCGGCCAGCATGGCCGTGGCAACCGGGCCGAGCCAGCGCTGCAGCTCGTGTTCCCAGTCCAGGTCCAGGTCCTGCAGCACGCCGAACAGGTCGAGCAGCACGGCACTGTCGCCATGCAGTTCGACCTGCGGGCTGTGCAGCACGGCAGTCTTGTCCCTGGCCAGGGCCAGTTGCACCAGGCTGCCAGCCGGGGCGCGCAGGCTGCAGTCGACCTCGCCTTCCCAGTGGGCGGCGAGCATCAGGCCTTCTTCATCGGGCAGGATGAACACCTGCAGGGCCGGTTGGCGGCAGTCGATCTCGATGACCTTGCCTTCCAGCGCGGCCAGCCGCGGCAAAGCCGTGCTGTCCATGCGCAGGACGCGGTTCAGGCCATGTTCGACACTGGCGAGCAGCCCGGCCAGCAGCATCAGGGCTTGATTCCCCGGTGCACGGCAACGATGCCGCTGGTCATGTTGTGGTAGGTGACGCGGTCGAAACCGGCCTCGACCATCATGCTCTTGAGGGTTTCCTGGTCGGGGTGCATGCGGATCGACTCAGCGAGGTAGCGGTAGCTCTCGGAGTCATTGGTGATCAGCTTGCCGGCCAGCGGCATGAAGGCGAACGAATAGGCGTCGTAGGCCTTGGACATCAGTTTGTTGGTCGGCTTGGAGAACTCCAGGATCAACAGGCGCCCGCCTGGCTTGAGCACACGCAGCATCGAGCGGATGGCTTGGTCCTTGTGGGTGACGTTGCGCAGGCCGAAGGCGATGGTCACGCAGTCGAAGTGGTTGTCCGGGAACGGCAGCTTTTCGGCGTCGGCCTGGACGAACTCGATGTTGCCGGCCACGCCACGGTCGAGCAGGCGGTCACGGCCGACCTTGAGCATCGAATCGTTGATGTCGGCCAGTACCACCTGGCCGGTCGGCCCTACAAGACGCGAGAACTTGGCGGCCAAGTCGCCGGTACCGCCAGCGATGTCCAGCACGCGGCTGCCGGCGCGCACGCCCGACAGTTCGATGGTGAACCGCTTCCACAGGCGGTGCATGCCGCCGGAGAGCACGTCGTTCATCAAGTCGTACTTGGCGGCCACCGAGTGGAACACTTCGGCGACTTTCTTCGCCTTCTGGCTTTCAGGGACGTCCTGGTAGCCGAAATGGGTGGTGGGTTCGGCGTGGTCGCCTTTGCGCTGGTCGTTCATATCGCTTCACCGAAAAAAATTACCGCCCATTCTAGGGCGAACGGGCGGATTTGTCTTGGCGGGGTGTGCCGGGTGGCAGGGGCGGGCATAATGCAGATTATGTCTACAAACCCAGGAACACCCGCATGACCCAGATCAGCGTCGAACGCAAACACTCCCTCGGCCGCGATGCCGCCCGCGCCAAGGCCGAAGCGCTGGTCGACAAGCTCAGCCGTGAATACGACCTCAAGGCCACCTGGAACGGTGACCGGGTCGACGTGGCGCGCAGCGGCGCCAATGGCAGCGTGCACATCGGTGAGGACAGCATCCGCGTAGAGCTCAAGCTCGGCATGATGCTGTCGATGATGAGCGGCACCATCAAGGGCGAGATCGAGCGAGCGCTGGACAAGGCCCTGGCCTGACGGGCATCAGGCGCTGGGGAACGGAATCAGGTCCTTGACCTGCTCGTAAGTCAGGTCGCCGCGGTAGACCTTCAGACGCTCATGCGGGCTGAGAGCATCCTCCAGCTGGGCGTCGCGCACCTTGGCCGTGGCGAACTTCAGATGCCCCTTGGCGAAGTCCCTGGGCGCAGCGTCCTGGCGCGTGTAGTGGAAGTGAGCCTCCCAGAGGATGGCGTTGCTGTTCGATTCCGCCCGGTACAGGGTATAGACGTCGAGGAAGTCCCGTTGGCCCAGGGGGCGGCGGGTGACGGTGGGCCTGATCTCGACCAGATTGTGCTGCAGCAGAAAGCGCAGCGCCTTGCTGTCGGGGTGGCGAGTGGCCAGGTAGATGGCCTTCAGCCGATTGTGCTTTTCCTTCTGCACGCGCTCGATGGCGGCGTTCAGGTTGTCGAGCAACGTCGGGCTGGATTGACGTTCGAGCTGGCTGGTCAAGGCCGTCAGCCTTTCGATGTGATGGTCGAGCACATCCGTCAGGCTGTTCGGTTCGTCGTCGAACAGCCTGGCTCGGGCAATTTCGTCATCCGTTTCGGCCACCAGGCGGGTGCCCAGGCTGCGCAACGCCTTCTGACTGGCACGTGGCTGCGGCTGCAGCTCGACCCAGGTGCTGCCTTGTGCTTCATATTCGGCCACCGGCTGCATGGCGACGGGGTCGTACTGTACGGCTTTGCCGTCGCGCAGCGTCTCATCCACCAGCAGGGTCTTGTGGCGGGCCGTGCGGATCACCCGCAGCCGTGCGTGGCGCGTGTTCTGTGGCCTGGCCGGGGGCGCTGGCCTGGCCACAGGCCAGTCGGGATGTTGCTCGGCATCCAGGCGGGCGTTGGCGTGGTCCAATGCACGCTCGGCCATGTGCCTGAGCGTCGTCATCTCCCTGATGTAGGCCTGCAGGTGTTGCGTGTTCCAGGCCGGGTCCTCCAGCGTCAGCAGGTATTTCGCCGTGCCCAGTCCTGTTTCGTACTGTTGCAGGCTGCTCTCCAGGATGGCGATCTGGTCTTGCACAGAAGGGTCGGCACGCAACAGGCCATCATGGCTGAGCATAGCCTGATGCATGTCCTTGTTCCGCAGGTTCAGCTGTTCCTGATACATCCTGTCGACGTTCTCGGCATTCAGTTGCATGCGATCCAGGGCCAGCGCCTGCAGGTCGGAGATGATCTGGGCATGCACGACCAGCGTGGAGTAAGGGCGCGTATCGATTACCTCCTTGAGGTGAGTGTGTTTTTGTGGATAGACGATCCGAGGGTCATCCAGGACTTCGGTGATCACCTCGTCCAGCCGTTGGCTGACGGTAAGCAGGCGTTTATGAACGCCCAAGGCATTCTCACGGGTCTGGCGATAAACGCCATAGGCTTGGCGCTGGGGGGACGTGGTTGGTAAACGCGCAATCGCCATGGCCTGCAGGTCGATGCCGTCGTAACTGACTTGCGACAGCAGGCGGGTGTACAACTGGGTATCGTTCCGGATCAGTGTTTCGTACCAGAGCCCGACCTCGGCCTGGTAGTCGACACCGGCAAAACGCCGCATGGCCGGCGTGTTCAGGAAGTTGAGCAGATCGATGTTGGACTGCAGCAGGGCGGCCCGTTGTTCGTAGAGTTTGCTGACGGTCCGTACCGTACCGGCATGAGCTGCCCTGAGGCTGACGCGCTCGGCGCGCATGTCAGCCATGCGTGGCGTTTCGACGGTTGCTTCCCGGCTGTGCTGGCTGCCAAGTTCCATGAGCACTTGCGAGTAGGCCTTTTCATGCTCGTCCAGCGGGGCCAAGCTTGCCAGGTTGCTGTTGATCATCGCATCGCATTCCTGGAGCGGCGCTTGATTTTCCAGCAGGGCATTGAGCAGCCTGCGGTATTCGATCTTGTCGGGAGTCGTTACCGGCGCGCCTCCGGCCAGGTTGAAGCTGATCGACCATTCACCGTTCCAGCGGCTTACCCAGTGGCTCATGACACGCTCGCGACCGACAATGTGGTAACCGTCGTCTGTACCGCCTTGGGCGACCCACTCGCCTTTGCTCAGGTCAGGGCCGATGATGCGCATGCCGTTCCAGCTTTCCTGGACTTCAAAGGCGGCATCGGCGAGCTTCACATAGAGCCGCCCGTCAACCCGGTACAGGCCGCGCAGGCGTCCTTTTTCCAGCGGCACCTGCCCCTGCAGCGACTGCCTGGCCTGGAGCCTGACCAGTGCCTGGCGCTGCTCGGCGGACAACTTGTCCAGGCGCTGGACATCGCCATAGCGACTGCCCCTGAGCAGGACCGACTGTCGTTCAATCATAGCCTCTTGCCAGCTCCGTTCTTGCACGGGGTTCGCTACTTCCACCAGGTTCACGCCGCGTTCGGCCGGTTCGGCGAAGTGCAGTTGTGGAGCGCGCTCAGGCTGGGGCACGGTTTCGGCGCTACGCTGCGCGACCAGCATCGCGAGGTTGGTCAGCAGGTCGGTGGCGGCCATGATCCGCGCATCGTCGCTGCCTTCGGCGAGGGTGTGCAGGTCGTCCGCAGAGGCCGAGAGTGCCACGATCAGCCAGGTGATACCGGCCAGGGGGCCGCGCCACAGGAGTGTGGCGCCATTGAAGATGGCCCAGGCCACCTGCTTGACCAGCTCGCCCTTGATCTGGGCATTGGATGCGCTCCTGCGGGCGGCGAAATGCAGCATGGCATCCACCCTGGCGTCCAGCAGGTGGCCATCCAGGCCGCTGGACCAGGGCGCGAACGCCACTTCGACCGGGTGCCTGGTCTTTTCCAGTGCCAACTCGGTCACCACCGAGCCGAAATTCAGCGTGGCCGCCAGTTCATCCAGGCCGACATGCAAGTGGGGTATGCGCAAGCCACCCTTTTCGTAGATCGGCCGGGCGTTGTCGTCCAGTGCATCGAGGACGCTCTTCTGCACCTCGGCGTTGCCGCGTACATGCTCCAGCATTCGCTCAAGGCTGGTGAACGCCAGCAGAGGGTCACCGTCGTGGAGGGGGCGGTAAAGCACCCAGCTCTCAGGCAACTGGATCAGGAACATGCCGTGCACTCGGTCGCTGCTTGTCGCGCCGGGCTCCCGACGCAGGGCCAACGGGGCAATGGCTGGCAGTTCATCACCAGCGTCATTGCAAAAGCCCAGTAGCGCCGTGCTCTGGGCTTCGCTCAACTGTTGGTCGAGACGCGCCTTGAGTGTGTCGAAGCGCAAGCGCTGGCGCCATTCCCTGGCGAACTGGACGATACGCTCGTGCTTTCGCGGCTGGGCAGCGACCAGGCTGCGCAGGTAGGTGGGATAGTTGCCGCCAATGTCGATCGCACGGATCAGGGCCTCGACATGGCGGACCGTCAACCAGCCCGTGTGGGTCTGGCCTTGGCGTTCGCTGATGCGGGTCATCACCTCGCCGGGCCCAAGGCGGGAAATGGCCAGCGTGGTGAGGCTTTCGGTACGCAGGTATTGGGCTTGCGGCTGCGCGGGCAAGGAGCTGGCAAGCACCTGGTCGATGCTGATGAAGACCTCGTCAGGGTCACAGGGTGTTTCACGCGGATGGTCAAGCCGCATCTGGTCGCGCAAGCGGCGACGGGCGTAGCGCTGTATGTCGTCGATATCACCGAGCGAAGTACTGCCACGGGATTGCCCCTGGCTGGCGGCCAGGTCGAGCAGGGCGCCCTGGTAGGCGAAGCGCTGCTGGGCATCGGCATTCGCCAGCCAGCCTGGCAGCGCGATGGCGGGCAGGCCCGCTACCTGCAAGGGTTGGTCGAGAAAATTACCGGAAGGGTCGCAGGCCGCGGCGAACGCCATTTCCAGTGCATCGATGGAGGCCACGCCGGTCACCCGCAAGCGCCTGAGATCGTCCAGCATGCCATTGAGCAGTTGCAGGACCTGAAACTGCACGCTGCTCCCGCTTAGCGGTCGCTGCGCCCAGGACAGGCTGTCGAAGCGGTAGCGATCCGCCAGTTCGTCCTGCAGGGCGGCTGCGAAGCCTGCCCGATCGACGTAGCGGCGAATCACCCCGGAGGGTTTGCACCAGAGCACCCGTTGGTCCGAGCCCTTGCCCGGGCTCAGCAGCAGATCTGGCAACAAGCGCGACCAACCTTTGCCGTCGACACTCAAGGTAACCTGGACGACGTTCACGGCCACGTTCTGGCCAGGCCCTTCGAGCATGGCGTAAAGCAAAGCCTGGTCATCGGCATCCAGCCCCTGGCGCGGGATATTGTTCAGCTGGGCAGCCTTGATGAGGTTGCCCAGCCACTGCATGCGCGGGGTATCGGAAAGTTCGTCGACACCGTTCCAGAAGCTGATCTGCGCTTGCGCAAAGGCCTCTGGCAGCTGCACCAGCACATGCTCAAGGTCCGCCTCCAGTTTCGCCATGTCCAGGTCGATACGCGGTTGTCGGCTGCTGTCGCTGCCCTGCGGCTGTGGATGGAAGATGGCGGGCGGGGCGAGTGACAGCGCATCGCTCGCCGTCAGCTGCAGGGGCGTGCCGTTCAGGTAGTGCTGCAGCAGTTCATCCAGCAGCGCGCCTGGGCGGACATCGCCGGCTGCGGATGACGCGCGCACCAGTGCGAATCCGTCGAGCGAAGACAGCTGTGGATAATTGCCGGGGATCATCGGATAACGGTCGATCAAGGCCTTGAAAGCTTCGTCTGCCAGGACTGCGCGCAGGCCCGGGCGCTGGCGGAAGCAGGCCGCAACCGCCTGCTTGAAGGTGGTTGTCGATGATGTGCTGGATGCGTGCATGGGCGGGGCTCCGGTGGAATGAAGCCCAAGACCCTAGCGGGTTGCCCCCACCCGGATGGGGTACATGAATGCAGCGCCTCTACCTTAGGGTGATGTTTCTAATTTTCTTCCCTACCTTGTGCACAAGCCCAACCTCCATGGGCGGTTTTTCCTCCACTCATGAGCATGAGGTACACAGCATGGCCAAAGTGATTGTGAAGAAAAAAGACGAAGCCCTGGGCACGTTGGGTGAAGTACGGGGTTACGCACGCAAGATCTGGCTGGCCGGCATTGGCGCCTACGCCCGCGTCGGCCAGGAAGGCTCCGACTACTTCAAGGAGCTGGTCAAGGCCGGTGAAGGCCTCGAGAAGCGTGGCAAGAAGCGCATCGACAAAGAGCTCGATGCTGCCAACCACCAGCTCGACGAAGCCGGTGAAGAAGTCAGCCGCGTACGCGGCAAGGTCGAAATCCAACTCGACAAGATTGAAAAAGCTTTCGACGCACGGGTAGGTCGCGCCTTGAATCGCCTTGGCATTCCGTCTAAACATGACGTTGAGGCGTTGTCCATCAAGCTTGAACAGCTGCATGAGCTGCTCGAGCGCGTCGCGCACAAACCATAAGGAGAGCAGGATGGCTGGCAAGAAGAATTCCGACAAAGAAGGCAGCTCCTGGATCGGCGGGATCGAGAAATACTCCCGCAAGATCTGGCTGGCAGGGCTGGGTATCTATTCGAAAGTCGACCAGGACGGCCCGAAGCTGTTCGACTCGCTGGTGAAAGATGGCGAGAAGGCCGAGAAGCAAGCGAAGAAGACCGCTGAAGACGTTGCTGAAACGGCCAAGTCCTCGACCACTTCGCGCGTGTCTGGCGTGAAGGATCGTGCACTGGGCAAGTGGAGCGAACTGGAAGAGGCCTTCGACAAGCGCCTGAACAGCGCCATTTCGCGTCTGGGCGTACCGAGCCGCAACGAGATCAAGGCCCTGCACCAGCAGGTCGACAGCCTGACCAAGCAGATCGAGAAACTGACCGGTGCTTCGGTTACCCCGGTCTCCTCGCGCTCTGCAGCTGCCAAGCCGGCAGCGAGCAAGGCAGCGGCCAAACCACTGGCCAAGCCGGCGGCAAAAACCGCAGCAGCCAAACCTGCAGCGGCTAAACCCGCTGCCAAGACGGCAGCGGCCAAGCCCGCGGCAAAGCCGGCTGCCAAGCCTGTTGCAGCCAAGCCTGCCGCAGCGAAGAAACCGGCGGTGAAGAAGGCCCCGGCCAAACCGGCAGCCGCCAAACCGGCAGCGCCCGCGGCCAGCGCCGCGCCGGCCGCTACCGCAGCGCCGGCACCTGCTGCGGCCCCGGCCAGCAACCCGCCTTCGGCTCCGGCCAGCACCGGCTCTCTGCTCTGATAGCGGTGTAGCAGCCTTCGCGGGCTTGCCCGCGAAGGCGTCGGCTGCAGCAATGCATCTCCTACCGGCTTACCCCTCGAGATACCTCACCGCCAATTCCTCTGCAGCCGCCCGCGCCTGCACCTCCAGGTGTGGCGCCACCAGCATCATCACCTGGTACACCACAATCCCCACATCCCCTTCGCGCCCCAGCACCCGCTGGTAATCCAACGAGAACATCAGGGTCAGGGTGATCTGCTCCACCAGTTGCCCCAGCGCCTGGGTCTCGCTCAGCACCAACCCCTGTCTCTTGAGGCTGGCCAGCAAGGCCGCCAGCGTACGCTTGAGCGCATTGATCAGGCTGCGCATGCCCCGCGCCAGCTTTGGCAGGCGCCCGGTCAGGTTGGACAGGTCCTGGAACAGAAACCGGTACTGGGCCATGCGCTCGACAATCAGGTGCAGGAACAGCCAGTAGTCCTCGGCCTCCAGGCGCACCTCCAGCGGTGGGTCGAGTAACGGTATCAGCGCTTCCTCGAAGCGGTCGAACAACCCGTGAATCAGAGGCTCCTTGCCGTGGAAGTGGTAATACAGGTTGCCTGGGCTGATGCCCAGTTCGTTGGCGATCTCCAGGGTCGAGACATTGGGTTCGCCCTGCGAGTTGAACAGCTGCAGGGCGCATTCGAGGATACGGTCGCGGGTCTTCATCCAGTCGTGGTGCTCATCGGGTCAGGACATAGGTGCCTGGCGCAGGGCCCAGCGGTGGATAGGTGGCGTTACCCAGCTCCGTGCGTGGCGCCTTGAGCGGGCCGGAGCGCGGCGTGATCCACTCCAGCCACAATGGCCACCAGCTGCCATCGCGGCGCTGCGCGTCATGGAACCAGGCGCGCGGGTCGCTCGATAGCTTGGGGTTTTCCAGGTAGTACGCCTTGGGGTTGCCGGGCGGGTTGATGATGCTCTGGATGTGCCCGCTGTTGGCCAGCACGAACTGCCGGTCGCCACCGAGCAGCAAGGCCGAGCGGTATACCGCGTCCCACGGGGTGATGTGGTCGTTGCTGCCCGCCACGGTGAAGCTGTCGAGGTCGACCTGCTTGAGATCGATCGGTGTGCCGCACACTTCCAGGCCTGCGGCGCGGGTCAACGGGTTGACCTTGAAGAAATCCAGCAGGTCGCCATGCAGGGCTGCCGGCAGGCGTGTGCTGTCGGCGTTCCAGTAAAGAATGTCGAAGGCCGGCGGTGTCTTGCCGAGCAGGTAGTTGTTGACCCAGTAGTTCCAGATCAGGTCGTTGGGCCGCATCCAGGCGAAGATCCGCGCCACCTCGCCACCGTCCAGCACGCCGCGCTGGTACGAGCGCCGCTTGGCCGCCTCGATGGTCTGTTCGTCGGCGAACAGGCTGGCGGGGCTGTCGAACTTGCTGTCGAGCAGGCTGACCAGGTAGGTAGCGCTGCGGACCCGGCGCAGCTGGTGCTTGGCCTGCAGGTGGCCCTGCAGCGCGGCCATGGTCAGGCCCCCGGCGCAGGCGCCCATCAGGTTCGGGTCACGGTTGCCGCTGATGCTGCGGCAGGCGTTGAGCGCTTCTTCCAGCGCTTGTACATAGCTCGACAGGCCCCACTCACGGTGGCGTGGGTCAGGGTTGCGCCAGCTGACCATGAACACCTGCAAGCCGTTCTTCAGCATGTACTGGACGAAGCTGTTGGTCGGTTGCATGTCGAAGATGTAGAACTTGTTGATCTGTGGCGGCACCACCAGCACGGGCCGGGCATGCTGTTTTTCACTCATCGGCTTGTACTGGATGAGCTCCAGCTGCTCGTTGCGCAGCACCACGGCGCCGGGGGTGGCGGCCAGATTGCCGCCGACTTCGAAGGCGCGCTCATCCACCTGGCGCGGCAGGCCGTCGTTGTGGCGTAAATCATCGAGCAGGTGGGCGACACCGCGCACCAGGCTCTGCCCACCGGTGTTGAACAGTTCCTTGACCGCCAATGGGTTGAGCAGCGAGTTGCTCGGTGCCAGGGCATCGTTGATCAGGTTGAACAGAAAATGCGCACGGGCCCGGTCATCGTCATCCAGGTGGCTTTCCTCGATCCACAGGCGGGTCTGTTTCTGCCAGGCCAGGTAGGCCTGCAGGCCACGCCGGTAGAACGGGTTCTGGCTCCACGTCGGATCGCTGAAACGTGCATCACGCGCGCTCGGCTGGTAAGGCGTGTCGCCGAGCATCACCCGGCCCAGCTGGCCGCTCAAGGCCAGCAGGTGGCGAGCGGTGTGCAACGGGTTGCGCAGGCCGTGGCGGCCAACGCTGCGCAAGGTGGAAATCAGGTCGCGACCGCGCACGCCGAGGATGGCGTTCTGCACGTTCATGCTGGTGGCGGGGAGCGTTGACGTTCCTTTGGCCGGTTTTTCTTTCATGGCAACAACTCCCTTGTCAGGCCACGGTCATACTCATCAGTCGTGCTCGTGCAACAGCAAGCAACAATTCAGCCACCAGAGGCCGGACTGGGGTGCATGACCGCGCGCTGACGTTCTTGCTGGAGAAACTTCATGATGATGGGGGCGACGGCCTCGGCCCGGGTGATCAGGAACAGATGACCGTCGTCGATAATGTGTAGCTGGGCATTGGGAATTCGCCAGGCCAGCAGGCGCATGTTGATCAGCGGGATCAGCGGGTCGTCGTCGCCGGCCAGCACCAGGGTCGGCTGCTGGATCTTGTGCAGCCAGTGAATGCTGGTCCAGCCAAGGCCGGCGAACAGTTGCCAGTAGTAGCCCAGCTTGCCACCGGAACGCACCTTGGCCGCGTGGTGCATGGCCAGGTCCGGGTCGCGGCGAAAACCGCCGCCATAGATCAGCGGTGCGATGCGGATGACGTGCGATGGCTGCACGTAGCGCCTGGGGCTTGCCATCATCCACAGCACCTTGGGCTTGCCCGGGACCATCACCGCGCCCGCAGCGGTGGCTGCCAGCACCAGCTTCTTGCAGCGCTCGGGGTAGTCGTGGGCGAACTGCTGGGCCAGGGCGCCACCCCAGGACACGCCGATGACATTGACCTGGCCGTAGTCCAGGTAGTCGAGCATGCGCGCGGTCAGCTTGGCCAGGCCAGGGAAGCGGTACGGGTGGCGCGGAGTGGACGAGCCGCCCACGCCGGGTACGTCGAAGGCGATGACTTCCAGGTCCGGGTCCAGTGCCTCGATGAACGGGAACACCAGCTCCAGGTTGGCGCCTATGCCGTTGAAGATCAGCAGCGGCGTCAGGTGCGGCTTGCCCGGGCGCACCGCGGTACGGATGGATTGGTCGTCCAGCTCGACGGTGCGGAATATGTAGGGTAGCGGCATGCACGTGGCTCTGTGGCTTGAAAATGTACCGTGGCACGCTCCAAGCGGCCACGGCATTGCGACTCAACGCTCGTGGACGTAGGTCCCCGGTGCAGCCTCGCCGGCGGCATAGGCACGGTTGCCCAGGCGCGTCGGTGCCTTCTTCAGGTCGCCAGCGCGCTCGCCCAGCCAGGTCTGCCAGTGCAGCCACCAGGAGTCGGCATGCTTTTCGGCGTTATCCTGCCAGGCCACCGGGTCGCCCGGGCGGTCGGCGCCGGTCATGAAGCGGGCCTTGGGGTTGCCTGGCGGGTTGAGGATGCTCTGGATGTGGCCGCTGTTGGACAGCACGAACTCGATCTTGCCGCCGAACAGGTGCGCCGAGCGATAGCACGATTGCCACGGGGTGATGTGGTCGGAGGTACCAGCGACGCTGAAGATGTCGCACTGGACGTTCTTCAGGTTGATGGGCGTGCCGCACACTTCCAGGGCGTCCGGGCGGGTCAGCGGGTTGTTCTTGAACATCTCGATCAGGTCGCCATGGAAAGCGGCCGGCAGGCGCGTGGTGTCGTTGTTCCAGAACAGGATGTCGAATACCGGTGGCTCATTACCGAGCAGGTAGTTGTTGACCCAGTAGTTCCAGATCAGGTCGTTGGGGCGCATCCAGGCGAACACCTTGGCCATGTCGCTGCCTTCGAGCACCCCGGACTGGTAGGAGTGGCGCTTGGCCGCTTCGAGCGTCTGCTCGTCGACGAACAGCGCGACCTGGGTGTCCATGGTGGTGTCCAGCACACTGACCAGCAGGGTCAGGGCATTGACCTTCTGCTCACCCAGCGCGGCGTAGTGGCCGACCAGGGCGGTGCAGGTGATGCCGCCGGAGCAGGCGCCGAGCATGTTCAGGTCTTTGCTGCCGGTGATTGCCAGCACCGCGTCGACCGCTTCCTTCAAGGCATCGATGTAGGTCGACAGGCCCCACTCGCGCTGGGTCTTGGTCGGGTTGCGCCAGCTGATGATGAAGGTCTGCTGCTGCGAGCGCAGGCAGAAGCGCGCCAGGCTCTTTTCCGGGCTCAGGTCGAAGACGTAGAACTTGTTGATCTGCGGGGGGACAACCAGCAGCGGGCGGGCATGCACCTGCTCGGTGATGGGGCTGTACTGGATCAGCTCCAGCACATCGTTGCGGTAGACCACGGCGCCTTCGCTGGTGCCGAGGTTCTTGCCGACCTCGAACGCGTCCATGTTCACCTGGCTGGGCATGCCACCGTTGTTGACCACATCCTTGGCCAGGTTGGACAGACCGTCCAGCAGGCTCTTGCCGCCGGTTTCAAAGAAGCGCTTGACCGCCGCCGGGTTGGACAGGGTGTTGGTCGGTGCCATGGCTTCGGTCATCAGGTTGATGACGAACTGGCCGCGGGCGATGTCCTGGGGCGACAGGTCACTGTTGCCGATCCACTCCTGCAGCTCCTTGCGCCAGGCCAGGTAGGTTTGCAGGTAGCGGCGGTAAAGCGGGTTCTTGCTCCAGGCCGGGTCCTGGAAGCGACGGTCGTCACCTTCCGGGGCGAGGCTGGACTTGCCCAGCAGCACGTTCTTCAGCTCCAGGCCGAAGTGCGCCACATGCTTGGCACTGTGCAGCGGCTGGCGCACGGCCTGACGCAGCACGGTACGCGCAGAGCTCAGCAGGTCCTTGCGGCGGATGCCGATGACCGGGTTCAGCCCCAGGGTGTTTTCCGAGGCTTGCCGCTGCAACTCATCGTTGTTCTTGTTACTCATCTACGACGCTCCGTTGTCCTGAGACGAGTACCGGATTGCTGTGGCGCAATGCACAGCGGACAGCCCGGTACTGCTACTCGGGTGACCAGTGATAAGGAACAGCGGTGCTGCGGGCCGGATGCATTCGGCGATGAGCTGCGGGGGATTCTGCGTGTGAAGACAGCCTGCTTTCGCTCGCGACCTCTACATACCGACCAGTGCCTGATTGCCTTCAAGGCGATGCAGGGAACTTGCCAGCTCCATTGGTTACCCGACTTTCATGTAATGCGCAAGACAGCCCGTTTAAGAGTTGTCTGTAAGGCATTCAAACAGATGAGATTAGAAAATGCGCTCTAAAGCCTGGAAGGCTTGCGCTAGAGCATTAGTTTGACCACTGATTCGGCCGGGTCGCGGGACTTGCCGGCCTTGTGCAGTTCATCGAGGTACTCGGCCCACAACTGCTCCTGGCGCAGGCACAGTTGTTCGAGGTACTCCCAGGTGAACAGGCCGCTGTCATGGCCGTCGTCGAAGGTCAGTTTCAGTGCATATTGGCCGGCAGGCTCCAGGCCGATGAGGCCGACGTTGATCTTGCCGAATTGCAGGATGGGGTTGCCGTGGCCTTGAACCTCGGCGGAGGGGGAGTGCACCCGCAGGAATTCGGCGGGCAGCTGGTAGACCTCGCCGGGGGCGTAGGTGAGGCTGAGGGTCTTGGAGGCTTTGTGCAGGTTGATGGCGGTGGGCAGGCGGGCCATGGTCTGAATCTCTCGGGAGCTGATGGTGCAAGCTTCGAGTGATTCAGGCCATTGTGCAAGGGGCCGCGAAGCGGCCCCGTGCGGTGTTACAGGATGTAGCGCGACAGGTCTTCGTTCTGCGCCAGCTCACCCAGGTGGCCGTTCACATACGCGGCATCGATTTGGATCGGTGCTTCGTCGTGGGTGCTGGCCAGGTCACCGGCACTGAACGATACCTCTTCGAGCAGGCGCTCAAGCAGGGTGTGCAGGCGGCGGGCACCGATGTTCTCGGTCTTCTCGTTCACCTGATAGGCAATTTCGGCCAGGCGTTTGATACCGTCGGCGGCGAACTCGATGTTCAGGCCTTCGGTCTTGAGCAGCGCACTGTATTGCTCGGTCAGCGACGCGTGCGGCTCCTTCAGGATGCGCTCGAAATCTTCCGGGGTCAGCGCCTTGAGCTCGACACGGATCGGCAGGCGACCTTGCAGCTCTGGCACCAGGTCGCTCGGCTTGCTCAGGTGGAACGCACCGGAGGCGATGAACAGGATGTGGTCGGTCTTGACCATGCCCAGCTTGGTGTTGACGGTGCAGCCTTCGATCAGCGGCAGCAGGTCGCGCTGCACACCTTCACGGGATACATCGGCGCCGCCGACGTTGCCGCGCTTGGCCACCTTGTCGATCTCGTCGATGAACACGATGCCGTGCTGCTCGACCGCTTCCAGGGCCTTGCCCTTGAGCTCTTCCTCGTTGACCAGGCGGCTGGCTTCTTCGTCGCGCACCATCTTCAGTGCTTCCTTGACCTTCAGCTTGCGGGTCTTGCGCTTGCCCTTGCCCATGTTGGCGAACAGGCTCTGCAGCTGGTTGGTCATCTCTTCCATGCCGGGTGGCGCGGCAATTTCGACGCCCATGTTCTCGGCCACTTCGATCTCGATTTCCTTGTCGTCCAGCTGGCCTTCGCGCAGGCGCTTGCGGAACAGCTGACGGGTGTTGGAATCGGTGCTGGTCTGCGCGGCTTCTTCGCTGAAGCTGCTGACCCGCGCCTGCGGTAGCAGGGCGTCGAGGATGCGGTCTTCGGCGGCGTCTTCGGCGCGGTGGCGCACGCGAACGATCTCTTGCTCACGCAGCATTTTCAGCGCGGCATCGGCCAGGTCACGGATGATCGACTCGACATCGCGGCCGACATAGCCCACTTCGGTGAACTTGGTGGCTTCGACCTTGAGGAACGGTGCGTTGGCCAGCTTGGCCAGGCGGCGGGCGATCTCGGTCTTGCCGACGCCGGTAGGGCCGATCATCAGGATGTTCTTCGGCGTCACCTCGGCACGCAGCTCGGCAGGGAGCTGCATCCGCCGCCAGCGGTTGCGCAGGGCGATGGCGACGGCGCGCTTGGCGTCGTCCTGGCCGATGATGTGACGGTTGAGTTCGTGGACGATCTCGCGGGGGGTCATGGACA
Organism: Pseudomonas sp. TWI628; assembly: GCF_039673865.1. NCBI lineage: Bacteria > Pseudomonadati > Pseudomonadota > Gammaproteobacteria > Pseudomonadales > Pseudomonadaceae > Pseudomonas > Pseudomonas sp. TWI628. The sequence goes on along the minus strand of NZ_JBDJMM010000023.1, from coordinate 72,187 downwards.
TGATGAAAATGGTCCTCGAGCGGAGTAGGTCAGCGTGGAAAAGTCCCGCTACGAGCGGGACGCCAGAACAGCTGATTACTCGGCCAGGTCCTGCTCCTCGATGGTCAGGTTGTGGTTGGTGAACACGCAGATGTCACCGGCGATGTTCAGGGCAGCCTCGGTGATTTCCCGGGCCGACAGGTCGGTCTTGTTCAGCAGGGCGCGGGCTGCGGCCTGGGCATAGCCACCACCGGAACCCATGGCGATCAGGCCGTCTTCCGGCTCGACCACGTCACCGTTGCCGGTGATGATCAGCGATGCGTCCTTGTTGGCCACCGCCAGCATGGCTTCCAGGCGGCTCAGGGAGCGGTCGGTACGCCATTCCTTGGCCAACTCGACGGCGGCACGCACCAGGTGGCCAGAGTGTTTCTGCAGCTGGGCTTCGAAGCGTTCGAACAGGGTGAAGGCGTCGGCGGTGGCACCGGCGAAACCGGCGATCACTTCACCGTTGTACAGGCGACGGACTTTCTTGGCGTTGCCTTTCATCACGGTGTTGCCGAGGGATACCTGGCCGTCGCCGCCCATGACGACTTTGCCGTTACGGCGGACAGAAACGATGGTGGTCAAGGGGAGAGTCTCCACGCAGCGGGGCAAAATTGCCTGATGCAGACTCATATGGGGGGAGGGGGAAAGAGTTTCAAGCTTCAAGCCACAAGCGACAAGAAAAAGCCGATCGGTGGATGACCGGCCGGCTTCTTCTTGAGGCTTGCAGCTTGTAGCTTGCAGCTAGCCGTCAGGCCTCGTGGCAGACATGCCCATCGACCAAGGTATAACGCACGGCAGCCGGCAGGCAGTGGCCGATGAACGGGCAATTGTCGCCGCGCGACAGCCATTGTTCACCGGCAATCGTCGAGGCCTTGGCGTCGAACAGCACCAGGTCGGCGGCGCCGCCGACCTTCAGCTCACCGGCCGGCAGGCGCATGGCCTTGGCCGGGCCGCTGCTCAGGCGGGCGAGCAGGGTCGGCAGGTCGAGCAGGCCGTCCTCGACCAGGGTCATGGCCAGCGGCAGCAGCAGTTCGACGCTGCTGATACCCGGCTCGGTGGCGCCGAACGGGGCCAGCTTGGCATCACGCTCGTGGGGCTGGTGGTGGCTGGAGATCGCCTGGATCACTCCCGATTTCACCGCCGCGCGCAGGCCGTCGCGGTCGGCGGCGGTGCGCAGTGGCGGCTGCACGTGGTACAGGCTGGAGAACTCACGCAGCGACTGGTCGGTGAGGATCAGCTGATACAGCGCCACGTCGGCCGTGACTGGCAGGCCCAGCTGCTGGGCCTGCTCGATCAGCCGTGCGCCACGGGCGCTGGTGATCTGGGTGAAGTGCGCACGCACGCCGGTCTGTTCCACCAGCAGCAGGTTGCGCGCCAGGGCCACGGTCTCGGCGGTCTCGGGGATGCCGGGCAGGCCAAGGAAGCTGGCCATGGCGCCTTCGTGGGCCAGACCGCCCTGGGCCAGGTCGCGGTCCTGGGAGTGGAACACCACGGTCAGGTCGAAGGTGGCGGCGTACTCCAGGGCACGGGCCAGGGTACGGTTGTTGGGAATTTCCTTCAGGCCGTTGCCGAAGGCCACGCAACCGGTGTCGCGCAGGGCAACCAGTTCGGCCAGTTGCTCGCCCTCCAGGCCCTTGGTCAGGGCGCCGATCGGGTAGACCTTGCTGTTGGCCGCTTCGCGGGCACGGTCGAGGATCAGTTCGGCCACTGCCGAGGTGTCCAGCACCGGCTTGGTCTGCGGTGGGCAGCACAGGCTGGTGACACCACCGGCCACGGCGGCGCGGGTTTCACTGGCGATGGAGCCCTTGCGGCTATAGCCCGGCTCGCGCAGCGAGACGCCGAGGTCGACCAGGCCGGGCGCGGCGATCAGGCCGTCAGCTGCGATCGTGCGGCTGGCGCTGAAGCCGGCCGGGGCGGCGCCGATGGCAGCGATGCGGCCGCCGTCCAGGTGCAGGTCGCTGACCTGGTCCAGGCCGCTGACAGGGTCGATGACCCGGGCGCCAAGAATGCTGAGGGTCACTGGGCGTTCTCCTGGTCGAATTGACGTTGCGCGTTCTGCCCGCTCATGGCCATGGACAGCACGGCCATGCGCACGGCGATGCCGTAGGTGACCTGGTTGAGAATCACCGAGTGTTTGCCGTCGGCTACTGCTGATTCGATCTCCACACCGCGGTTGATCGGGCCTGGGTGCATGACGATGGCGTCGGGCTTGGCGCCGGCCAGGCGTGCGGTGGTCAGGCCGAACAGGCGGTAGAACTCGCCTTCGCTGGGCAACAGGCCACCGGCCATGCGCTCGCGCTGCAAGCGCAGCATGATCACCACGTCGACGTCCTTGAGGCCTTCGGCGAGGTCGGTGTAGACCTTCACGCCGTACTGCTCGATACCGATCGGGATCAGGGTTTTCGGGCCGATCACCCGGATGTCCGGGCAGCCCAGCGCTTTCAGCGCGAGCATGTCGGAGCGGGCCACGCGCGAGTGCAGGATGTCGCCGACGATCGCCACCGAGAGGTTCTCGAAGTTGCCCTTGTGGCGGCGGATGGTCAGCATGTCGAGCATGCCCTGGGTCGGGTGCGCATGGCGGCCGTCACCGCCGTTGATCACGGCGACGTCCGGGCACACGTGCTCGGCGATGAAGTGCGCAGCGCCCGAGTCGGAGTGGCGCACGACGAACATGTCGGCAGCCATGGCTTCGAGGTTGCGCAGGGTGTCGAACAGGGTCTCGCCCTTGCTGGTCGAGGAGGTTGACACGTTCAGGCTGATCACATCGGCCGACAGGCGCTGGGCGGCCAGCTCGAAGGTGGTGCGGGTGCGGGTCGAGTTCTCGAAGAACACGTTGCACACGGTCTTGCCGCGCAGCAACGGGACTTTCTTCACGGCCCGGGCGCCGACTTCGAGGAACGAGTCGGCGGTGTCGAGGATCTCGGTGAGCAGTTCGCGGGGCAAACCGTCGAGCGAGAGGAAGTGGCGCAGCTGGCCCTGATCATTGAGCTGCAGCGGGCGCTTGGCGTCGATTGGCGTCATCGCGAGGGGACTCTTAAAGGGCGGAAGCGGTGGCGAGGTCCTGGCGCTCGAGGGCGAGCGGTGCGGGTCCGGTCAATTTTACCCGTTCATGGGCAGCCAGCGACAGGGTGGCGCCGAGCACATTGGGGCGGATTGGCAGTTCGCCGGCATCCAGGTCGAGCAGACAGACCAGGGTGACACTGGCCGGGCGGCCGTAATCGAACAGTTCATTGAGTGCCGCGCGAATGGTACGACCGCTCATCAGCACGTCGTCGATCAGCACCAGGTGCTGGCCCTCGACCTCGAATGGCAGCTCTGACGGGCGCACCTGCGGGTGCAGGCCGTTCTGGCTGAAGTCATCGCGATAGAACGACACGTCCAGGGTGCCGAGCGGGCTCTGGTCGGCCATTGCTTCCTGCAGGGCCTGGGCTACCCAGACGCCGCCGGTGCGGATGCCGATGAAGCGCGGCTCGGTGATGTTGCGGCGGGCCAGATGGGCGCCAAGGTCGACAGCCATCTGCCGGATCAGCTCGGCGGGATTGGGTAGGCTCATTGCGTATCTCCTGGGGGGCGCCGGGGGCGTTGTGATTGCCCCGACGCAAACGCGGAAAGATCAGGTATTGGCCTCCAGCCACCCTTGCAGCAGCAGGGCGGCGGCGATGGCGTCGACCGGGTTGTCACGGTAGCTGCCGCGCTGGCCGCCACGGGCCAGGCGCTCGCCTTTGGCCTCGAAGGTGGTCAGGCGTTCGTCGTGGGTGTGCACCGGCAAGTTGAAGCGGCCATTGAGGCGGCGGGCGAACTTTTCCGCGCGCTCGCTCATGTCGCTCGGCGTGCCGTCCATGTTCAGCGGCAGGCCGACGACGATGGCATCGGGCTTCCACTCGCTGATGAGCTTTTCCACCTGGGCCCAGTCCGGCACGCCGTTCTGCGCCTTCAGGGTGCACAGCTCGCGGGCCTGGCCGGTCACCACCTGGCCGACGGCGACGCCGATCTGTTTGGTGCCGTAGTCGAAGCCCAGCAGTAAACGCAGTTCGCTCATCAGGCGTGCCCCGCCTGGCTGGTCAGCAGGCTGAGGTTGATCCCCAGGCTGGCGGCGGCGGCGTCCAGGCGCAGGTCACTGGCCAGGCCGAAGATGATCTCTGGGTCGAATGGGCAGTTGAGCCAGGCGTTGTCGGCCAGTTCGGCTTCCAGTTGGCCTGCTTCCCAGCCGGCATAGCCGAGCGTGATGAGGCTTTGTTTTGGCCCTACCCCGGCGGCGATGGCCAGCAGCACGTCCTGCGAGGTGGTCAGTGACAGCCCTTCCAGGGCCACGGTGGCCTGGAAGCTGCATTCGCTGCTGTGCAGCACGAAACCACGGTCGGTCTGCACCGGGCCACCCTGGTAGATCGGCACCTGCAAGGTGCTGGCCGGCGGCAGTTCGTCTGGCCGCAACTGCTCGAGAATGTCGGCCAGGTTCAGCTCCTGCGGTCGGTTGACCACCAGGCCCATGGCGCCATTGGCGTTGTGCTCGACGATGTACGTGAGGGTCTGGGCGAAGTTCGGATCGGCCATGTGCGGCATGGCGATCAGGAACTGATGCTTGAGGTAGCTCGGGGTGAGGGTTTTCATGGGGGATAGTGTGGCGCCAGGTGGCGAGGCTGACAAGGTCCTGAAGCGGGGGCGGCTGCACAGCCCGGAAGTGGAGCCGATCCGCTTCCGGGCTGCGTCAGGGGGGCTGAATGGCACTTGTCCAGGCAGGCGGCTTGTCTAACGAGGCCCACTGATATTCGGGTCGGATGCAACCAGTTTGGTCACGTCAATTTTAAAGGTTATGCCCGCGCGATCTGTGAATTCGAACTTCGCTGTTGCATCGAGCGTGGTGATACCTGCGTGGGTCGAGGTCACGCGCTTGATGTCCATCGTTCCGCTGCCCCAGCTGTCTGCGCCGATTATCGCTTGGCCGCCGACGATCTTCCCCCGGCCGAAAAGGGCTGAATAGCTGCCGCTGGCGAAGGTATCGGTAATAGCGAACTTACCCGTATTAGGCGCTTGATCATGAATGAAGACGATGGCCTCCACTTCTTCTCCGGGTTTGAATACATCGCCTGGATAGAAAAAGAACGCGAGATAGGTTTTGCCATCGAGGTGGCATTGGCCAACAGAGCTACGGCGAACTGCGTCATCGATAGTCAGCTCGATGGTAATGTCGATGGGAATTTCAAGTACTGGCGCGGTTGACGTCACTTGCCAGTTACCTTGCTCTTCTCGCGTGACCTGCCAAGTTGCGTCGTTGCTTTTCGGGTGTTTCATGGCGCTCTTCCAAATCAGGAATGGAAGCGCAATTAGAGGGCGTTCGCGACGTGGGCGAAACTGGCAGAAATAACAGGTCGATGTCCACCGACTCAGTTACTGGACAAGCGGTCACCACGGGCAAACCGCCAGGTGCGGATGATCTCCAGCCGGTCGAACTCGGCCAGGTCGCCGGTAAACGGCGCAAAGGGTGCCGCCAGGCGCACGATGCGCTGGGCCGCCTGGTCCAGCACCGGCTGCCCGGACGACTCCAGCACCAGCACCTCGTACAGCGAGCCATCGCGGTTGATCGACACCATCATCCGCAAGTTGCCATAGATTTGCTGTCGACGTGCCTCGTCGGGGTAGTTGAGGTTACCCACCCGCTCGACTTTCTTGCGCCACTCTTCCTTGTACCAGGCGCCCTTGTCGCGCATGGTCGACGCCGCATTGAGGCGGTGAATCTTCGGGCGCTTGGCGTACATCTGCTGTTCGTTGGACAGTTCCGCTTCAAGGCTGGCGATCTGGCTCGACAATTGCGAACTGTCGAAGTCCGGGGTGGCTGCTGCCGGCTTGGGCTGCGGCTTGCTTTCCTTGGGCTTGGGCTCGACCTTCTGCACGTTCGTCGCCTTGGTCGCCACCGCGGATTTCTCCGGCACGGGCGGTGGTGTTACCTCCGGCTTGGCCGCAGGCGGCGGGGTGACTTTGTTGATCTTGCTGTCCTGGAACGGTGCCACCTCGGTGGTGGTCGGCACGGCCTTCTTCTCCAGGGTGCCGCTGCCCTGCTGATTGGCCTGGGCCTGGTAATCAGCCTTCTTCGGTGCCTTTTCGCTCTTGAAGGTGGCCAGGGTGATGTCCATGGTCTGGCGGATCTCGGCCGGTTTGACCACGGTAAAGCCCACTCCAAGGATCAGCGCCAGGTGCACCAGGGCAGCCAGGAACAGGGTAAAGCCAAGCCGGTCCACCGGGCGAACGCGCGGTGGCAGCAGGTCGGCAGGGATATCGGCAGGCAGCGTCATCAGGTATCCAGCAACCGCAGGGCGGGGCAGCAGCTCAGTCGAAAAGGACCGGCATCATACCCCACTCTGCGCATTTGCTCTGCGTCGGCGGTCAGCGCGCCTTGAGCTGGCGATCAATGGCATCCATCAGCTGGCCACCGATATCGGTGTTGTAGGCAGCGTCGATCTCGCGGATGCAGGTGGGGCTGGTGACGTTGATTTCGGTGAGGGAGTCGCCGATCACGTCCAGGCCAACGAACAGCAGGCCCTTTTCACGCAGGGTCGGGCCGACCTGGGCAGCGATCCAGCGGTCGCGCTCGGTCAGCGGGCGGGCTTCACCACGGCCACCGGCGGCCAGGTTGCCACGGGTTTCGCCACTGGCAGGAATACGGGCCAGGCAGTAGTCGACCGGCTCGCCGTCGATCATCAGGATGCGCTTGTCGCCGTCCACGATCTGCGGCAGGTATTCCTGGGCCATGATCTGCTGGTTACCGTGCTGGGTCAGGGTTTCGAGGATGACCGACAGGTTGGGGTCGTCCTTGCGGTGGCGGAATACCGACGCACCGCCCATGCCGTCCAGCGGCTTGAGGATCACATCGCCACGGCTCTCGGCGAACTCGCGCAGGATGTCGACGCGGCGGCTGACCAGGGTCGGCGCCATGCACTGCGGGAACTGGGTGGCGAACAGTTTTTCGTTGCAGTCGCGCAGGCTCTGCGGGCGGTTGACCACCAGCACACCTTCGCGCTCGGCCTGCTCCAGCAAGTAGGTGCTGTAGACGAATTCCATGTCGAAGGGGGGATCCTTGCGCATCAGGATCACGTCCAGCTCGGCCAGGGCACTGTCCTGCTCCTCACCCAGCTCGAACCAGTGCGCGGGGTCGGCGAAAACCTTCAGCGGGCGCATTTGCGCGCGGGCCTGGCCGGCACCCAGATAAAGGTCACGCTGCTCCATGTAGAACAGCTCCCAGCCGCGGGCCTGGGCGGCCAGCAGCATGGCCAGCGAGCTGTCCTTCTTGTAGGAGATGGACGCGATCGGGTCCATGACAATGCCGAGGCGAACGCTCATGGGGTGGTTCCTCTTGGCGGCCGGTGGCCGCGGTAAATCGAACGAAAAGTGGCTCAGGGTGGCGCTGTGAGCGCCGCGGGTCAAGGGGGCGGCAGATGGAACGGGCACCCGGAGTGTGCTAAAAATGCCCTCAGCTTCAAGCTGCAAGCCATCAGTGGCTTGCCGCCCACACAGTGCAGCGATGGTAGCGCAACTTATGGAACAGCCCCTGAAGGTGATGGTGATCGACGATTCCCGCACGATCCGCCGCACCGCGCAGATGTTGCTCGGCGAAGCGGGCTGCGAGGTGATCACCGCCAGTGACGGCTTCGATGCCCTGGCCAAGATCATCGACCACCAGCCACAGATCATCTTCGTCGACGTGCTGATGCCTCGTCTGGACGGTTATCAGACGTGTGCGGTGATCAAGCACAACAGTGCCTTCAAGGACATCCCGGTGATTCTCCTGTCGTCGCGCGATGGCCTGTTCGACAAGGCCCGCGGCCGGGTGGTCGGTTCCGACCAGTTCCTGACCAAACCATTCAGCAAGGAAGAACTGCTCGACGCAATCAGGGCCCATGTGCCCGGTTTCGCCGTGCCCGAACAACCCGCACCCTGACCGCGCCGCGCTGGCGCGGCCTTCAAACTCCTGATGGGGAAACAGCATGGCCCGAGTTCTGATTGTCGACGACTCGCCGACAGAGATGTACAGATTGACCGAATGGCTGGAAAAGCACGGTCACCAGGTGCTCAAGGCCAGCAACGGTGCCGACGGCGTGGCCCTGGCCCGCCAGGAAAAGCCCGATGCAGTGCTGATGGACATCGTCATGCCCGGCATGAACGGCTTCCAGGCAACCCGCCAGCTGAGCAAGGACCCGGAAACCAGCGCCATTCCCGTGGTGGTGGTGACCACCAAGGACCAGGAAACCGACCGTATCTGGGCCACGCGCCAGGGTGCCCGCGACTTCCTGACCAAGCCGGTGGATGAGGACGCGCTGATCGCCAAGCTCAAAGAAGTATTGGGCGCTTGACCACCCGCCCGCAGGGCGCGTCGCTGACCGCCTTCGAGCTGTTGCTGGACATCGACCGGCGCTGCCGCCTGCTGGTGGCCGACCAGCCGCCGCAGGACACGCGCCTGCAGCAATGGAGCGGCATCGGTTTTCGCATCGCCGGGCAGTGGTTCGTCGCCCCCATGGGCGAAGTCGCCGAGGTACTGCGCGAACCGCGCAGCAGCCGTGTGCCTGGCGTGCAGCCGTGGGTATGTGGGGTGGCCAACCTGCGCGGCCGCTTGTTGCCGGTGATGGACCTGAGCAGTTTCTTCGGCCTTGGCCCCGCTGCGCCAGGCAAGCAGCGGCGGGTGCTGGTGCTGGACCACGATGACCTGTTCGTCGGCCTGCTGGTCGACGAGGTGCTGGGCCTGCAGCATTTCGCCCTGAGCAGCCTGGAGCTGTCGCCGCCGCAACCGCTGTTGCGGGCTGCTGCGCGCTTCGTGCAGGGGCACTTCCCGCGGGAACGCAACTGGGCGATCTTCAGCCCCTTCGCCCTGGCCCAGGCGCCGGGCTTTCTTGACGTGGCGCTATAGGACTTTTGAACGTGAACAAGCCGGCCACACCCGTCGCCCCCGCCAGCATGACCCCACGCACGCGCAGCATCGTGCAGATCACCGTGCTGTTCGTGATCCTGATCCTGTCGATCATCCTGTTGTTCGCCAACTTCGCCTACCTCAACACCCAGGCCAATCACGACAAGCAGTACATCGGCCACGCCGGCGAGCTGCGGGTGTTGTCCCAGCGCATCGCCAAGAACGCCACCGAGGCTGCGGCGGGCAAGGCCCTGGCATTCAAACTGCTGTCGGATGCGCGCAACGATTTCGAGCGACGCTGGGGCTACCTGCGCGAGGGCGACAAGTCCACTGGCCTGCCAGCGGCACCGGCTGCGGTGCGCGATGAAATGGAAGCGGTGCGCCAGGATTGGGAAAACCTGCGCAAGAACACCGACACCATCCTGGCCAGTGAGCAGACTGTGCTGTCATTGCATCAGGTGGCGGCGACCCTTGCCGAAACCGTGCCGCAACTGCAGGTCGAGTACGAGAAAGTGGTCGAGATCCTGCTGCAGAGCGGTGCCCCGGCCAACCAGGTGGTGGTAGCCCAGCGCCAGCTGCTGCTGGCCGAGCGCATTCTCGGTTCGGTCAACACCGTGTTGGCCGGCGACGACGCGGCGGCGCAGGCCGCCGATGCCTTCGGCCGCGATGCCAGCCGCTTCGGCCAGGTGCTCGAGGGCATGCTGGGTGGCAACCCGGCGATCCAGGTGACCCGCGTCGAGGACGCTGACGCCCGCGCGCGCCTGGCGGAAATCGCCGAGCTGTTCCAGTTCGTGGCAGGTTCGGTCGATGAAATCCTCGAAACCTCGCCCGAGCTGTACCGCGTGCGCGAAGCGGCCGGCAACATTTTCAGCCTGTCGCAGACGCTGCTCGATGAAGCCTCGCACCTGGCCAACGGTTTCGAGAACCTGGCCAGCGGCCGCACCCTGGATACCGTCGGGGGTTATGCGCTGGGCCTGCTGGCGCTGGCTTCGATCATCCTGATCGGCCTGGTGATGGTCCGCACAACCCACCGCCAATTGCACGAAACCGCCGAAAAGAACGAACGCAACCAGCAGGCAATCATGCGCCTGCTTGATGAAATCGAAGAACTGGCCGACGGCGACCTGACCGTCACCGTGTCGGTGACCGAAGACTTCACCGGCGCCATCGCCGACTCGATCAACTACTCGGTCGACCAGCTGCGCGACCTGGTGGCCACCATCAACCACAGTGCCGAGCAGGTCGCCGCTGCCGTGCAGGACACGCAGAACACCGCGCGCCAGCTGGCCAAGGCCTCGGAGCACCAGGCCGCGCAGATCAGCGAGGCGTCCGAGGCGGTCGGCGACATGGTCGAGTCGATCGACCGGGTTTCTGCCCATGCCTATGAGTCGGCCAAGGTCGCCGAGCGCTCGGTGGCGATCGCCAACAAGGGCAACGAGGTGGTACACAACACCATCAACGGCATGGACAACATCCGCGAGCAGATCCAGGACACCGCCAAGCGGATCAAGCGCCTGGGCGAGTCTTCCCAGGAAATCGGCGACATCGTCAGCCTGATCGACGACATTGCCGACCAGACCAATATCCTCGCTCTCAATGCGGCGATTCAGGCCTCGCTGGCGGGTGAGGCCGGCCGCGGCTTTGCCGTGGTCGCTGATGAGGTGCAGCGCCTGGCCGAGCGCTCGTCCTCGGCGACCCGGCAGATCGAAGCGCTGGTGCGGACCATCCAGGCCGACACCAACGAGGCGGTGATCTCCATGGAGCAGACCACCGCCGAAGTGGTGCGCGGTGCGCGCCTGGCCCAGGATGCCGGGGTGGCGCTGGCCGAGATCGAAGGCGTATCGCAGAACCTCGCCGAACTTATCCACAGCATCTCTGATGCAGCCCAGTTGCAGACCTCTTCGGCGGGGCAGATTTCCCACACCATGGCGGTGATCCAGCAGATCACCGCGCAAACCTCCGCCGGCTCCAGCGCCACCGCCGACAGCATCCGCCACCTGGCGCGCATGGCCAGCGAGATGCGCCGCTCGGTTTCCGGTTTCACCCTGCCGGCGCCCGCCGAGCGAAGCTGAGGAAAACCCATGGCTTCTGCCGTCGTAAGCCCCGAGCGCCACGATACCGTGGCCCTGGCCTGGACCCGGGCCGCCATCCTCGATTGCCTGAGCCAGGCCCGGCAGGCCCTGGAACGCTTTGCCGGCGAGACCGACGACTTGTCGATGCTGGCCTTCGTGGTGGATAACCTGCATCAGGTGCACGGCTGCCTGCGCATGCTCGAGCTGCGCGGCGCCACCCGCCTGGCCGAAGAGCTGGAGCTGCTGGCCAAGGCCTTGGCCGAGGGCCAGGTGAGCCCCCGCGGTGACTGCCTGGGGCCGCTGTTCCGTGGCCTGGAGCAACTGCCGTCCTACCTGGAGCGGTTGCGCGGTGCGCGCCATGACCTGCCGCTGGTGATGCTGCCGCTGCTCAACCAGCTGCGTGCCTGCCGTGGCGTCGAGCCCCTGGCCCAGGCCAGCCTGATCAGCGGCGCCACACAGCGCTTTGCCGGCTCTGATGACCTGGCCAACCTCGACTTGTCGTTGGGCAACTGGCGGGAGCAGATGCAGGCCGGGCCGGGGCGTGATGCCCTGCGCTCGGTGATCAGCGCCCTGTGCGACGACCTGATGCGGATCAAGGAACGCCTGGACCAGTTCGTGCGCGGTGACCGCCAGCACAGCGAGGAGCTGGACACACTGCTGGCACCGTTGCGCCATGTCGCCGACACCCTGGCAGTGCTGGGCTTCCAGCAACCGCGCCGGGTGATCATCGACCAGGTGCTGGCGCTGCAGGCCTTGGCCCTGGGTGAGCGCGCGGTGGACGACGCGGTCTTGATGGATGTGGCCGGTGCCCTGTTGTACGTGGAGGCCACGCTCAACGGCATGGTCCTGCCGCTGGAGGAAGGCGGGCAGGGCGGCCTGCCCGGTTCCGACCTGGCCGAGATTCGCCAGCTGGTGTTGAACGAGTCGCTATCGGTGTTGCAGCAAGCCAAGGACCTGATTGGCGATTGCCTGGAGTCTGGCTGGCCGCGCCAGCGTCTGCAGCCACTGCCAGGGCTGTTGCAGCAAGTGCGCGGCGCGTTGGCGATGCTGATGCTGCCGGCCGCCGCCGAGGTGTTTGCCGGCTGCGCGGGTTATGTGCAGGGCTGGCTGCAGCACCTGGAGGTGGAACCGCCGGCGGATGAGCTGAACCATCTGGCCGAGGCCCTCAGCGCCGCCGAGTGCTACCTGCAATGGCGGGTCGCCGACCCGTTGGCCGACGCTCAACCGTTTCTTGACATGGCCCGGGCCAGCCTGACGGCGCTGGGCGTGCAGTGCAGCCATGCGGGCACGACCGAGGCGCAGGATGGCAGCGATGGCATCGATGATGAATTGCGTGAGGTGTTCCTCGAAGAAGCTGGCGAGTTGCTGCCGGAGATCGAGCGGCACTGGCTGCGCTGGCGCGCCGACAACAGCCTGCGCGATGCGCTGATCGAGGTGCGGCGTGACCTGCATACGCTCAAAGGAAGCGGGCGCATGGTGCATGCCGAGGCGGTGGCCGAGTTGGCCTGGGGCGCTGAACACCTGCTCAACCGGGTGCTGGAAGGGCGTATCGCCCTGACTCCGGAAGGCGCGGTGGCGCTGCAGCAGGTGTTCGTCCATCTGCCGGACCTGCTGGCCGACTTTGCTGCTGGCCAGTTGCCGCAGTTGAGCGAAATCGAACAACTGGCGAGCCACCTGCATGCCCTGGCCGAGAACGACACCCCGGTCAGCGCCGACATCGACGGCCTCGACCCGCAGCTGCTGGATATCTTCCGCAACGAGGCGCAGGGCCACCTGGCCAGCCTGGAGGGCTTTCTGCAGGGTGCCGACAGCCAGGGCAGCGAAGTCAGCGACAGCCTGCAGAGCGCCTTGCACACCCTCAAGGGCAGCGCTGCCATGGCCGGGGTCATGTCGATCGCCGAGCTGGCCACCGCTTTCGACCGCCTGGTGCGCGAGTACCGGGGGCACCAGCTGCCGTTGCAGGCGGCGGAGATGCACTGGTTGCACACAGCCCATGGTCTGTTCCTGCAGGGCCTGGCGCAGTTGGGCAGTGCGCCGTTGGCAGTCATCCCGGGGGCGGCCCAGCTGATCGAGCAGGTCGGCGAAGCGGTGGACCTGCGCCTGGCCAGCCTGCATGCCGAGCCCCAGCACACCCGCCACGGCAAGCGCGACCCACAGCTGATCGCCAGTTTCCTCGCCCAGGCCATGGACATCCTGCTGGATGCCGAGTCGCTGCTGTCGCGCTGGCAGCAGCAGCCCGGGCAGCGCGAACCGCTGGAGACCTTGCTCGATGAGCTGACCAGCCTTGGCCACGCTGCGCACCTGGCCGACCTGTGGCAGATGGATGCCGTCTGTGAGGCGCTGCTCGACCTCTACGGCGCGGTGGAAGAGGGCAGCCTGGGCGCCAGCCCGCGCTTCTTCGCCGTTGCCCAGCAGGCCCATGAAGCCCTGCTGGACATGCTCGACGAAGTGGCGGCCGGGCAGGAGCTCAGCCCGCGGCCCGACTGCGTCGACGCCCTGCGCGAACTGTTGGACGGTGCACTGGCGCCGGATGCCACCGGCTTGGTAAGCCCTGATGCGGTTACGCCGCTGGCTGGCTCGCTGGAGCAGGATGATGAGCCCGACAGCCCAGGCGACAAGGAGCTGCTGGAAGTCTTCCTCGAAGAAAGCTCGGACATCGTCGAAAGCGCCGCCGCCGCCTTGGCGCGCTGGCAGGCCGACCCGCGCAACAGTGTCGAGGTGGAGAACCTGCTGCGAGACCTGCATACCCTCAAGGGCGGTGCGCGCATGGTCGAGATCAGCGCCATCGGCGACCTGGCCCATGAACTGGAATTCCTTTACGAGCTGCTTGCCGCCGGGCGCCTGCCGCCGAGCGCGCCGCTGTTCGCGCTGCTGCAGAACTGCCATGACCGCCTGGCGCACATGCTCGACGCCGTGCGCCTGGGCCAGCCGCTGCACACCGCTACCGCTCTGATCGACTACATCCGCAACTTCAGCAGTGCCGCGCTGACCGACAGCGCAGCCGGCCAGGCCCCAGCCGACACCGCACCTGCGGAAGCACCGGCCGCGGCACCGGAGCGGGCGCCGGGCGACATGGTCAAGGTCGACGCTGAGCTGCTCGACGACCTGGGCAACCTGGCCGGCGAGCATTCGGTCATCCGTGGCCGTATCGAGCAGCAAGTCAATGACGCCCAGTTCGCCCTCAACGAGATGGAAACCACCCTGGAGCGCATGCGCGACCAGTTGCTGCGCCTGGACATCGAGACCCAGGGGCGGATCAGCAGCCGGCAGGCGTTCGAGGGCGATGCCTACGAAGATTTCGACCCGCTGGAAATGGACCGCCATTCGCAGTTGCAGCAGCTGTCGCGGGCACTGTTCGAGTCGGCCTCTGACCTGCTCGACCTCAAGGAAACCCTTACCCAGCGCGCCCAGGAGGCCTACAGCCTGCTGCAGCAACAGGCGCGGGTGAACAGCCAGTTGCAGGAAGGCCTGACCGCGACCCTGATGGTGCCGTTCGAGCGCCTGGTGCCGCGTTTGCAGCGGGTGGTGCGCCAGGTGGCCAGCGAGCTGGGCAAGCAGGTCGAGCTGGTGGTCGGCAATGCCGAGGGTGAACTGGACCGCAGTGTGCTGGAACGTATGGTCGCACCGCTGGAGCACATGCTGCGCAATGCTGTCGACCACGGCCTTGAGTCGCGCGAGGCGCGCCTGGCAGCGGGCAAGCCGGAGCAGGGCACCATTCACCTGAACTTGCTGCATGAGGGCGCCGACATCGTCATCGAGATGACCGACGACGGCGCTGGTGTGCCACTGGAGGCGGTCCGGCGCAAGGCAATCAAGCGCGGCCTGCTGGACCCGCAGGCGCAGCTGAGCGATCACGAGATCCTGCAATTCATCCTGCGCCCGGGCTTTTCCACGGCGGAGAAGATCACTCAGATTTCCGGGCGCGGCCTGGGCATGGACGTGGTCCACGAAGAGGTCAAGCAGCTGGGCGGCTCGATGACCATCGAGTCGGCCCAGGGCAAGGGCGCGCGCTTCCTGATCCGCCTGCCGTTCACCGTGTCGATAAACCGGGCTTTGATGGTGCACCTGGGCGAAGAGCAGTACGCCATTCCACTCAACACCATCGAGGGCATCGTGCGCGTGCCGCCGGCCGAACTGGTCGCCTGTTACCAGCTGGATGCCCCGCGTTACGTGTACGGCGGCCATGAATACGAGTTGCGTTACCTGGGCGAGCTGCTGCAAGGGCTGCCGCGCCCGGTACTGCTGGGGCAGAGCGTGCCGTTGCCGGTGTTGCTTGTGCACTCCCAGGAGCAGTCGTTTGCCATCCAGGTGGACAGCCTGTCGCCGAGCCGCGAGATCGTGGTGAAGAGCCTTGGCCCGCAGTTCGCCGCTGTGGCGGGTTTGTCGGGTGCGACCTTGCTCGGTGATGGCCGGGTGGTGCTGATCCTCGACCTGCTGGGCCAGTTGCGTGGCCAGCAGCGGCGGCTGGCGCGTCTGCCCGGTGGTAGCGGGGTGCAGCGCACCTTGTTCGGCCCGGCACCACGACGAGCCACGTTGGTGATGGTGGTGGACGACTCGGTCACCGTGCGCAAGGTGACCAGCCGCCTGCTGGAGCGCCATGGCATGAGTGTGCTGACGGCCAAGGATGGTGTCGATGCCATGGCCCTGCTGGAAGAGCACCGCCCCGACGTGCTGTTGCTGGACATCGAGATGCCGCGCATGGACGGCTTCGAAGTGGCCACCCGCATTCGCCGTGACGAGCGCCTGAAAGACCTGCCGATCATCATGATCACCTCGCGCACCGGGCAGAAGCACCGCGACCGGGCCATGGCCATCGGCGTCAACGATTACCTGGGCAAACCCTATCAGGAGTCGGTGCTGCTGCAGAGCATCGCCCACTGGAGCCAGACCCATGCTTGAACTGATTGCAGGGCAACGCAGCAGCCTCACCGGCCTGCTGCTGCCGCTGGGCGACCGCACCCTGGTATTGCCCAACGTCGCCGTGGTCGAACTGATCGGCCAGCGCAACCTGGTGTGCGAACCGGGCGACCCGGCTTGGCACCTGGGGTGGATCGACTGGCGCCAGCAGCATTTGCCGTTGATCGGTTTCGAGGCCGCGTGTGGCGGTGAGACGCCGTGTGGCGAGCGGGCACGGATCGTGGTGCTGAATGCGCTCGGGGACACCGGCTTGCGCTACCTGGCGGTGCTGCTGCAGGACATTCCACGCTCGTGCAAGCTGGACAGCCAGCTCAATTATGTGGATGTACCGCTGGGCAGCCTGGAACTGGCCGCTGTGCAGGTGGGCGAGCAGGTGGCGCGGGTACCGGACCTGGCCGGGCTGGAAAGATTGGTGCGTGACGCTGAACTGCAACCTGCGTTTGGGTAGGATGTAGCAGGAATGGATCCTGTCATGAACCCAGCCCGCTTCAGGAGGTCTGTGTTTGCATGTACTACGGTGAACGCTTCAATGCCTGGACCCACCTGGTCGGTGCCGTCCTGGCCTGTATCGGTGCCATCTGGCTGATCGTCGTCGCTGGCCTGCAGGGCGACCCCTGGAAGATCGTCAGCTTCTCCATCTACGGCAGCACCTTGCTGTTGCTCTACAGCATTTCCACCCTCTACCACAGCACCCGCGGGCGGGCGAAGGTGATCATGCGCAAGCTCGATCACCTGTCTATCTATCTGCTGATCGCCGGCAGCTACACCCCGTTCTGCCTGGTCAGCCTGCGTGGGCCCTGGGGCTGGAGCCTGTTTGGCGTGGTCTGGGGGCTGGCGGTGATCGGCATGCTGCAGGAGATCAAGCCGCGCTCGGAAGCGCGCGTCCTGTCGATCATCATCTATGCGGTGATGGGCTGGATCGTGCTGGTGGCGGTCAAGCCGCTGCTGAACAGCCTTGGCACTGCCGGCTTCACCTGGCTGGCGGCCGGCGGCGTGTTCTACACCGTGGGCATCATCTTCTTTGCCTTCGACAGCCGCTTCCGCCACTGGCATGGCATCTGGCACCTGTTCGTGATTGCCGGCAGCCTCATGCACTTCGTGGCGGTGTCGCTGTACGTGCGTTAGCTTTTTGTTTACGAAAAATCACCCCACAGCTGCTGCGCCACCGACAGCGCCACCACCGGCGCTGTCTCGGTACGCAGTACCCGCGGCCCAAGGCGGGCAGCATGGAAGCCAGCCGCCTTGGCCTGTTCGACTTCCGCCTCGTTCAGGCCACCTTCCGGGCCGATCAGGAAAGCCAACGTTGCCGGCTTGTCATGGCTGGTCAGCGGCTCGGCGACCGGGTGCAGGACCAGTTTGAGCTCGGCTTCGGTGCCCTTGAGCCATTCGGCCAGGGTCACTGGCGGATGAATGACCGGCAGGGTCGAACGGCCGCATTGTTCACAGGCACTGATCGCCACTTGGCGCCAGTGGGCCAGGCGCTTGTCGGCACGCTCGTCCTTCAGGCGCACTTCACAGCGCTCGCTGACGATCGGGGTGATTGCGTTGGCACCAAGCTCGGTGGCCTTCTGGATCGCCCAGTCCATGCGCTCGCCGCGCGACAGGCCCTGGCCGAGGTGGACCTGCAGCGGCGAGTCGGGCTGGCCGGGGAGGGCCTGTTCGAGGTTGACGCGTACCGTCTTCTTGCCGACTTCGAGCAGTTGGCCGAGGTATTCCTGGCCACTGCCATCGAACAGTTGCACGGCATCGCCAGGGGCCATGCGCAGGACGCGGCCGATGTAGTGGGCCTGGGCTTCGGGCAAGTCATGCTCGCCAAGGCTCAGGGGGGCGTCGATGAAGAAGCGGGACAGTCGCATGGGTTTGCTCGGTAGAAGAGAGACACAGGGATAGTGATATGGCGAACTGCCGGGGCTAGCCTGGGTCGCGGAAGTCGGGGTGGAAGTTGGCCGGGACGGCGACGCTGACGCTGTCGCGGGTGGCGATGTCGATGCCTTCGCTGGCCACCTCGGCGAGGAAGTCGATCTGCTCCGGGGTAATCACGTACGGCGGCAGGAAGTACACCACGCTGCCCAGCGGGCGCAGCAGGGCGCCGCGGGTCAGGGCGTGCTCGAACACCTTCAGGCCACGACGCTCCTGCCACGGGTAGGCGGCCTTGGTGGCCTTGTCCTGGACCATCTCGATGGCCAGGGCCATGCCGGTCTGGCGGATTTCGGCGACATGGGCATGGTCGGCCAGGTGCGCGGTGGCGCTGGCCATGCGCGCGGCCAGGGCCTTGTTGGCCTCGATCACGTTGTCCTGCTCGAAGATGTCCAGCGTCGCCAGGGCGGCGGCGCAGGCCAGCGGGTTGCCGGTGTAGCTGTGCGAGTGGAGGAACGCGCGCAGGGTCGGGTAATCGTCGTAGAAGGCCTGGTACACCTTGTCGGTGGTCAGGCAGGCGGCCAGCGGCAGGTAGCCACCGGTCAGGGCCTTGGACAGGCACAGGAAGTCCGGGCGGATGCCGGCCTGCTCGCAGGCGAACATCGTGCCGGTGCGGCCGAAACCGACGGCGATCTCGTCGTGGATCAGGTGCACGTCATAGCGGTCGCAGGCCTCGCGCAGCAGCTTGAGGTACACCGGGTGGTACATGCGCATGCCGCCGGCACCCTGGATCAGCGGTTCGACGATCACCGCCGAGAGGGTTTCGTGGTGTTCGGCCAGGGTCTGCTCCATGGCGGCGAACATATTGCGCGAGTGTTCTTCCCAGCTCATGCCCTCGGGGCGCAGGTAGCAGTCGGGGCTTGGCACTTTGATGGTATCGAGCAGCAGTGCCTTGTAGGTTTCGGTGAACAGCGGCACGTCGCCGACCGACATCGCGGCAATGGTCTCGCCGTGGTAGCTGTTGGTCAGGGTAACGAAGCGCTTTTTCGCCGGTTTGCCGATGTTCTGCCAGTAGTGGAAGCTCATCTTCAACGCCACTTCGATGCACGACGAGCCGTTGTCGGCATAGAACACCCGGTCGAGCCCGGCGGGGGTCATGGCGACCAGGCGCTCGGACAGCTCGATCACCGGCTGGTGGCTGAAGCCTGCGAGGATCACGTGCTCCAGTTGGTCGACCTGGTCCTTGATGCGCTGGTTGATGCGCGGGTTGGCGTGGCCGAACACGTTGACCCACCAGCTGCTCACGGCATCCAGGTAGCGTTTGCCGTCGAAGTCCTCGAGCCACACCCCTTCACCGCGGCGGATCGGGATCAGTGGCAGCTGCTCGTGGTCTTTCATCTGGGTGCAGGGGTGCCACAGGACTTTGAGGTCGCGTTGCATCCACTGATCGTTGAGGCCCATGGGCACTTCTCCTGGCTTACTGCCTGCTTTGACCGCGTAAGCCTAAGCAAAGCCAGGGGGCAGGACAACCGCTAGTGCTCAATGGCGGCAGGTGCGGGTCCATTCCAGCTTGCGGATATGTACGGTGCCAGCCTGTGAAGTGGAGATGGTCAGGCGGCGGAAGGGCCCTTCGATGAGCTGATGGTAGGGGTGCGTGGAAATCGGCCCCGGCCTGTAGTCGGTGTAGCCGCTGCCAGAGAGGGTCAGCCAGTAGAAGTTGCGCGGGACCGGGGCGATCAGGTCCATGTCGTAGCCATCGGTATCCAGCAACATCTGCACATCCTCGAAGTGCTGGTCGCTGACGACGTAATATTCCAGCCGCAGGCATTCGACTTCCTCGTTGAAGGCAATCTCCACGTCACTGTGCTCGCCGATCACCAGTTCGGTGCCATCTTCGCCTTTGAACGCTTCATGCAATCCGGTCCATGACGTGCCGTTGGAGCGGATTTTCAGGCCTGATGGGGTCTGTACTGTCTGGTTGTGCCACAAGAATTGTCGTTTTACCTGTGCGAAATGCTCCTCATAGGTCATCGTGTAGCTCCTGTTGTCGGTTTTTTCAGCCACTTTCGCCAGCTTCACCCAATGGCCGAAAGCCTGGCTACTGACAAAAATGCCAGTTGCCAAAGGCACTTGATGTCGCTGTGCTGGCAGGGTCTGAATACCTGACGTATTCTTAGCGCATCGTCTCTCGGGGCATTCCTGCCTCTTCTCATCCCTGCAATTTCAACTCGGAGTTCGCCGACATGGCTGCTGCTTGGGTGCGCCTGTGTGCGTTGGTATTGATCGGTGTGTCCAGCGGCGCCGCGCTGGCAAAGGACAAGACACCGTCGGCAATCGTGGTGGGTGGCGGCCTGGCAGGCCTGACCGCGGCGTACGAGCTGCAGAACAAAGGCTGGCAGGTCACCTTGCTGGAGGCCAAGTCGGGCATGGGGGGGCGTTCCGGCCTGGCCACCAGCGAGTGGATCGGCAATGCCAAGGCCCAGCCGGTGCTCAACCAATACCTCGACCGTTTCAAGCTTGAAACACTGCCCGCGCCGGAGTTCGTGCGTACCCCGGGCTATCTGATCGACGGTGAGTACTTCAGCGCCACTGACCTGGCCACCAAGCAACCGGCCACCGCCGAGGCGCTCAAACGCTACGAGAAAACCCTCGACGACCTGGCTCGTTCGATCGATGACCCGCTCAACCCGCAGGCGACCAGCACGCTGTTCGCCCTCGACCAGATGAACGTGTCCACCTGGCTGGACAAGCTGCAACTGCCGAGCACTGCGCGTCAGCTGATCAACCAGCAGATCCGTACCCGCTACGATGAGCCATCGCGCCTGTCGCTGCTCTACTTTGCTCAGCAAAACCGCGTCTACCGTGGGGTCAGCGACCGTGACCTGCGCGCCGCGCGCCTGCCTGGCGGTAGCCCGGTACTGGCCCAGGCATTCGTCAAGCAGCTGAAGACCATCAAAACCAGTTCGCCAGTCACGGCAATCGTGCAGGACAAGGATGGCGTCAGCGTCAAGGTCGGCAGCACGGACTACAAGGCCGATTACCTGGTGATGGCAGTGCCACTGCGGGCGCTGGCCAAGATCCAGATCACCCCTGGCCTGGACACCCAGCACGTGGCAGCGATCAAGGGCACGAACTACGGCTGGCGTGACCAACTGATGCTCAAGTTCAAGCAACCTGTATGGGAAAGCCGCGCGCGCATGTCGGGCGAGATCTTCAGTAACACCGGCCTCGGCATGCTATGGATCGAGCCCGCACTCAAGGGGGGCGCCAACGTGGTGATCAACCTGTCGGGTGACAATGCGCGTCTGCTGCAGGCCTTTGGCGACAAGCAGATGGTCGACCAGGTGCTGATCCGCCTGCATGCCTTCTATCCACAGGCCCGTGGCGCGTTCACCGGTTACGAAGTCAAACGTTACAGCGTCGATGCGGGTACCGGTGGCGCCTACCTGGCCTATGGCCCGGGGCAGATCAGCAAGTACTGGCGCCTGTGGGAGCGCCCGGTGCAGCGCATCACCTTTGCCGGTGAGCACACCGACGCGCTCTATCCGGGTACCCTCGAGGGTGCCCTGCGCAGTGGCCAACGCGCTGCCAGCCAGGTGCAGGACTTGCTCGCCGGCAAGTCGTTCGACCCGGCCAAGGCTGCGACCGTCGCAGCTGCGGCGACAGCCGGTGCAGCGGTGGCGAAGAAGGACAGCGGCGGGTTCTTCTCGCGCCTGTTCGGTGGTTCCGACAAACCTGAAGTGAAGGCTGCACCGGTTGCCAAGGCCGAGGAAGTCGCGCCAGCACCGGCCCCGGCCCCTGCAGCCGCCCCTGCTACCCCTGCACCTGCAGAAGTGGCCAAGGAAGAGCCGGCCAAGCCCGCCGCAACCAAGGCAGCACCGGCCAAACATGCACCGGCGCACAAGCCTGCGGCCAAGCAGGCGAAAAAGGCGGTTGAGCCGAAGAAAGCCACGGTCAAATCCGAGCCTGTGAAGAAGCCGGTGGCCAATACCCAGGCTCAGGCAAACTGATGTGAAATCAGCACTGGCCCTATCACCGGCAAGCCGGCGATAGGGCCAGCCCTGGCAGCCTCAAACTCTCCGACTATTGTTAATGTTTCCTTAATAGGAAACTCACACACTAATCATCGTATTTCTCGATAATCCAAAGCAGTTTTTTAAGCTTTTATTCGATACGTTACGCGATAGTCTGTGCACAGCTTTCACGGGGAACCACGTCATCATGCAACTGCGCAATTCACCTTCTCGCTATGGCGTGGTCAGCATCGTCCTGCACTGGGGCGTTGCATTGGCAGTCTTCGGCCTGTTCGGCCTGGGCCTGTGGATGGTCGACCTCGGCTACTACGACCCTTGGCGCAAGGCAGGCCCGGACCTGCACAAGAGCATCGGCCTGGTATTGCTGGCGGTCATGTTGCTGCGCGTGATCTGGCGTTTCATCAGCCCGCCACCACCGGCACCGGCCAACCACGGGGCATTCACCCGCGTGGCGGCCAAGCTGGGGCACCTGGCGCTGTACCTGGGGCTGTTTGCGGTGATGATCGCCGGTTACCTGATTTCCACTGCCGACGGCGTCGGTATTCCGGTGTTCGGCCTGTTCGAGGTGCCGGCGCTGATCAGCGACCTGCCTGATCAGGCGGACCTGGCTGGCGTGATTCATCTGTGGTTGGCATGGGGCCTGGTGATCTTTGCCGTGCTGCACGCCCTGGCCGCCCTGAAACACCATTTTATCGACCGTGACGCGACCCTGACCCGCATGCTGGGCCGCAAAGCTTGACTCTCAACCTCAATTGCATAGGAAGGAAGTAAGGATGTTGAAAAAGACTTTTGCCGCTCTGGCGCTCGGTACCGCTCTGTTCACCGCTGGCCAGGCCATGGCCGCCGAGTACAAGGTTGACAAGGAAGGCCAGCACGCGTTCGTTGATTTCAAGATCAGCCACCTGGGCTACAGCTTCATCACCGGTACCTTCAAGGACTGGGATGGTAACTTCAGCTGGGACCCGGCCAAGCCTGAAGCCAGCAAGATCGACGTCACCCTCAAGACTGTAAGCGTGGATACCAACCACGCCGAGCGTGACAAGCACATCAAGAGCAAGGACTTCCTTGACGTAGCCAAGTACCCCACTGCGACCTTCAAGTCGACCAAGGTGACCCCGACCGGCAAGAACGCCGAAGGCCAACTGACCGCCGATGTCGCCGGTGATCTGACCCTGACCGGCGTCACCAAGCCGGTGGTGATCAAGGCCACCTTCATTGGTGAAGGCAAAGACCCATGGGGCGGCTACCGTGCCGGCTTCGAGGGCAAGCTCGATATCAACCGCAAGGATTTCGCGCCCAAGTCCATGGACCTCGGCCCGCTGTCCGAGAAGGTTGAGCTGTACTTCGTGTTCGAAGGTGTTCAGCAGAAGTGATGTTGCTGTCCAGGCAATAAAAAACGCCGCCCATTGGGCGGCGTTTTTTTATGCCTGATGCGCGACTTAGCCCTTGCGGGTAAGCAGTGCTGGGCGCTCACCGCGAGGGCGGCTTGGCAGATCGTCCAGCTGCTCGGGTGTCGGGTAACGGTCGAGCTTGGATTCCTTGCGGATGATCACTGGCTGGTGCTGTTCGCGGGTGCTGCGCACTGCTGGCTCCTGCCGCGATGCATCGTCACGTCCAGCCGAACGGTTGCGGCCACCGCCATTGTTGTCACGACGGGCGCCACCACCATTGTTGTTGCGTGGGCGCTTGTCGCCGCTGGCGTTGCGCTGCTGGCCGCCAGCATTGCGGCCCTGGCCCTGGCCACCGCCGTTGTTGCTGCGCGGGGATTGACCCTGGCCCTGCTGGCTTTGCCCCTGGCCGGCGCCGCCTGGGCGGCGGTTACGGCCCTGGCCTTTGCCCTGGTAAGGGCTGACGTAGTCGGCGCGGTTGCCGAAGTTGTCCACGTCATCATCCAGGAATTCTTCCGGGTCGCGATCAGCAGCTGCTTTCGGCGCGCCGTTGCTGCTGGCTTGTTGCTGCTGCTGGCGAGGCTTCTTGTCACGCGGCTTGCGTGGCTGCTGCTGCTTGTCGCCGGACTTTTCCTTGTCGGCCGGCTTGTCAGCGGCCTGCTGCTTGGCCTTGCCTTTGTCCTTGCCCTTGTCCTTGCGGCCGCCGTTGGCGTCTTTGCCGCCTTCGCCACGGGCCTGCTGCTGGTTGCGGCCGCCGCGGCCGCTGTTCTGCTGGCGCTCGCGCACTTCAGGCTTTTCAGCTTCTACCTGGCTGGCATCGAAGCCCATCAGGTCGCCGTCCGGGATCTTCTGCTTGGTGACCCGTTCGATGCTCTTGAGCAGCTTTTCTTCATCCGGCGCGACCATGGAGATGGCCTCGCCCGAGCGCCCGGCACGGCCGGTACGGCCGATGCGGTGTACATAGTCTTCCTCGACGTTCGGCAGCTCGAAGTTGACCACATGGGGCAGTTGGTCGATGTCCAGGCCGCGGGCGGCGATGTCGGTTGCCACCAGCACGCGCACGCTATTGGCCTTGAAGTCGGCCAGGGCCTTGGTGCGAGCGTTCTGGCTCTTGTTGCCATGGATCGCGGCAGCGGTCAGGCCGTGCTTTTCCAGGTACTCGGCCAGGCGGTTGGCGCCGTGCTTGGTGCGGGTGAACACCAGTACCTGTTCCCAGGCACCCAGCGTGATCAAGTGCGCCAGCAGGGCACGCTTGTGGCTGGCGGGCAGGCGGTAGACGCGCTGCTCGATGCGCTCGACGGTGGTGTTCGGGGGGGTGACCTCGATGCGCTCCGGGTTGTGCAGGAGCTTGTCGGCCAGGTCGGTGATGTCTTTGGAGAAGGTCGCCGAGAACAGCAGGTTCTGGCGCTTGGCCGGCAGGCGGTTGAGGACCTTCTTGACGTCATGGATGAAGCCCATGTCGAGCATGCGGTCGGCTTCGTCGAGGACCAGGATTTCCACGTGGGCCAGGTCGACCTTGCCTTGGCCGGCCAGGTCGAGCAGGCGCCCCGGGCAGGCGACGAGCACGTCGACACCCTTGGCAATGGCCTGGATCTGCGGGTTCATGCCGACGCCGCCGAAGATGCAGGCGCTGACCAGTGGCAGGTCGCGGGCGTACACCTTGAAGCTGTCGTGTACCTGGGCGGCGAGCTCGCGGGTCGGGGTCAGGACCAGTACGCGCGGTTGGCGCGGGCCATGACGCTGGGATTTGTCGGGGTGGCCGGCCGGGAACAGGCGCTCGAGGATCGGCAAGGCGAAGCCGCCGGTTTTACCAGTACCGGTCTGTGCGGCAACCATCAGGTCACGGCCTTGCAACACGGCGGGAATGGCCCGCTGTTGCACCGGAGTCGGCTGGGTGTAGCCCGCTGCCTCGATAGCGCGGACAAGAGCCTCGGAGAGACCGAGGGAAGCAAAGGACATGGGCAATCCTGTTCTCGTTTGGGCTGGGCCCGTTGGGATATTCTGCCTGGCGCGACGGGCATCGAAGGGATGCGATCGCGTCCGGTCCAGCTGGGCTTTCACTGCACATCCGGGAAGCGGAGGGTGGACGCCAAGGGGCGTCAATGCCGATCGGGATGCCTGTTGCGAGGCCGAGCGTCCGGGCGTGAGCCGGGCGGGAAGGCCCGAGTATAACAGAGCTAACGCAGCGTGCTGCTTTCCTGCTGCTCAACGGCGCCGACAAGATCGCCTGCGTCGCCGATGTAGTGTTCGATAATCGCCTCGAACGCCGGTTCCTGCTTGAAACGACGCAGCTCTTCGGTAAACGCCTGGGCCAGTTGTTCGCGCCCGGGTTTGCGCGCCAGGCCCAGGTATTGCGCCTGACGGCTGATGACCAGGGGCAGCTCTTCGACCTGCTGTTCGAGGCCAAGCTGGTTTTGCAGGTAACGCCCGACCAGGCGGTCAGTGACCAGCAGATCGATGCGCCCGCGTATGAGTTTGCCAAAATTGGCTTCGTGGCTCGGCGCAGTTTCGCGGCGGAAATCCTCGGACTCATTGAACGCCGCGTCGTAGGCGTAGCCCGGCGACGTGCCTACGGTCAGGCCGGCTAGGTCATCCAGCTGGCGGATGGCATGGCGCCGATCGCTGGCCTGAAACAGCACGAACTCGACATCGGACATAGGCTCTGCCGGATAGACCATGTAGGCCTTGCGCGACTCGACCTGGAAAATGTCCATCACCCCGTCAGCCTGGCCCAGCTCCACCAAGGCCAGGCAGCGCTTCCACGGCAGGAACTGCCAGTCCACCTCGACACCCAGGCGGCGGAATACCTCGGTGGTGACTTCGTAGTCGATCCCTTTGGCCTGGCCACTATCGCGATACACATACGGTGCCCAGTCATCGCTGACCAGGCGCAGCCGCTCACCTAGCGCCATCGGGCTCAGGCAGGCGAGCAGCAGGGTGCACAGCAATTGGACGATGTGGGGCATGGCGCGAGATTACGCGCTCACCCGGAGCAAGGCCAGTGAAGATCAAAGGCCCCGGTTTTGGCCATCAGCGATGGGAAGCACGCAGCAGGTGCGCCTCGATATCCTTGCGCCGGTCGCCCAAAGACAGGCGCAGGCTCGGGTGACGCAGGCACTGGCGCAACTGCTCGGGTTCGATGCGCCCGTGGCGTTCGTTGAGGTTCTCCAGCGCCTTGTCCCACCAGGCCGTTGCACAGGCGCGATCGAACTCGTTGGGGTAGGGGTAGCAGCCGTACAGCAGCTCGCGCACGAACTGGCGCTCGCGGCTGGGCATGGTCAGGCTCAGTGCCTTGTAACCCAGGCGCTGCAGGGTCGGTGGGCGTGGCAGTTGGTCGTTGACCAATGCCACATCGGCAAGCGCCGCCGGCCCCAGTGGGTTATCGCCGTGTTTGCGCAGCCAGGCCTGGATCTTGGCGCGGAACTGGGCCTTGCGGCTCCAGTAGTGGTGGATGACGTCGGTGCATTCGGCCAGTTCCATCTTGCGGTAAGCGGCCACCGCCAGGCAGAACTCTTCAAGGGTGTAGGCGGTGCGGACCAACGGGTAGAACTCGTCCATCATGGCAATGGAGCGGTCCAGCACGTCGGTGTCCTCGGCGCACAGGCCGATCACGCCCGAGTTGACCAGCGGCATCTGGCGGTCGGCGAGGCCGCGTGACTCGAGAATGCCGAGCAGGTTGGTGTACAGCAGGCACTGCTGATTCGCGCCGTAGCGCGCGCCAATGGCATTGCACAGCAGCGTGCCGGGCTTGACCCGCTGGAACAGTTGCAGTGGCGACTTGCGGAAGAACGTATCGGTGTCGATCAGCACGGCCTGAGGGTGTTGCTGCAGCACTTGGCGCATCAGCACATGCTTGCTGCGAAAGTGATAGCCGTGGGGCTGGTTCCAGGCCTTGCGGGTAGCCTCGTCGAGCAGATGAACGGTTACTGGCAGTTTGCCGTAAGGCTCGGCGTTGTCGGTATAGACCTGGATGTCGATGGCCAGATTGGCCTTGCCCCCCAGCTGCGCGAGGGCGCTGACGATGCTGAAACAGGCTTCCTGATGATAGGTGGCGGGGCCGAACGCCAGGTATACGAGCTGAGGGCGAGATGGCAGGAAATGTTGCATTGCAGGCGACACCTATCAGAGCCAGAAAGTAAATAAGGCCCTAGTCTACGACTAAAGCCTTAATTGTTTCAGAATCTGTTGATGCCAAAAAGTTTCAGCGTGGCAGTTTCAGATTGTTCCAGATCGCCAGGCTCGCCTCGGCCTGGTTAAGGGTATAGAAGTGCAGGCCCGGTGCGCCGCCTTGCAGCAGTTGCTCGCACATGCGGGTGATGACTTCTTCGCCAAAGGCCTGGATGCTCGCCGTATCGTCGCCGTAGGCTTCCAGTTGCTTGCGGATCCAGCGTGGGATCTCGGCGCCGCAGGCATCGGAGAAACGCGCCAGTTTGCTGTAGTTGGTGATCGGCATGATGCCGGGCA
Organism: Pseudomonas sp. TWI628; assembly: GCF_039673865.1. Lineage (NCBI taxonomy): Bacteria > Pseudomonadati > Pseudomonadota > Gammaproteobacteria > Pseudomonadales > Pseudomonadaceae > Pseudomonas > Pseudomonas sp. TWI628. The sequence continues at coordinate 44,538 of NZ_JBDJMM010000023.1, read as the reverse complement.
CCACCGGGATGTCCACGCCCATTTTCTGCGCACGCTCGACGAAGTAGAAGTAGCTGTCGGCGTTGAAGAAATACTGGGTGATGGCGCTGTCGGCACCGGCCTTGACCTTGTGCACGAAGTTGCCCAGGTCGGCCTCGAAGTTGCGCGCCTGTGGGTGCATTTCCGGATAGGCGGCAACTTCCAGGTGGAAGTGGTCGCCGGTTTCCTGGCGGATGAACTCGACCAGGTCGCTGGCATAACGCAGTTCACCACTGGCCATGCCCATGCCCGACGGCAGGTCGCCACGCAGGGCGACGATGCGCTTTATGCCGGCTGCCTTGTATTCGGCCAGCAGGGAGCGCAGCTCGTCCTTGGTGTCGCCGACGCACGACAGGTGCGGCGCGGCAGGGACCTTCACTTCGCTTTCCAGCTGCAGCACGGTGTTCAGCGTGCGGTCGCGGGTAGAGCCACCGGCACCGTAGGTGCAGGAGAAGAAGTCCGGGTTGTACGCGGCCAGCTGGCGGGCAACGCCCATCAGCTTCTCGTGACCGGCGTCGGTCTTGGTTGGGAAAAACTCGAAACTGTAACGGCGATCTTGGGACATCTGGCGTTCCTCGAGCAGCAAGCCTCAAGCAGCAAGCTGCAAGTAAAAGCCAGATCGGTGATGGCCGATCTGGCTTGGGCATCGTTCAGGTTTCGGCTTTGAAGCGTGTCGCTTCAAGCCTGCCGCTTAGTAGCGGTAGGCGTGCGGCTTGAACGGGCCTTCGACGGTCACACCAATATAGTCGGCTTGCTGCTTGGTCAGCTGGGTGACCACGCCGCCGAAGCCGCGGACCATTTCCAGGGCTACTTCTTCGTCGAGCTTCTTCGGCAGCACTTCAACGGTCAGGCGCTCGGCTTTTTTCTCGGCCGGCAGGTCAGCGAACTTCTGCTCGAACAGGAAAATCTGCGCCAGTACCTGGTTGGCGAACGAACCATCCATGATGCGGCTTGGGTGGCCAGTGGCGTTGCCCAGGTTGACCAGGCGGCCTTCGGCCAGCAGGATCAAGTAGTCGTCGTTCTGCGGGTCGAAGTCGCCGGCGCCGGTACGGTGAATCTTGTGTACCTGCGGCTTGACCTCTTCCCATGCCCAGTTCTTGCGCATGAAGGCGGTGTCGATTTCGTTGTCGAAGTGGCCGATGTTGCAGACCACGGCGCGCTTCTTCAGGGCCTTGAGCATGTTGGCGTCGCAGACGTTGACGTTGCCGGTGGTGGTGACGATCAGGTCGATCTTGCCCAGCAGCGCCTTGTCGATGCTTGCTTCAGTACCGTTGTTGATGCCGTCGATGAACGGCGAAACCAGCTCGAAGCCGTCCATGCAGGCCTGCATGGCGCAGATCGGATCAACTTCGCTGACCTTGACGATCATGCCTTCCTGGCGCAGCGACTGGGCCGAACCCTTGCCCACGTCACCGTAGCCGATCACCAGGGCCTGCTTGCCCGACAGCAGGTGGTCGGTACCACGCTTGATGGCGTCGTTCAGGCTGTGACGGCAGCCGTACTTGTTGTCGTTCTTGCTCTTGGTGACCGAGTCGTTGACGTTGATCGCCGGGACTTTCAGCTCGCCCTTGGCCAGCATGTCCAGCAGGCGGTGCACGCCGGTGGTGGTCTCTTCGGTAACGCCGTGAACGCGCTCCAGAACGGCAGGGTACTTCTTGTGCAGCAGTTCGGTCAGGTCACCGCCGTCGTCGAGGATCATGTTGGCGTCCCATGGCTGGCCATCCTTGAGGATGGTCTGCTCCAGGCACCACTCGTACTCTTCCTCGGTTTCGCCTTTCCAGGCGAACACAGGGATACCGGCGGCGGCGATGGAAGCGGCGGCCTGGTCTTGAGTCGAGAAGATGTTGCAGGACGACCAGCGCACTTCGGCACCCAGGGCAACCAGGGTTTCGATCAGCACGGCAGTCTGAATGGTCATGTGGATGCAGCCCAGGATCTTCGCACCCTTGAGCGGTTGCTCGGTGAGGTACTTGCGACGCAGGCCCATCAGTGCAGGCATTTCCGATTCGGCGATGATGGTTTCGCGACGGCCCCAAGCGGCCAGGGAAATGTCAGCGACTTTGTAATCGGTAAAACCAGCAGGCGTGTTTACAGCGCTCATTGAGAGCCTCCATTCGTAATGTGCGAATGGGCGCCGTTGTGCGTTAAGCGCCCGCGAGAGCGGACAACGCCCCATCCGAGCCTGACAGGCCCTAGCCTGCTGCAGCGCCCCTCGGACAGGTGGCGGGCATGACGCCGCTGTGGGCCGCCATGTGAAACGGCGAGGATTATAGCCGTGACGTGCTTCGAGCCCAAGGTTTTCTGTCGATTAATCGAGACGATAGTCGATCATCAATGGAGAGGCGGCGGCCGCTCTGCCATCATTACCGCACGTTAGCCAAGCCGGTCAGGAGTAAAGATGAACTTTCACACCCGCAAATGGGTAAAACCCGAAGACCTTAACCCCAATGGCACGCTGTTCGGTGGCAGCCTGCTGCGCTGGATCGACGAAGAAGCAGCGATCTACGCCATCGTCCAGCTGGGCAACCAGCGTGTTGTGACCAAGTACATGTCGGAAATCAACTTCGTCAGTGCCTCGCGCCAGGGCGACATCATCGAGTTGGGCATCACCGCCACCGAGTTTGGCCGCACCTCGATCACCCTCACGTGTGAAGTGCGCAACAAGATTACCCGCAAGAGCATCCTGACAGTCGACAAGATGGTCTTCGTCAACCTGGGCGAAGACGGCTTGCCAGCGGCCCACGGGCGGACCGAGATCAAGTATGTCCAGGACCAGTTCCCGGACTCTGCGGTGGAATGACGTTCCTGGGGCCGCAGAGCGGCCCCGGCATGCTCAAGGCTGTGCGCTGACCTTGCGCACTACGCGGCCAATGCTCAAACCCTGCACCAGGATCGAAGACAGCACCACGATGTAGGTGATCGACAGCAGCAGGTCACGTTCGTCGCCCATTGGCAGCGACAGCGCCAGTGCAACCGACACGCCCCCGCGCAGGCCACCCCAGGTCAGCACGCGGATGGTGCCCTGAGGCACCGGCCGCCAGCGACGCAACAGCATGATCGCTGGGGCCACGGTCAGCAGCCGCGACAGCAGCACCGCCAGCGCCAGCACACCACCCGCCGCCAGGTGCAGCCAGTTGAATGGCAGCAGCAACAGCTCCAGGCCGATCAAGGCGAACAGCAGGGCATTGAGCATGTCGTCGATCAGTTCCCAGAAACCGTCCATATAGCGGCGGGTCATGTCGTTCATCGCCAGGTTGCGGCCCAGGTTACCGATGATCAGGCCCGCGACCACCATGGCGATCGGTGCCGAAACATGCAGCTCGTAGCACATCGCCGAACCACCGATCACCAACGCCAGGGTCAGCATGACCTCGACCTGGTACTGCTCGACGCTCTTGATCATGCGGTAGGTGGCATAGCCGATCGCGCCGCCGAAAAGCACGCCGCCGATGGCTTCGCGGGCGAACAGCAGGGCGGTGTCGGCAACGCTCGGCGTTTCGCCCAGCTGGATGATGCCCAGCAGGACGGTGAACACCACGACCGCGGTGCCGTCGTTGAACAACGATTCGCCGACGATGGTGGTCTTCAATGGCTTGGAGGCATTGGCGGTACGCAGTGCGCCGAGTACGGCGATCGGGTCGGTCGGGGAGATCAGCGCACCGAACAGCAGGCAGTAGATCAGCGGTACCTGCCAGCCGAACAGGGCGAACACCCAGTGCGACAGGTAGCCGATCACCACGGTGGCGATCAGCACGCCCAGGGTGGCCAGCAGGCCGATCGGCCAGCGGTAGCTGCGCAAGTCGCTGAGGTTGACGTGCAGTGCACCGGCGAACAGCAGGAACGCCAGCATCCAGTGCATCAGCAGGTCGTTGAAGTCGATCTGGTTCATCAGGCCTTCGACGCGTTCTTCCAGGCCAGGGAAGCCGATCAGGCTCAGGCCCTGCAGTATCAGGGAGAACAGCAGCGCCGTGACCATCACGCCGATGGCGGGTGGCAGGCCGATGAAGCGGTAATTTACATAGGTGAGGAGGGTGGTAAGGCAGATAAACGCGGCAACTAGTTCAAGCATCCCGAATCCTGTGACAGTGGCTTCCAAGTCGTTACCCGAATGGCTCGGGCAGTTCTTTGATGATCTGGCGAGGGGGTCGGGACACACTTTTTGACTGTGCAGGTAGACCGCGTATCCGTTGTGAGGTTTCCTGTATGTAGCTTCAGGCTTCTGTTCTTGCCATCGGGCGCTTGCCGACAGGCAACATGAGGGGGTGGTACTGCAAGCCTGAGCCCGGCAGGGCGGCTTCAGCGATTCGGGCTGAGAAATATCTGTCGAAAGGCTCCCAGTCTGGGTACTCCTCAGGCGAAACAGACATCGCCATCAATCGCCCCACCAGGCCGCAGACCCAGTCTGCGCATTGCAGTGTCTGGAAGAGGTGGCTTTCGCCCTGCAGGGGAGGCTCAATCAGGCTTCGACATTTCTCACTGGCATCTTCGAACATCGCCAGGGTGCAGGCTTCTACATTTCATTCACGCCATTCATTTCCGGCTCCTGGGATTTTCATGGATTATGTCCCAGCTAAGTAACTGGCATTTCAACTGATAGAAGAAGATGGCGAACTCTCGTACTTCTTCAGCGGGAAGAAGAATCCCGCCCAGGCCGAACACGGGGCTGGTCTTGAAGTGGCTGTGAGTGCGCGAGACGTATTGCCCGACATGGCCGAATTCGTCGAGGTAGGCCACAAAGTGAGTCATGAGTTCCGGGTGTCCTTGCCCCAGAAACACGAAAGCCCGCGTGCTTGCGCATTGCGGGCCTCGGAAGGTAGGCACGGGTTACCCCATGCGTTGCGGCGATCCTAATCCTGCGAGCGGTCAAGCGTCAATCGTGTTTCGTAAGTGAGTGTGTATTCGTTAAAGTGGCTGAGTTCAGGTGCAGCGCGAGCGCCGCAACTACATGCGGTGCGGTGGGTGATGAGTGTATTGAATGGAACGACGAGAAACGGCTTTATGAACGTGCTGAAACTTCTACTGAGCGTGTAGTCTTTTTCCGTGGCCACACTTTGCTCCGAGGTATAGTGCTGCGAACCCATTTGATCCCAAGGCAAGGACTCTCCCGCGTGCTGGCAACTTTCCTGGTATTGGTCGCCGCCCTGCTGCACGCGACCTGGAACACCCTGATCAAATTCAGCGCCGAGCGCCTGCTGGTGATCGCCAGCATGGACCTCGTGGCGTTGCTGTTCGCCGTCTGCGCGGTGGCCTTCACCGAGTTCCCGCCCGCCGAGATCTGGCCATGGCTGCTGGCTTCGGCGCTGGCCGAGCAGTTGTACCGGTTCTTGCTGATCCAGGCCTACCGGGTCGGTGACCTGGGGCTGGTCTATCCTCTGATGCGCGGCCTGTCGCCGCTGGTGGTGCTGGGGCTGACCCTGGCGTTTGCCGGTGAGTCGCTCAGCCAGCAGCAGATCATCGGCATCCTGCTGATCCCGTGTGGCATGGCGTGCCTGTTGTGGCAGGGCGGCGGCGGTGATCGCCTGCCCTGGTCGATGTTGCCGGTGGTTGCGCTGATCGGCCTGTGTATCGGTTGCTACACCTGGTTCGACGGCCAGGCAGTGCGGTTGTGGGGCAAGCCCTGGGATTACCTGGTGTGGTTGACGCTGCTCAGCGCCTGGCCATTCCCGTTGCTGGCCAGCGTGGCGCGGCGGGCGCCATTCGTGCTGTTCTGGCGCAGCCAATGGCGCTTGGGGTTGGCAGTGGGCTTTTGCGTGCTGTTCAGTTACGCGCTGGTGCTGTGGGCCATGCACCTGGGGTCGGTGGCCGAGGCGGCGGCCCTGCGCGAGTTGAGTGTGATCCTGGTGGTACTGTTGGGCATGCGCTACCTCAAAGAACCTTTTGGCGGGCCGAGACTCCTAGCTTGCGGGCTGGTCCTGGCAGGCATGCTGGTGATGAAGCTCTGACCTGAACATTGAACAAGGAGTCCTGTGCATGACTGTTGCCCTGTGGTGCATCCTGATCGCCCTGTGCCTGCCGCCACTGTGCGCATTGATTGCGAAGGTGAGCAGTGGCCGCTTCGGCCTGCGCGACAACCATGACCCGCGTGCATTCCTCGATACCCTGTCGGGCCTGCCAAGGCGTGCGCATGCGGCCCAGCAGAACAGCTTCGAGGCGTTTCCGGCGTTTGCTGCGGCAGTGCTGGTGGCGGATATCGTCGGCAACGCCGAGCAGGTGACCCAGGATGTGCTGGGGGTGATGTATATCACCAGCCGGCTGTTGTACATCATCTGCTATCTGGCGGATTGGGCGGCGTTGCGGTCGCTGGTTTGGCTTGCCGGGATGGCGATTATCGTGGCGTTCTTTGTGGTTTCCATCTGAAACCGAGTCGCCTGCTTCGCGGGCTTGCCCGCGAAGCAGCCACCGCCGATCAAAGCACTTTAGGTACCTCTGGCAGCGGCTTGCCCTTGGGCCACAGCATCCAGATCTGCCCCTGCTGCTTCATGTTCCCGGCCAGTTCGCCGGCCTCCGGTCCGGTACCCCAGAACAGGTCGGCACGCACTTCGCCGGCAATCGCCCCGCCGGTGTCCTGAGCCCCCACCGGGCGTACCACTGGCGACCCATCCGGGCGCGTGGTGGACAGCCACAGCAGGCTACCCAGCGGGATCACCTTGCGGTCGATGGCCACGCTGTAGCCCGCTGTCAGCGGCACGTTCAGCGAGCCGCGCGGCCCTTCATTGCTGTCCGGCCGGGCACTGAAGAACACATAGCTAGGGTTGCTGGCCAGCAGTTCCGGCACGCGCTGCGGGTTGGCCATGGCCCAGGCGTGGATGCTGCCCATGGTCACGTCTTCTTTTTTCAACTGGCCTTGCTCCACCAGCCAGCGGCCGATTGGCCGGTAGGGGTGGCCGTTCTGGTCGGCGTAACCCAGGCGCAATTGGCGGCCATCTTCCAGCTGGATCCGGCCCGAGCCCTGGATCTGCAGGAACTGCAGGTCCATCGGATCGGTCAGCCAGGCCAGCACGGGCGCCTTGACGCCATCGCGGCTGATCACCTCGGCGGTGTCGTAGGGTTTGAGCACGCGACCGTCCAGGCGGCCACGCAGGCGCTTGCCCTTGAGTTCGGGGTATACGCTGGCCAGGTCGACCACGATCATGTCATCGGGTACGCCATAAACCGCCACGTGCGCCGCTTCGGTGCGCTTCAGGCTGCCGGGGTAGACCGGTTCGTAGTAGCCGGTGATCAGGCCGTTGGCATTGTTGTCGGCGGAACGCAGGCCGTACACCTGCAGGTTCTGCTCAAGGAACGTGCGCACTTGGGTGGCGCTCGCGGTGTCGCTGCCGGCCGCTTCACAGGTGGCGGCCCACACAGGGTCGCGTTTGAGTTTTTCGCAGCCGCTGCGCCAGGCGTAGAAGCCGGCCAGCAGGTCTTCATCGCTGACCGCGGGCAGGTTTTTCCAGGTGGCCGGGGCATAGGTGGCGATGGCATGAGGCTCGGGCTTGGCATTTTCGCCGCCGTTGCAGCCGACCAGCAGGGCGAGTGCCGGGAGTGTCCAGGCCAAGTGGCGCAGGGCAGATTTCATCAGAGTGTACCTGTGGCTGGCGAACATGAAGATTCGCCCTTGTGTTTTATGTGGCTATTGGTCTTTGCCTGGCAGGCGGCGATACTGGCCGCCCCTTTGCGTCGGCTGAAGTGACCGTGATGTTCAAGCGATTGACCGTAGTACTGCTTGCTGCCCTTGCCCTGACCGCCTGCGACCGGGTCGACCCCAACTCGCCGCTGGGCAAGCGCAAGGCAATCTTCAAGGACATGCTCAAGACCAGCGAAGACATGGGCGGCATGTTGCGCGGCCGCTTGCCCTTCGACGGGGTGAAGTTCGCCGACGGTGCGTTGAAGCTCGATGGCCTTGCCCATGCACCGTGGCAGCATTTTCCACAAGCGCGGGACGAAGGTGACAGTAGCGCGCGAGCAGAGGTGTGGGAGCGGCAGGCGCGGTTCCATGACCTTGCCCGGCAACTGGAGGGCGTGACCGGCGAGTTGGTCGACCTGACGCGGGCCCAGCCGTTGGACGCGGCGCAATTGAAGGCACCGATGGACAAGGTCGAGGCGGCGTGCAAGGCGTGCCATAGCGAATTCCGCAATCATTGATCGCCTGCATCAACAGGCGATCAGGCAAGATCAGCGGTCCAGGTCGTCCACGGCTTCCTGCAGCTCTTTACGGGACTCGGCAAGCTTGTCCTTGCGCTTGTTGATCTTTTCCGCGTCGCCTTTTTTCTCGGCCTTCTTCAGGTCTTTCTCGCGCTGCGCCACCTCGTGACGGGCATCGAGCACTTTCTGCTCGCGCTCTTTACGCAGGCCGGCGTCGGTGCAATTGTCAACGCCACGCAGTGCCTCCTCGAGCCCTGCCACCTGATCGCTGTTGCCGTGGTCGCGGGCGATTTTCAGCTGGTTCTCGATGGCACTGCGCTTGGCGGCGCAACCGGTCAGGCCCTCTTCGGGCTGGGCGGCTTGGGTAGCGCCGACAGCGAGACCAAGCGTGGTCAGCAGTGCCAGGGTGGAAATCAATTTCATCAAAGCCTCCTTGAGGGGGCGGGGCAGCAAAAGATGGGGCAAATCCTGCCTTGGTTTTGACTATTTAGGAACCCTTGTTGGATATTTCTGGAACAATCCAGGCGTTTTCCTGCAACGGTTTTTGTTAAAACTCATTGCCTCATACGGGTGGCAGCGGCGGGGAAGCCCTGGATGCCGCTTTCGCTCAGCTGCTGTGCGAGGGCCTGCACGTGCTCGGCCGCGAAAAACGCTTGTAGCTGGCTGGCGCGGGTTGCGCCAATGCCGGGCAAGGCTTGCCATTCAGTGGCTGTGCGCTGAGTGAGGGTTGCCCAGTCGCCCTCAAGTGGCAGATTGCGTGGTATCGGCACGCCAAGACCGCTGATCCACTGGGCGAAAGGCCTGGCGCGACCAGCCTCGAAGCTACGTTGCAGGTGCTTGGCGCGGGTATCGCTGATGCCAGGTAGCTGGGCCAGCCGCTCGGCGTCCAGCGCCAACCAGTCTGCCAGCGATGCTAACTGCCCGCCTCGTACCAGTCGTCGCCAAGTGCCGGGCCCGGTACCCGGCATGGCCAGGCCTTGTTTGCCGCTGAGCCAGGTGAGGCGGGCGATGAACTGTTCTTGGCAGCCTTCGCTGACCTGCCAGCATGTCAAAGCGCTGTATTGATCCGGCGCAGGCGCCGTGACGGCATCGCGCTCGGTGGCGCGAAGCACTACCTGTTCGAAGCGCGGGATGGTCAGCCCCGCCAGGCTGATGGCTACCTGGTCCCCCGGGCGAATATCGAGTGCTTGCCAGCGAGCCAGGGAGCCCAGGCTCACCTGGGTAATAAGGCGGTCGTCGAGTTGCACTGGCTGCAGCTTCAGGACGGGTGTGATTCGGCCCGTGCGGCCAATGCGAAAGTGCACGTCACGCACTTCGGTCAGCGCCTGGGCAAAGGGGTGCTTCCAGGCTGCGATCCAGTAAGGCGCATTGCTTTGCCAGCGTTCGGCGGATGGCCGTGTGTTCTGGCGCAGGATCACCCCATCCGTGGCGAAGGGCAGGGCAGAGCGATACCAATGCTGGCGCCAGTATGCCGCCTCGCCAGCGCTGTTGATGGCCACGCTGTAGCGCTGGCTGTCAGGGAAACCCAGCGCAGCCAGCTGAGCCACACGCTCGCCCTGATCGCTCGGCCCTTGTGGCCAGTCCCAGACAAACAGCGCAATGTTTGCGCCTTGTTCACGGGCCAGCTGCTTGCGCGCCAGCAGTCCCGCGACGGTGGCGCGCGCGTTGACGCTACCATTCTGCGCTTGCACATGGTCGCCCAGGCGCAGGTACAGCTCCCCTTGCAGGGTCAGCTCCAGTGGGTTGGGCAACTGCCGGTTGATGCCTTCCAGTACCTCGATATGCCGGCTCCAGTCATGCCCCTGGTTGCCGTCACCCCGGCTGAGCAGCTGGACCAGCCGGCCTTGGCGATAGACCAGGGTCACCGCGACGCCATCGACCTTCGGTTGCAGCCAGACACCTGTCTTGCCGGCCATCCATTGGCTCACGGCCTGTTCGTTCGAGAGCTTGTCGACGCCGGTGTGGCGGATCGGGTGGGCAATCGGCCCGCGTGCGCTGGCCAGTGAATCCAGCTCGCTGTGCAGTGCGAAGCACGCTTGCAGATTCAGCAGGCGTTGGCGGCTTTGGTCATAGAGCTCATCGGGCACCAGCGACTCGCCCAGGCGATGGTAGTGGTCATCCCAGTGGCTGACCGTCTCGCGCAGGCGGGTGACTTCGGCATGTGCCCGCTCGGACGACCAGGTCGGGCAGCCAGCGGCTTGCGCATTGATCGATAGAACGAGCAGAAACAGGAGCAGCAACGGCATGGCCAGCATCCTTGCTTGGCGGAGGGGAAGCCTCAGCCTAGGCAACGGCAGCGAGGGATGCGCCGCGCAGTTGTCAGCCGATATGTCACAAAAAAGCCCCTGCCGATCACTCGGCAGGGGCTTTCAGTTACCGCTGCAGGAAAATTACAGGCCGGCAGCGTCGCGCAGCGCCTGGGCGCGGTCGGTGCGCTCCCAGGTGAAGGTGGTGAAGGTGTCGTCGCCGACGGTTTTCTGCTGCGGCTCACGGCCGAAGTGGCCGTAGGCTGCGGTTTCCTGGTACATCGGGTGCAGCAGGTCGAGCATCTTGGTGATGGCGTACGGACGCAGGTCGAAGCACTCGCGCACGATCTGGATGATCTTGTCGTCGGACACCTTGCCGGTGCCGAAGGTGTTGATCGAGATGGAGGTCGGCTGGGCCACGCCGATGGCGTAGGACACCTGGATCTCGCAACGTTCGGCCAGGCCGGCGGCAACGATGTTCTTGGCCACGTAGCGGCCGGCGTAGGCGGCGGAACGGTCGACCTTGGACGGGTCCTTGCCGGAGAACGCGCCACCACCGTGACGGGCCATGCCGCCGTAGGAGTCGACGATGATCTTGCGGCCGGTCAGGCCGCAGTCGCCCACCGGGCCACCGATGATGAAGTTGCCGGTCGGGTTGATGTGGAACTGGGTGCCTTTGTGCAGCAGTTCGGCCGGCAGGGTGTGCTTGACGATCAGCTCCATCACGGCTTCCTGCAGGTCTTTCTGCGAAACCTCAGGATTGTGCTGGGTCGACAGGACCACGGCGTCGATACCGACGACCTTGCCGTTCTCGTAACGGCAGGTGACCTGCGACTTGGCATCCGGGCGCAGCCACGGCAGCAGGCCGGACTTGCGTGCTTCGGCCTGGCGCTCGACCAGGCGGTGCGAGAAGCAGATCGGCGCCGGCATCAGTACGTCGGTTTCGTTGCTGGCGTAGCCGAACATCAGGCCTTGGTCGCCTGCGCCCTGGTCTTCCGGCTTGGAGCGGTCGACGCCCTGGGCGATGTCCACCGACTGTTTGCCGATGATGTTCATCACGGCGCAGGTGGCGCCGTCGAAGCCGACGTCGGAGCTGTTGTAGCCGATGTCGATGATGACCTTGCGCACCAGTTCTTCCAGGTCGACCCAGGCAGACGTGGTGACTTCGCCGGCGATGATGGCGACACCGGTCTTGACCAGGGTTTCGCAGGCAACGCGGGCGTACTTGTCCTGGGTGATGATGGCATCAAGGACCGCGTCCGAAATCTGGTCGGCGATCTTGTCCGGATGCCCTTCGGACACGGACTCGGAGGTGAAAAGGGAGTATTCGCTCATCTCGACGGGTTCCTAAAATTTACCGATGGTGAGTGTCGCCAGCCGTCCGCTGAAAATGGCGGACCTGGATCTGGAAACCGTTACGCAAGCCCACATAGAGGCTGTCCCCGGGGACCAGCCCGGCTGCTGTGGCCCAACGGGCCAGGTCGTCCTGTTCAAAGCCGAGCCAGAGGTCGCCGCAGGCTTCCCGCGCCCAACCCTGGTCATGGCTGCACAGTTCGGTGACCAGCAGGCTGCCGCCTGCTTTCACCCGTTTGGCCAGCTGGCGCAGGGCCAGGGCCGGGTCGCTGAAATGGTGCAGGACCATGTTCAGCACAACGCAGTCGGCTTCCACATCCGTTGCACCCAGTGCATCGGCCAACTGCAGGTTTACATTACCCAGACGTTCGCGTTCGCAGACCTGTCGCGCCAGTTCGAGCATGGTCGGGCTGTTGTCCAGGGCCGTGACCTGGGCGAAGCGCCGTGCCAGGTCTGGCAGGAAGCCGCCATCGCCGGGGCCGACTTCCAGCGCGCTGGCGGTCGGCGCGAAGTTCAGCTTGTCGAGCAGCGCCAGCAGGCTTTCGCGGTACTGCGGCAAGCCGGCGATGAGGTCTTGCTGGGCGCGAAATTTTTCTTCCACACGCAGGAAAAAGTCCTGGCTGGTGGCGGCGCGGCGTTGCTGCACCTGGGCGATACGGGCCTGGACATCCTCGGGCAAGGTCAGGTCGTCGACCTCATCGAGCAGGGCCATGTGCAGGCGCCCGCCGAAGCGCTGCCCGTCGGGCAGGGCACGCCGGTAGAAGATCGCATTGCCTTCGCGCCGCGTGGCCACCAGCTCGGCCTGGGCCAGCACCTTGAGGTGGTGGCTCATGCCCGACTGGCCGACGTCGAAGATCTGCGCCAGCTCCAGCACGCCGAACGAATCACTGGCCAGGGCGCGCAACACGTTCAGGCGCAGCTCGTCGCCACTGGCCTTGCACAGGGCGGCCAGTGTGTCGCTTTGCTGAGGGATCGGTTGCGCACGGAGGTTCATGGGGCGGCAGTCTAGACAGGCAGGGCTGCCCCCGCAAGGCCAATATCAAAAAGTTTTGATATTGGCTGATGGGCGGATGGCTCTGGCGGTTTTTTCGCCGTTATGCAGGCCAATCACAGGAAAATCCCCCAACTGCGACCATCCGTCATTGCCCCCAGCCCCTGCAGTGGGCGAAAATGGCCGCCTTTTTCGTGACACCACCTATTCAAGCCCCAGGAGATAAGCGATGCCCAGCCGTCGTGAACGTGCCAACGCCATTCGTGCACTCAGCATGGATGCCGTGCAAAAGGCCAACAGCGGCCACCCAGGTGCCCCCATGGGCATGGCGGATATCGCCGAAGTGCTTTGGCGCGACTACATGAAGCACAACCCGAGCAACCCGGACTTCGCCGACCGCGACCGCTTCGTGCTGTCCAACGGCCACGGCTCGATGCTCATTTATTCGCTGCTGCACCTGACTGGCTACGACCTGTCGATCGACGACCTCAAGGCCTTCCGCCAGCTGCACAGCCGCACCCCGGGCCACCCGGAATACGGCTACACCCCAGGCGTCGAGACCACCACCGGCCCGCTCGGCCAAGGCCTCGCCAACGCCGTGGGCTTTGCCCTGGCCGAGAAAGTGCTGGCCGCCCAGTTCAACCGTGACGGCCACAACATCGTCGACCACAACACTTATGTGTTCCTCGGCGACGGCTGCATGATGGAAGGTATCTCCCATGAAGTCGCCTCGCTGGCCGGCACCCTGGGCCTGAACAAGCTGATCGCCTTCTACGACGATAACGGCATTTCCATCGACGGCGAAGTGCACGGCTGGTTCACCGACAACACCCCGGCCCGTTTCGAAGCCTACAACTGGCAGGTCATCCGCAACGTCAACGGTCACGATGCCGACGAGATCAAGATGGCCATCGAGACTGCGCGCAAGAGCGACCGTCCGACCCTGATCTGCTGCAAGACCATCATCGGCTTCGGTTCGCCGAACAAGCAGGGCAAGGAAGACTGCCACGGCGCACCGCTGGGCAACGACGAAATCGCCCTGGCCCGCAAGGAACTGAACTGGAACCACGGTCCGTTCGAAATCCCGGCCGAGATCTACGCCGAGTGGGATGCCAAGGCTGCCGGTGCCAAGGCCGAAGCCGCCTGGAACCAGCGTTTCGACGCCTACGCCAAGGCCTACCCGGAGCTGGCTGCCGAGTTCAAGCGCCGTGACAGCGGCGAGCTGCCGGCCGACTTCAGCGAGAAGGCCCAGGCCTACATCAATGAAGTGGCTGCCAAGGGTGAAACCATTGCCAGCCGCAAGGCCAGCCAGAACGCGCTGAACGCCTTCGGCCCGATGCTGCCTGAGTTCCTCGGCGGTTCGGCTGACCTGGCCGGCTCCAACCTGACCCTGTGGAAGGGCTGCAAGGGCGTCGAAGCCAACGATGCCAGCGGCAACTACGTGTTCTACGGCGTGCGTGAGTTCGGCATGACCGCCATCATGAACGGCGTCGCCCTCCATGGTGGCCTGGTGCCTTACGGCGCAACCTTCCTGATGTTCATGGAATACGCCCGCAACGCCGTGCGCATGTCGGCACTGATGAAGCAGCGCGTGATCCACGTCTACACCCACGACTCCATCGGCCTGGGCGAAGACGGCCCGACTCACCAGCCGATCGAGCAGCTGACCAGCCTGCGCAGCACGCCGAACCTGGACACCTGGCGCCCAGCCGACGCGGTCGAATCGGCCGTGTCCTGGAAAAACGCCCTGGAGCGCAAGGACGGCCCATCGGCGCTGATCTTCTCGCGTCAGAACCTGCAGCACCAGGAGCGCGACGCCCAGCAGATCGCCGACATCAGCCGCGGCGGCTACGTGCTCAAGGATTGCGCTGGCGAGCCTGAGCTGATCCTGATCGCCACCGGTTCGGAAGTGGGCCTGGCCGTTCAGGCACACGCCAAGCTGACCGAGCAGGGCCGCAAGGTGCGCGTGGTTTCCATGCCTTGCACCAGCGTGTTCGACGCCCAGGACGCTGCCTACAAGCAGTCGGTACTGCCGGTCGAAGTCGCTGCACGTATCGCCATCGAAGCCGCCCACGCGGACTTCTGGTACAAGTACGTGGGCCTGGAAGGTCGTATCATCGGCATGACCACCTACGGTGAATCGGCTCCGGCTGCTGCACTGTTCGAGGAATTCGGCTTCACCCTGGAAAACATCCTGGGCACCGCCGAAGAGCTGCTGGAAGACTGATACAGGCAAGGCGAGGGCCGTAGGCCCTCGTTCGCGGCGCAAGGCCGCTCCCACAGGGTCCGCTTGCATCGCGGTCTTTGTGGGAGCGGCCTTGTGTCGCGAATGGGCCGCATGGCGGCCCCAATAGCCATCATGCGTTAGCGAGCCAACGAATGCCCCACCCGCGTCCCTACAAAGTTGCACTCAACGGTTACGGCCGCATCGGCCGCTGTGTCCTGCGCGCACTGTTCGAGCGGGGGGCAAAGGCCGGTTTCGAGATCGTTGCGCTGAACGACCTGGCCGATCAGGCCAGCATCGAATACCTGACACGCTTCGACTCCACCCACGGGCGATTCCCCGGCGAGGTGAAGGTCGACGGCGACTGTCTGCATATCAATGGCGACTGCGTGAAAGTCATGCGCAGTGCTACCCCCGAAGGCATCGACTGGGCCGCCCTGGGTGTCGACCTGGTGCTGGAGTGCTCCGGCGTCTACCACACCCGCGCCGATGGCCAGCGTTTCCTCGATGCCGGCGCGCCGCGCGTATTGTTCTCGCAGCCGATGGCCAGCGAGGCCGATGTCGACGCCACCGTGGTCTATGGCATCAACCAGGATTGCCTGACGGGCAACGAACGCCTGGTGTCCAACGCCTCCTGCACCACCAACTGCGGCGTACCGCTGCTGCGCGTGCTGGACCAGGCATTCGGCATCGAGTACGTACAGATCACCACCATCCACTCGGCGATGAACGACCAGCCGGTGATCGACGCCTATCATCACGAGGACCTGCGCCGCACGCGCTCGGCCTTCCAGTCGGTGATCCCGGTATCCACTGGCCTGGCGCGCGGCATCGAACGCCTGCTTCCGGAACTTGCCGGGCGAATCCAGGCCAAAGCGGTACGCGTGCCGACCGTCAACGTCTCGTGCCTGGATATCACCCTGCAGACCGCCCGCGACACCAGTGCGGCCGAGGTCAACCGGGTGTTGCGCGAGGCGGCGCAGAGCGGCCCGCTCAAAGGCTTGCTGGCCTACACCGAGCTGCCTCACGCCAGCTGTGATTTCAACCATGACCCGCATTCGGCCATTGTCGATGCCAGCCAGACCCGCGTCTCAGGCCCACGCCTGGTGAACCTGCTGGCTTGGTTCGACAACGAATGGGGGTTTGCCAACCGTATGCTCGACGTAGCCGAACATTATCTGCACGTCGTCCACCCAACCCGCAGCAAACAGCCCTGAAGGACTGCATTCATGACCGTGTTGAAGATGACCGACCTCGACCTGCAAGGTAAGCGCGTACTGATCCGCGAAGACCTCAACGTACCTGTGAAGGACGGTGTGGTAACCAGCGATGCGCGTATCCTGGCAGCGCTGCCGACCATCAAGCTGGCCCTGGAAAAGGGTGCGGCGGTAATGGTCTGCTCGCACCTGGGCCGCCCGACCGAAGGCGAGTTCTCTGCCGAGAACAGCCTCAAGCCGGTAGCCGACTACCTGAGCAAGGCCCTGGGCCGCGACGTGCCGCTGGTTGCCGATTACCTGGGCGGTGTTCAGGTCAGCGCCGGTGACCTGGTGCTGTTCGAGAACGTACGCTTCAACAAGGGCGAGAAGAAGAACGCCGACGAGCTGGCGCAGCAGTATGCCGCACTGTGCGACGTGTTCGTGATGGACGCTTTCGGTACTGCTCACCGCGCCGAAGGCTCCACCCATGGCGTCGCCAAGTTCGCCAAGGTCGCTGCCGCTGGCCCGCTGCTGGCTGCCGAACTGGACGCGCTGGGCAAGGCCCTGAAAGCCCCGGCCAAGCCGATGGCGGCCATCGTCGCCGGCTCCAAGGTATCGACCAAGCTGGACGTGCTGAACAGCCTGAGCAGCGTCTGCGACCAGCTGATCGTCGGTGGCGGCATCGCCAACACCTTCCTGGCTGCTGCCGGTCACCCGGTTGGCAAGTCGCTGTACGAGCCTGACCTGGTCGAAACCGCCAAAGCCATCGCCGCCAAGGTCAGTGTGCCGCTGCCGGTCGACGTGGTGGTGGCCAAGGCGTTCGCCGAAGACGCCGAAGCCACCGTCAAGGCCATCGCCGACGTAGCCGCCGATGACATGATCCTCGACATCGGCCCACAGACCGCTGCCAATTTCGCCGAGCTGCTGAAGTCGTCGAAGACCATTCTGTGGAACGGCCCGGTCGGCGTGTTCGAATTCGACCAGTTCGGCAACGGCACCCAGGTGCTGGCCAAGGCCATCGCTGAAAGCGCTGCGTTCTCCATCGCCGGTGGTGGCGATACCCTGGCTGCCATCGACAAATATGGCGTCAGCAAGGATATCTCCTACATTTCTACCGGTGGCGGTGCCTTCCTCGAGTTCGTCGAAGGCAAAGTGCTGCCAGCCGTGGCGATCCTGGAAGAGCGGGCAAAAGCCTGACAATGGCGGCGCCTGGCAAAGGGAGCGACCTGATGGTCAAGCAATTGCCTGTGATGATCCTGGCCGGCCTGCTGGGCGCCTGCTCCAGCAGCCCGTCTTCGGATGCCGACCCGGCGCACCCGCCCAAGGGCGGGTGCTACCAGTCCGAGTGGCAGGCCGAGACCGTGCCGGTCATCAGCAAGCGCGTAGGCCCGCAAGGCCTGGAAAAGTATGACGAAGAACACCAGCACCAGGCGCCGGGTTGCCCTTGAAGAGAAAGACCGAACCAAGCGTTTCGTCGGGGCAGGCAACCAAGCGACCGCTGTGTGGTCATCTAGAGGATATGTAATGAAAGCGCTGCTGGCCTCGATGGCCCTGGCGACACTGGCAGGATGCTCACTGATGCAGCCTGCACCTTCCGCCCCGGCGGACAACTGGACCCGCTGGGTCTGTGACACCCAGGTCGAGGTGCTGTGGCGCTTCGCTGATGCACAACGGGACCAGGTTGACGTACGCCTCGGCGGCGGTGATCAGGTCTATCGGCTCAAGGCCGAGCCGGGCGCCTCTGGCGCGCTGTACAGCGATGGCGTGCTGGCCTTTCACACCAAGGGCGAAGAAGGCCTGGTGTACTGGGTGGCAACCAACGATCTGATTGGGCGGGGCTGCAAGGCACCGTGACTGGCCGGGCCGCACAGGCGGCCCACACTACTTGAACAGCAACCGCCCCTGCGGCAGGCTTGCACGAAACAAACGACGCTTGTCGGGAGAGAGATACACAATGGCACTCATTAGCATGCGCCAGATGCTGGACCACGCCGCCGAGTTCGGTTA
The DNA here is from genome assembly GCF_039673865.1 of Pseudomonas sp. TWI628. Taxonomy (NCBI): domain Bacteria; kingdom Pseudomonadati; phylum Pseudomonadota; class Gammaproteobacteria; order Pseudomonadales; family Pseudomonadaceae; genus Pseudomonas; species Pseudomonas sp. TWI628. The sequence goes on along the minus strand of NZ_JBDJMM010000023.1, from coordinate 26,379 downwards.
CGGCGTTCCGGCTTTCAACGTCAACAACCTCGAGCAGATGCGCGCCATCATGGAAGCGGCCGACAAGACCGACTCCCCGGTGATCGTCCAGGCTTCGGCCGGTGCCCGCAAATATGCCGGTGCTCCATTCCTGCGCCACCTGATCCTGGCCGCCATCGAAGAATTCCCGCACATCCCGGTGTGCATGCACCAGGACCACGGCACCAGCCCTGATGTCTGCCAGCGCTCGATCCAGCTGGGCTTCAGCTCGGTGATGATGGACGGCTCGCTGGGTGAAGACGGCAAGACCCCGACCGACTACGAGTACAACGTCCGCGTTACCCAGCAGACCGTGGCCATGGCCCACGCCTGCGGCGTTTCGGTGGAAGGCGAGCTGGGCTGCCTGGGTTCGCTGGAAACCGGCATGGCCGGTGAAGAAGACGGCATCGGTGCCGAAGGCGTGCTGGACCACAGCCAGATGCTGACCGACCCGGAAGAAGCCGCCGACTTCGTCAAGAAGACCCAGGTCGACGCTCTGGCCATCGCCATCGGCACCAGCCACGGTGCCTACAAGTTCACCAAGCCGCCTACCGGTGACGTGCTGGCGATCGACCGCATCAAGGAAATCCACAAGCGCATCCCTAACACCCACCTGGTGATGCACGGTTCTTCCTCGGTACCGCAAGAGTGGCTGGCGATCATCAACCAGTACGGCGGCGACATCAAAGAGACCTACGGCGTACCGGTCGAAGAGATCGTCGAAGGCATCAAGCACGGCGTGCGCAAGGTCAACATCGACACCGACCTGCGCCTGGCGTCCACCGGTGCCATGCGCCGCCTGATGGCACAGAACCCGAGCGAGTTCGACCCACGCAAGTTCTTCGGTGAAACCGTGAAGGCCATGCGTGACGTGTGCATCGCCCGTTACGAAGCGTTCGGCACTGCCGGCAATGCCTCGAAGATCAAGCCGATCTCCCTGGAAGGCATGTTCCAGCGCTATCTGAAGGGTGAGCTGGCCGCCAAGGTCAACTGATCCACAGGTGTAAGAAGAAAACCCGCAGCGATGCGGGTTTTTTTATGCGTCGAAAAAGCTGCAAGGCGACCGTTAGTCGGCTACCGTGAAACTTATCCATTGATAGCGATCTGATTGCATTGCTTGTCGCAACTGCAGGTCTAGAGTATTAATCGGATCCAATAGCAAGTCGAAGTCGGTCAAACAAGAGAAGCAGCATGGATGGCGCTTACCCTCAACCACTGGATGGCCAATCGGTTCTCCTGGTGGTAGACGATTACCCGGAAAACCTCATCAGCATGCGGGCCTTGCTGGCGCGCAACGATTGGCAAGTGTTGACGGCAAGCTCAGGGATGGAAGCCTTGGGTACGTTGCTCGAACACGAAGTCGATCTGGTCCTGCTCGATGTGCAGATGCCCGAAATGGACGGCTTTGAAGTCGCCCGCCTGATGCGCGGCAGCCAGCGAACCCGGCTGACTCCGATCATTTTCCTCACCGCCAACGAGCAGTCCGATGCCGCCGTGCTCAAGGGCTATGCCAGTGGTGCGGTGGATTACCTGTTCAAGCCGTTCGATCCACAGATTCTCAAGCCCAAGGTGCAGGCGCAGCTGGACCAGCAGCGCAACCGGCGCATGTTGCAGCGGCTGACCCGCGAACTTGAGGCTGCCCGGGCGTTCAACGCCTCGATTCTGGAAAATGCCGCCGAAGGCATCCTGGTGGTCGATGCCGAAGGTGTCATCAGCTTCGCCAACCCGGCAATTTCGCGCTTGATGCATACCCCGGTCGAACAACTGCAGGGGGGCCACCTGCTCGATCTGCTGCAATTGGCCAACGCCACCCTGTGGAGCGAATCCGAGTTCCACAGCGCGTATCTCGCCCGGCAGATCGTGCGGGTCCACGATGCCCACCTGCGCACCCCGGGTGGTCAGCTGCTGCCCGTGGCGCTGTCGTGTGCGCCGTTGCCGGCAGAGCAGCAGGCGATGGTGGTCACGGTGCTGGACATGTCGGTTGAGCGCAATCTGCACCAGCAGCTCGAATACCAGGCGGTGACCGACCCCTTGACCGGGCTGCTCAACCGCCGAGGGTTCTACCAGGCCGCCGAAGGCGCCTTGCTGCGCGGCGAGCGCTCGAACAAGAGCCAGGCCCTGATGTACATGGACCTCGATGGCTTCAAGCGGATCAACGACTCACTGGGCCATGAGGCCGGTGACCGGGTGCTTCACTGGGTGGCCGAGCAGATCAAGGACTGCCTTGGCAGCGAGGCCCTGCTGGCGCGCATGGGCGGCGACGAGTTCACTGCACTGTTCGATGGCCTGCCCTACCCGGAACAGGCCGGGCGCTATGCCGAGAAACTGCTTGAGCGGGTGTCGATCCAGCAGCAGGTGGACGGGCTGGATGTGTGCCTGGGTGTCAGCATCGGCATCGCCACCTACCCCGACTGCGGCGGCAATGTCGAAGGCCTGCTGCGCGCCGCCGATACGGCGATGTACGCCGCCAAGCGGGCCGGCCGCCAGCAGTATCGCTTCTATGATCAGGAGCTCAATGGTCGCGCCCGCTCGCGGCTGATGCTTGAAGACAGTGTGCGCAATGCCATCGAGGCCCAGGATTTCAGCCTCGTGTACCAACCCCAGGTGGCCTTTGCCGATGGCCAGCTACGGGGTTTCGAGGCCCTGCTGCGCTGGCAGCACCCCAGTGTTGGCGATGTGCCGCCCGGGCTGTTCATACCGTTGCTGGAAGAGGCACGGCTGATCAACCGACTGGCCAGCTGGATTTACCGTCAAGGCGCCGCCCAGCGTCAGGCCTGGTGCCAGCGTTTCGCCCCGGAGCTGGTATTGGGTATCAGCCTGAGCCGCGCGCAGTTCTCCATGCCCAGCCTGGTCGATGAGCTGCAGCGGGTGATCCAGGATTACCAGCTCGACCCGGCGCAACTGGAGGTGGAGGTGGCCGAGACCTCGTTGATGTACAACATCGACACGGCGATCAAGCAGATTCACCGCCTGCGCGAGCTGGGCGTGCGGGTGGCGCTGGATGATTTCGGCGCGGGCGACTGTTCGCTGCGCATGCTGCGCGACCTGCCCATCGACACGTTGAAGCTGGACCGCCATCTGGTGGCGCGCCTGCCGGACTCGGCGGTGGATGCCGCGTTGGTGCGCAGTGTCATCGTCCTGTGCGCAGACTACGGCATCACCGTGATCGCAGAGGGGGTTGAAACACAGGCCCAGGCTGCGTGGCTGAAGGCAAACGGTTGCGCTTACGTTCAGGGTTTTCTGGTCGCGCACCCGATGACGGCGACCGACGCCACGGGCTTCCCGGCGATTTTTCCCTGGCAGCGGCCGTGATTGGCTAAAATCGGCATTCGTTACGCCGAATGCCGTGCCATGACCGTATTACGCTATTTGCAAGCCTACCCACCGTACCTGCAGGAGCAGGTGCGGCAGATGATCGACAGCGACCGCCTGGGCGAGTACCTGCAGCGCCGCTACCCCGGGCGCCATGACGTGCAGAGCGACAAGGCGCTGTACGGCTATGCCCAGGACCTGCGCCAGCAATACCTGCGCAGCGCGCCAAACCTCGACAAAGTGCTGTTCGACAACCGCCTGGACCTGACCCATCGGGCCCTGGGGCTCAATACCGCGGTTTCGCGGGTACAGGGCGGCAAGCTCAAGGCGAAGAAAGAAATCCGCATTGCCTCGCTGTTCAAGGAGGCGGCGCCCGAGTTCCTGCGCATGATCGTGGTGCACGAGCTGGCGCACTTGCGCGAGCGCGATCACAACAAGGCGTTCTACCAGCTCTGCCAGCACATGGAGCCGGCTTACCACCAACTGGAATTCGACCTGCGCGTCTACCTGACCTACCGGGAGTTGCCAGGCAACCTGTAAGGATCACGCAGCATGGATGTGAGCAAGACCAAGAGCAGTTTCTACCGTCGCCTGTACGTGGCCTGGCTGATCGACAGCCAGACCGCCACCAGCGTGCCGGCGCTGATGGAGGCCACCGGCATGCCACGGCGTACGGCTCAGGACACCATCGCCGCACTCGCCGACCTGGACATCGTCTGCGAGTTCGAGCAGCAGGAAGGTGCGCGCAACCATGCCGGGCATTACCGCATCCATGACTGGGGGGCGATCGACAAGCAGTGGATCATCCAGCACCTGCGGCAGGTCAGGGAAGTACTGGGGTATCCATGACCTTGCGCATGCCGATATGCGGGATGTCATCCTCAAGGTATTGCTCACCCACCACTTCAAAGCCGTGCCGGGCATAGAACCCTTGCAGGTGCGCTTGCGCTGACAGATAGACCGGCGTTCCGTGCCAGCAGTGCCCGGCTGCTTCCAGCCCTTTCATCAGCAGCGGATGACCAAGCTTCAGGTCGCGTACTTCAGGTGCGGTCACCACTCGCCCGATAACCACATCGCCGCCCTGCGACTGCGGATCGAGCAGGCGCAGGTAGGCCACCAGCTTGTCATCCTGCCAGGCCATAAGGTGCAGGGTATCGCCTGTCAGGTCCTGGCCATCGACTTCCTGGTAGGCACAGCGTTGCTCGACCACGAACACGGCGGTACGCAGTTGCAGGATGGCGTACAGCTCATGTTTGTCGAGGTCGGAGTGATGCTTGCAAAGCCAGTGGATCGACATGGTGATAACTCCTGAAAATGATGGCTGATCATCGCAAATTTTCGCAGCACGGCCAAAATAGAGGCTAAATGACATTATTGGCCGCTGCCCCAGGCAGCGGCTTTGTGTAATCTCATTGGCCAATCACCTTTCACAGCGTGTGCCTCCCACTGCAAAAGGACTTCTGCATGCGGCCGCTGCTTTGCGCGTTGGGCTTGCTGGGCGTGTTCCTGGCAGCACCTGCATTTGGCCAGGACAGGCTGCGGCTGGTGGCCGACAACTGGCCGCCGTTCACCGACAGCACCCTGCCAGGTGGTGGCCTGGCCACCCGCCTGGTCAGCACGGCGCTGGCCCGCGCCGGGTATGCCAGCGGCTACGAGGAAGTGCCTTGGGCGCGGGCGTTGATGGGCATTGGCGAGGGGCGCTACGACGTGCTCATCAACGCCTGGTACAACGACGCGCGCAAACAGATCGGGCAGTTCTCCAAGGGCTACCTGAACAATCGCATTCGCCTGCTCAAGCGCAAGGGCGACACGTTCCGCTACAAGAATCAGGGCGACCTTTATCCCTACAGCATCGCAGTCGTGCGCGACTATGCCTATTCACCTGCGTTTGATGGCGATACCCGCCTGCACAAGGTGGAGGTGCGCAACTTCTCGACCGCCGTGCGCATGCTGGCAGCCGGCAGAGTGAACCTGGCCGTGGAAGATGAGTACGTGGCGCGCTACAACCTGCAGCGCGAGTCGCAGGAAGTGCGCGATGGCGTGACGTTGGTGGAGCCGCTGCTGGCGGAGAATACCCTGCATATTCTGGTGAGCCTGAAGCACCCCGACCACCAGCAGATCGTCGAGCGGTTCGAGCAGGCTATCGCAGGGATGAAGGCCGATGGCAGCTATGCGCGGCTGCTACGTGAGCATGGCTTCTGACCTTGCGCAGCTCAGGCCGCGGGTGCTTCTTTGATGAGGTGGGCTGCCAAGGTCCGCAACGGTGCCAGCTGCCGGCAGATCAACGCCAGCTGTGTCTGCACCAGCCGCTGGTGCTCATCCAGCTCTTCCGGCATCTGCTCCAGGGCATCGGCCAGCGCCTCTTCGGCATCACTGTGTATCGCCACCGGCAGCCGCGCCGCGAGGCCATTGGCAATCTCATCCAGGCTATTGGCCAGGCTCTGCCCGGCGCCATCGATCAATTGCTCCTGCACCTCTGCCGGCAATGCCGTATCGCGGTGTGCGCCCAACCCTGACAGGTAACTGAGCAAGGTGTGCGACAGCACCAGGAAGCGGAAGCCGACATCGGCCTCCTTGCGGAAATGCCCCGGCTCCATGAGCATGTTGGCCAGCGTGGTCGACAGCGCCGCGTCAGCGTTGTGGGCGTTGCGCCGGGCCAGTCGGTAGGCGAGGTCGTCGCGCTTGCCGTGGGCGTACTGCTGCATGATCTGGCGCAGATACACGCTGGCGCAGGCCAGGGTGTTGGCCAGCGCCTTGTTCAGGCGCCGGCCCTGCCAGTCTGGCAGGAACAGGAACACCGCGAGGATGGCAATCAGGCTGCCGACCAGGGTGTCGAACAGGCGCGGCAGGAACAGGCCGTAGCCATCGCCGATCTGGTTGAAGCAGAACAGCACCATGAGCGTGATCGCTGCAGTGGCCAGGGTATAGCGGGTGGTGCGGTTGACGAAGAACACCACGCCCGCAGCCACTGCGAACAGCGACTGTATGACCGGGTTGGGGAACAGATCGAACAGCGCCCAGCCGACAGTCAGGCCAATCGCTGTGCCGAAGATCCGCTGCACCAGCTTGCGCCGGGTGGCGCCGTAGTTGGGTTGGCAGACGAATAGTGTGGTGAGGATGATCCAGTAGCCTTGGGTCGGGTGGATCAGGTGCACCATGCCGTAACCGACCGACAGCGCCAGCGGCAGGCGCAGGGCGTGGCGGAACAGCAGCGAGGTCGGCGTCAGCTGGGTGCGCAGGCGCGTCCACACGTCCTTCAGGCTGCGTGGTGAGCGGTCGAGCAGGCTGCTGTCACTGGCGTCGGCCAGGCTGTCGGGATTGCTGGCGGCGCTGAGCAGGCGGTCGAGGGTCGCCAGGTTGGCAGCGAGGGCGCGCAGCGAACGCAGCAGGCCACGCCAGGCCGGGTTGCTCTGGACGCGCAGGTGTTCCAGTGAGGCGTTGAGGTCTTCCAGGGCCTCGGCAAAGCCGCTGGCCAGCACGAAAGGCTGGCGCAGGCGGATCGAACGGGCCAGTTCCTGGCAGGAGGCTCCCTGTTTGCGCAGCAGGCGTTGGCAGCGGAACATCACGTCGCTGTGGAAGAACGCTTCGTTCAGGGCGTTGTAAGGGTAGTGCGAGGCGCTGACCCGTTCGTGGATGTCCTGGGCCAGGAAGTACAACTTGAGGTAGCGGCTGACCTTGGAATTCGGTTGGCTGTTGCCGACCCGGTGCAGGATGATTTCCTTGGCCGCGTTGAGCGCCGCCACCACCTTGCCGTTCTGCTGCGCCAGTGCCAGGCGCTGGGCCTCGACATCGAGGTTGCGGATTGGCTCGAACAGGCTGGCCTTGAGCTTGAGGTAGCTGCCGAGTTCGAAAAACAGCTTGGCCAGGCTCTGCTGCACCGGCTGATTGGAAAACAGCGCCTGCCACAGCACCGAAAGCAGGCCGTACCAGGCGGCGCCTGCTACCAGCAGCATCGGTTCGTGCCAGAAGTCGGTGACCAGGCCGCCACGCTGGTCCACGCCGATCATGGTGTACACCGAGGTGATCAGCGTCGCCGAAGCAATCGCGCCATAGCGTTCGCCCAGGGCGCCGAGCATGGTCAGGCCGAACGCTGCCAGCGCCAGGGCGATGACGAAGACCCAAGGGTAGGGGAACAGCAGCTCGACCGCGAGTGCGGCGATGGCAAAGCAGGGCAGGGTAACGGCGAGGGCGCTGAGGCGGCCTTGCCAGCTGTCATCGGTCTCGGCCAGGGCGCTGGCGATGATGCCGAGGAACAGCGGAATCAGCAGGGCCATCTCGTTCTGGTACCAGCACAGGGCCAGGCTGCCGGTGAGGGCGATGGTGACCCGGATGCTGTAGCTGAACTTGTCTTGGCCCCACAGGCGACGCAGTGACTGACGGAACGAACTCGATGACATGATGGCCTGCTAGGCAGTGATCGAATGAATGCATTGCAGCACGGCCAGCAAGAAGCGTTCCGTGCTGCTGAATGGATTCTACTCTACACGAACTGCGCAGCGGCGTTGGCAGATGCCCAGGCCCACTGGAAATTGAAACCGCCCAGATGGCCAGTGACGTCGAGCACTTCGCCAATGAAATACAGGCCGGGGCTTTTCAGCGATTCCATGGTCTTGGACGACACTTCGCGGGTGTCCACGCCACCGAGGGTGACTTCCGCGGTGCGGTAGCCTTCGGTACCGGCCGGCACCACCTGCCAGTTCGCCAGTTTCTCGGCGATCTGCGCCAGTTCCGCCGGGGTGTACTGCTTCATCGGCCGCGATTCGAACCACTGCTCGGCCAGCAGGTTGGCCAGCTTGCGGGTGAACACTTCGCCCAGCACGGTCTTCAGTTCGGCGTTGGCGCGCTCGGCCTGCATCTGCTGCAGCCAGGTCAGCGCATCGCGGTCGGGCAGCAGGTTGATTTCCACCGTGTCGCCGGCTTCCCAGAACGACGAGATCTGCAAGATCGCCGGGCCACTGAGGCCGCGGTGGGTGAACAGCAGGTTCTCGCGGAAGCTGGTGCCGTTGCAGCTGGCGGTGCAGTCCAGCGAAGTGCCCGACAACTCGGTGCACAGTGCCTTGAGTTGGGGCTCGGTGATGGTGAATGGCACCAGCCCGGCGCGGGTCGGCAGCAGGCTGTGGCCGAACTGGCGGGCCACCTGATAGCCGAAGCCGGTGGCGCCCAGGGTCGGGATCGACAGGCCACCGGTGGCGATCACCAGCGACTGGCAGGCGAACTGGCCACCGCTGGTCTGCAGCAGGTAGCCAGCTTCGGTTTTCTCGATGTGTTCGATGCTGGTGTGCATGCGGATTTCGGCGCCGGCGTCGTCGCATTCGGCCAGCAGCATGTCGAGGATGTCGCTGGCCTTGTTGTCGCAGAACAGCTGGCCGAGCTTCTTCTCGTGGTAGGGCACGCCATGCTTGCTCACCAGCTCGATGAAGTCCCACTGGGTGTAGCGGGCCAGGGCCGACTTGCAGAAGTGCGCGTTCTGCGAAAGGAAGTTGGCCGGCTCGGTGTACAGGTTGGTGAAGTTGCAGCGTCCGCCGCCGGACATGAGGATCTTCTTGCCGGGCTTGTTGGCGTGGTCGAGCAGCAGCACCCGGCGGCCACGGCGGGCGCTGAGCTGGGCGCACATCAGGCCGGCGGCGCCGGCGCCGAGGATGATCACGTCGGTGGAGTGCACGGTGTTACCTCATAAATAGCCGGGGCCGCTGCACGCCCCATCGCCAGCAGGCCAGCTACCACAGGGAATGCACCTGGCCTGAGGCCTGTGGAGATCCGGTGGGAGCAGGCTTGCCGGCGATGGGCTGCAAAGCAGCCCCAAAATAGGTCAGACGATACGAACTTTCAGGGCCCGGCCCTTGATCTTGCCGCTGTTCAAGCGCTGCATGGCCTGCTTGGCCAAAGGCCTTTCAACTGCCACAAAGGCCTGGAAATCGAAGATGGCGATCTTGCCAACCTGCTTGCCCGGGATCCCGGCATCGCCGGTCAGCGCACCCAGGATGTCGCCTGGACGCAGCTTGTCCTTGCGCCCGGCGGCGATGCACAGTGTGCTCATCAGTGGCAGCAACGGCGCGCCGCCCTGGTTCTTCAGGTTGTCCAGCTGGTCCCAGCGCAGCGGGCTTTTCTGCAGGTCTTCGATGGCCTGGGCACGATGGCCTTCGGCTGGTGCCACCAGGCTGACCGCCACGCCTTTTTCACCGGCACGGCCGGTACGGCCGACGCGGTGCACATGGATCTCGGCATCGCGCGCCAACTCGACGTTGATGACCATGTCCAGGCCATCGATGTCCAGGCCACGAGCCGCCACATCAGTGGCCACCAGTACCGAGCTGCTGCGGTTGGCGAACATGGTCAGCACCTGGTCGCGGTCACGCTGCTCCAGGTCACCGTGCAGGGCCTGGGCGACGATACCCTTGGCGGTCAGGTGGGCAACCACGTCCTCGCACTGCTGCTTGGTGAAGCAGAACGCCACGCACGATTGCGGGCGGTAGTGGCCAAGCACGCGAGTGACGGCGTCCAGACGTTGCTGCGGGTCGATCTCGATGAAACGCTGCTCGATCTGGTTGTCGGTGTGCAGGCTTTCGACCTTGACCTGCTGCGGCTTGCGCATGAAGTCGGCGGCCAGCTGCTCGATGCCGGCCGGGTAAGTGGCCGAGAACAGCAGGGTCTGGCGACGCGACGGGGTCTTGCCGATGATGCTGGCGATGGCGTCGAAGAAGCCCATGTCGAGCATGCGGTCGGCTTCGTCCAGCACCAGCGTGTTCAGGCCGTCGAGCACCAGGGTGCCCTTGTCCAGGTGCTGCTGGATGCGCCCCGGGGTGCCGACGATGATGTGTGCACCGTGCTCCAGCGAGGCGATCTGCGGGCCCAGCGACACGCCACCGCAAAGGGTGAGGATCTTGATGTTGTCCTCGGCGCGGGCCAGGCGACGCAGCTCTTTGGCCACCTGGTCGGCCAGCTCGCGGGTCGGGCACAGCACCAGCGCCTGGCAGCCGAAGTAGCGCGGGTTGATCGGGTTGAGCAGGCCGATGCCGAAGGCGGCGGTCTTGCCGCTGCCGGTCTTGGCCTGGGCGATCAGGTCCTGGCCGCGCAGGATGACGGGCAGGCTTTGGGCCTGGATCGGCGTCATCGAGGCATAGCCGAGGGCGTCCAGGTTGGCCAGCATGGCGGTGGACAGCGGCAGGGTGGCAAAGGCGGTGGATTCGGTGGTCACGAGGCGGGCCTGTGGTGCAAAGCGAAAAATGTCGCATAGTCTACCAGCCTCGTGGCCATTCGCCCTACGACTCCATGTGTTGTTCCGGACGACGGGCACGCCTTCCGTCCGTCGGCGACAGTTGCAGGAAGATCGCCGCCGCCAGCATGGCCATCACGCCGATGGTGACGAAGGTCAGCTGGAACGCGCCCAACGTAGTCTCCACGCCCTCGGCACTGCCCGCTGCGGTAAAGCCGCCGAGCAAGGCACCGGCGCAGGCCACGCCGAGGCTCAGTGACAGCTGCGCGACCACCGACAGCAGGCTGTTGCCACTGCTGGCGCTGGCGTCGTCAAGGTCGATCAGGGTTACCGTGTTCATCGCCGTGAACTGCATCGAGTTGACGGCGCCGAGCAGGGCCAGTTGCACCAGCAGCAGGGCATACGGAGTCTGCTCGTCGACCAGGCCCAGGCTGGCCAGCAGCATGCCCAGCAGCAAGGTGTTGCCGGTCAGCACGATGCGGTAGCCCAGCCGTTCGATCAGTGACCGGGCAACGGACTTGGCCAGCATCGCTGACGCGGCCAGCGGAATCATGCTCATGCCGGCCTGGGCCGGCGAGTAGCCCAGCGCCACCTGCAGCAGCAACGGCACCAGGAACGGCAGGGCACCGCTGCCCAGGCGCGCGAAGAGGTTGCCGAGGATGCCGATGGCGAAGGTGCGCACGCGGAACAGGCTGGGCGAGAACAGCGGCTCTGGGTCGCGCCCGGCGCGCAGCCAGTAGGCGGCCAGGCAGGCCATGCCGGCGAACAGCAGCAACATCACCCGCAGGTGCGGCAGGTGCAGCTCGCCCAGGCCTTCCATGGCGATGGTGATCAGCACCATCGCTGCGCCGAACAGGATGAACCCGGGGCCGTCGAAGCGGGTGCGCTCGGCGCCGCGCAAGTCAGGGATGAACTTCCACACCGCATAGCAGCCCAGCGCACCGACCGGCAGGTTGAGCAGGAAGATCCAGTGCCAGCTGAGGATTTCTACCAGCCAGCCGCCCAGGGTCGGGCCCAGCAGCGGGCCGAGCAGGCCGGGGATGGTGATGAAGCTCATGATCCTCACCAGCTCCGTGCGCGGGTAGGCGCGCAGCACCACCAGGCGCCCGACCGGCAGCATCAGCGCGCCGCCCAGGCCCTGCACGATGCGGGCGAAGACCAGGAAACCGAGGCTGTTGGCGGTGGCGCACAGCAGCGAACCGAAGCTGAACAGCAGGATGGCACCGAAGAAGATGCGCTTGGTACCGAAGCGGTCGGCAATCCAGCCGGAGGCGGGAATCAGCAGGGCCACGGTGAGCATGTAGGCGATGATCACGCCCTGCATGCGCAGCGGGTCTTCGGCCAGCGAGCGGGCCATGGCTGGCAGGGCGGTGTTGAGGATGGTGCCGTCCAGGGACTGCATGAAGAAGGCGATGGCCACCACCCAGGGCAGCCAGCGGGCGGTGGTCGGGTCCAGCGGTGCTCGATCGGGCATGACGTCCTCTTCTGTCTGTTCCGGCCGCTTCGCGGCTGAAGCCGCGAAGAGGCCGGTACTGCCAATCACAATGTCAGGGTCAGCCCTTTGACCAGCGCTCCAGGCAGATGACTCGACCCGGTACTGCGCTGCCCATAGGTACTGGTCGACAGGATCATCTCGCGCTCGCGGGTCAGATCCTCCAGCTGGCTGCCCAGCAGGCTGTACAGGCTGTCATCGAAGCGCATGGTGCTCACCGGTCCCTGTATCTCGCCGTTCTCCACCCAGAAGGTGGCGAAACGGGTCAGCCCGGTCATGCGTGCCGCTGGCAGGTCAGAGTAATTCAGGTACCACAGGTTGCTGATATACAGCCCGGTACCAAGCCGTTCAAGGATCTGCTCGCTGGGCAGGCTACCTGGCGCCAGGCTCAGCGCGCACGGCGACTCGTAGCTGTCGGCACCATTGGCCAGCAACTCGAACTCAGCGGCGCTGCGGGCACTGACCAGCCGCTGCATCGCGTTGCCCTGCTGGATCAACGGCACATCCAGGCGCGGTGAGCCCTCGTCGGAGAATGCCGGGCTCAGCGAGCCGCTGACCTGCTCGCTGAAGCTCACCAGCGGGTGCAGTTGCGCATCACCGTTGTACAGGCGCTGCAGGGCGCTGTTGCCGGTGGCCAGGGCCTGTGCCGAGAAGCCCCCCCAGCAGAGCATGCCGGCGATTTCGTCCATGGCCGCGGGTGCCAGGTAAGCACGGTAGCTGCCGGGCTTGAGGGTTACTGCCGGGCGGCCGAGAAAACCCAGCTGTTGCCGTGCCAGGCGCAGGCGGGCGGTGAAGTCCTCGGCACTCCACAGTTGGCCAGCATAGTTGGCCTTAACCGCCTCGCCGTTTTCGTGGAACAGGCTCCAGTCGAAGTTGAAGCTGTTGGCCTGGTGCCAGCCAATAGCCCCGAACGAGCTGGCGAAGCCCCGGCAGATGGGGCCGGCGGCGTAGATGCCGACCAAGTCCAGGTCACCGGCCTCGCGATCGAGCAGTGCCAGTACTTCGCTCAGCGCGGGCAACGGCTGCTCTTGCTGGCTGTGGCTGTGCCATGCGCTTTCGTCCAGGCTCAGGTACGGGTCGACGGCCAGCAGTGGCAAGGTCTGGCGCAACTGCTCCAAGGCTGCGATCAGGCGTTGCTGGTCAAGTCGCGCATCGCCACTCAGGGTCACCTGCTGTTCTGCCTGGCGGCCATCGCGGATCAGCCGCAGTTGCGCGCTGGCCTGGCTCACTTCGCCGGCCTGGCGCACCTTGGCGTGATTGAAACGCACGAATTGCGACTGTTCGGCACTGTAGCCGAGGGTGAATTGTTCGTCGGCGTGCAGGGCATGCCGCAGCTGCGCGATCAGGGCTTCGAAAACAGCTTTCATCAGGCGTCGCCTCCGAATACGTCGATGTGGCTGAAGACACAGGCGGGCGAGGCATGCCCGACCCGCACCACCTGGTTGGGTTCGCCTTTGCCGCAGTTGGGCGTGCCCAGGACCTGGAAGGTGCTGCGGTCGCCGACCGCCGCGAGGTTGCGCCAGAACTGCGCGGAGATGCCGCGATAGTTGGGGTTCTTGACGATGCCCTTGAGCTCGCCGTTCTCGATCAGCTGGCCCCATTCGCAGCCGAACTGGAACTTGTTGCGCGCATCGTCGATGGACCAGGAGCGGTTGGTGCGCATCAGGATGCCGTGCTCGATGCCCCGGATCAGCTGGTCGAGAGACTGGTCGCCCGGTTCGATATTGAGGTTGGCCATGCGGTCGATCGGCGCACGGTTCCAGCCGCAGGCGCGGCTGTTGGCAACGCCATCCAGGCCCGAACGGAACTGCGACAGGGCGCCGCCCAGCGGGCGCAGCAGCAGGCCGTTGCGGATCAGGAACTGCTTGCTGGCGGCGGTCCCGTCATCATCGAAGCTGTAACTGGCCAGCTCTTCGCTGATGGTCGGGTCGAAGGTCACGTTGAGCAGGCTGGAGCCATATTGCAGGTGGCCGAAGTCGCTGGCTTTGACGAAGCTGGTGCCAGCGTAGTTGCGCTCGTCGCCGAGGATGCGGTCCATCTCCAGCGGGTGGCCGATGGATTCGTGGATCTGCAGCATCATCTGGTCGGGCATCAGCAGCAGGTCACGGGCACCGCTGGGGGTGTTCGGCGCCAGCAGCAGCTGCAGCGCCTGGTCGGCGATCTGGCGGGCAGCACCGACCAAGCCACAGCGCTCGACGATTTCGAAACCGCCTTGCTGGCCGAAATTGTCGCGGCCCAGGCTACGGCTCTGGCTGTCCTGGCCGTCGCTGGCGGTGACGCTCAGCCCCGGGAACAGGAAGCGTTGGGCATGGCGCAGCTCGGCGCCGGCCGAGTTCAGGTAGGTCTGCTCGACCAGGGTCAGGCCAAGGCTGGCCTGCCAGTCCACCAGGCGGCTGTCCTTGGGCACGCTGGCCGATTCGGCGGCGAGCAGGCCCAGGCAGTCGGCCAGGCTCGGTACTGGCTGGTCGAAGTTGGGTGAGATGTGGTCGTGACGAGCGCTGGTGACCGGTTGCTCGCGTAGGTCGAGCAGGCTGTGCCTGGCGATCTGTCGCGCCAGTGCCTCGGCTTGTTCCAGTGCCCGTTGCAGGCCGGCTTGGGACAGGTCGGCAGTGGCCGCATAGGCCTCCACTCCCTTGACCCGCACCGTGAGCATGGCGCCTTCGTCGTGGCTGAAGATCGGCGGCTCGGCCACATTGCGACGAACCGAAAGCGCCTGGTGCGACTGTTTCACATGGCGCAGGGAAAACAACTCGGCCGTACTGCGCAGCGCGGCAAAGCGCTGGCGCAGCAGGGCGCTGGAATCGAACATCTGAAAGCCTCCGTTTTCACGGTGGCTCCCCCTAGAACCACCCGTCTTGCATGGCGAGGCAAGTGTCGTCGCGCGCCTCGAGCAATGCCAGGTCATTATGGCAGGCGGGGATTTCCCAGGTCAGGAAATAACGCGCGGCCTGCAGCTTGCCGAGGTAGAAATCGCGGTCGGCAGCGCTGCCCCTGAGCAGGCCAAGCTCGGCGTGGATCGCCTGTTCCAGCCAGCGCCAGCCGATCACGCAATGGCCGAAGGCTTTGAGGTACAAGGCGGAGTTGGCGAGGGCGCCGGCGATCTTGCCCTGTGCCAGGTCGCCGAGCAGGGCCAAGGTTACCGTTTGCAGGCGGTTGACCAGTTGCTCCAGTGGCTGGCGCAAGCTGTCCAGGCCCGGATGCTGGCTGGCGCGCTCTGCGGTCGCAGCGATCAGGCGAATCAGTTGCTTGAGGCCGGCGCCGTTGTTCTGCGCCAGCTTGCGGCCCAGCAGGTCGAGCGACTGGATGCCCTCGGTGCCTTCGTGGATCGGGTTCAGGCGGTTGTCGCGGTAGTACTGCTCCACCGGGTACTCGCGGGTGTAGCCGTGGCCGCCGAGAATCTGGATCGCCAGTTCGTTGGCCTTGAGGCAGAAGGTCGAGGGCCAGGACTTGACGATCGGGGTCAGCAGGTCGAGCAGTTCCTGAGCCTGCCTGCGTGCGCTTTCGTCGCTGGCGGTGTGGGTGTCGTCGAACAGGCGCGCAGCGTACAGGCCCAGGTCGAAGGCGCCTTCTATGTAGGCTTTCTGGGTCAGCAGCATGCGCTTCACGTCGGTGTGCTCGATGATCGGCACGGCGGGGCTTTGCGGGTCCTTGTTGTCCGGCATGCGGCCCTGGGGGCGCTGGCGAGCGTATTCCAGGGAGTATAAATAGCCTGCGTAGCCGAGCATCACCGCACCCATGCCGACGCCGATTCGTGCCTCATTCATCATCTGGAACATACAGGCCAGGCCCTGGTGCGGCTGTCCGACCAGGTAGCCGACGCACTGGCCGTTGTCGCCAAAGTTGAGCGCAGTGGAAGTGGTGCCGCGCCAGCCCATCTTGTGGAACAGCCCGGCCAGCAGCACGTCGTTGCGTGGGCCACGGCTGCCGTCTTCGTTAACCAGGTACTTCGGCACGATGAACAGCGAAATGCCCTTAACGCCGGGCGGCGCGTCCGGCAGCTTGGCCAACACCATGTGCACGATGTTCTCCGATAACTCTTGGTCGCCACCGGAGATGAAGATCTTGTTGCCCTTGAGCCGGTAGGTGCCATCGCCAGCGGGTTCGGCACGGGTGCGGATATCGGCCAGCGACGAGCCGGCGTGGGGTTCGGTCAGCGCCATGGTGCCGAAGTAGCGGCCTTCGATCATCGGCTGCAGGTAGAGGCGCTTCTGCTCTTCGTTGCCGAAGCTCTCGATCAGGTTGGCCGCGCCCATGGTCAGGAAGGGGTAGGCCGTGGTGCCGGCATTGGCGGCCTGGAAGTGGGCGAAACAGGCCTGTGAGACCAGGCTGGGCAACTGCATGCCGCCGACGTCGAAATCGCGATTGGCGTTGAGGAAGCCGGCTTCGAGAAAGGCATCGACGGCCGGCTTCACCTCGGGGATCAGTTCGGCGCGGCCGTCCACATAGCGCGGCTCGTTTTCGTCGGCCTTGCGGTTGTGCGGGGCGAAGAATTTCTCGGCGATGGTGCGTGCTGTGGTCAGGGCGGCGTCGAAGGTTTCGCGGCTGTGCTCGGCGAAGCGCGGGCGCTGGGTCAGGGCTTCGGCGTCGAGGACTTCGTAGAGTTCGAAGGCGAGGTTGCGCGGGCTCAGCAGGGTCTCGGGCATGTTAGGTGTCCTCGGGGGCGTGAACCGAGTGTAGGGCTGCTCCATGGCAGCGGCTACCATGATTGATCCAGATGATGGTTGATTACAGCCCTGCATGTTTCGCAGTTTTACGCAGGCCCGGACGAATCGATTCTTCCTGATACTGTGTTGAGCGGGATATATGAGAGTGGCGTGTGAGGCACGATTTTAAACCGTCTACAACTGGCATTTGTGAGAGGGTGAGCTCGCCTGTGTTTGGGGGTAGTGTGGTTCGTGCTGAGTAAGTGACTCGTCCAAATATGACGCCCTCGCGGCGCCCAAGCAAATGGGTATCATGCATGTTCAACTCTGCTGCGGCCGTTAACGCAAACACCCCTATGGTCAGGGTGTTTGCTCGCGGATTGGTTGTTGGTGAAGTTGCCTATCATCGTCACT
Organism: Pseudomonas sp. TWI628; assembly: GCF_039673865.1. Classification (NCBI taxonomy): domain Bacteria; kingdom Pseudomonadati; phylum Pseudomonadota; class Gammaproteobacteria; order Pseudomonadales; family Pseudomonadaceae; genus Pseudomonas; species Pseudomonas sp. TWI628. The sequence goes on along the minus strand of NZ_JBDJMM010000023.1, from coordinate 9,287 downwards.
TTGCTGATTTGGACGATACCCGGACGCGCATTACCCGCCATCAGTATGATATGCGCGGTCGTCGCAACCGTAGTGTTGATCCGCGCCTTGTCCAATTTGGGCGGGCAAATTTCATGTATACCCATGACCTGGTTGGGAATGCCCTGCGTACAGAGAGCGTGGATGCGGGTATTGCCATTGCGCTCAACGACAGTGCAGGCAGGCCCTTGCTCAATGTGGAAAATATGGATGGTTACCCCGATGAAGGGGATGATTACAGTCAGGCTGTGACGCGCAGTTTTTTTTACGAGAATGTCCCTGGCGCAGGCCGGCCGTTGTACGTTGCCGAACATACCGCCGACGGTATTCGCTGTATCACCGAGCGTTTTGTATATGGTGGCCTTGATGTAACGGAACAAGACCACAACGTGGCAGGGCGATGCATTCGTCGCTATGACACGGCAGGCGTAGTGGTGCGCGACCGTATGGCCCTCTCGGGCGTGGAGTTGTCGGTTACGCGGCGGTTGCTGCTGCACGGTGACGATAAGCAGACCGATGTCGATTGGCGAGGCGATGACGACGCTGCCTGGGACAGGTGTCTGGAGCCGATCAAGCAGGCTCACAAAACTTGCTTTACCAGCGATGTTTTCGGTGCACACCTTTCAATGACTGATGCCGCCGGCAATCAACAGCGTTTGGGCTACGACGTGGCGGGACGGCTGACGGGCAGCTGGCTCACCCGGATGGGCGCAGTTGAACGAGTGATAATGCACTCCTCCGTGTATACCGCCGCAGGGCAGAAGTTATCGGAGGCACAGGGTAATGGCGTTGTCACGGATTATTCCTACATGCCTGCCACCCAGCGCCCGGTGGTCATTCGCTGTGCTCGCCCTGCCGGCCACAAAGCGGGCATGAAGATATTGCAGGACTTGCGCTACGCCTATGATCCGGTAGGCAATGTACTCAGTGAGCGCAACGAAGCCGAAAGCGTCAGGTACTGGCGCAATCAAGCGGTAGTGGCAGAAAGAACCTGTCGTTATGACAGTCTCTACCAGCTGGTCCATGCCACTGGGCGCGAGTCGGCCGATGTCTGTCTGAGAACGAGGGATCAGCCTGGTCATGTTGCTTTCGACAGCGCCACGTATACCAACTATTCCCGTACCTACACCTACGATATCGCTGGCAATCTGAGCCGTGTGGACCACAGTGCGCCTTCCAGCAACTGCCAGTATTCGAGAAAAATCACAGTCAGCGACCGCAGCAACCGGGCAGTATCCATTGAGCTTGCCGAAACCCCTTCAGCAGTGGAGGCGTTGTTCAGGCCAGGAGGCCAGCAGGCATTGTTGGCGCCGGGGCAGCACTTGGCATGGACACCGCGCGGCGAGTTGCAACGGGTTGCGCCGATCATGCGTGAAGGGCGACCAGATGATAGCGAATTCTATCGTTATGGTAGCCAGAGTCAGCGAGTACTGAAAGTCAGCATCGCCTGCACCGCCAGTAGCCTGCGCGTACAGCGAGTGACATATTTGCCGGGTTTGGAGTTGCGATGTTCAGCCAATGAGTCTCGGCTGGAAGAAGATCTTCGAGTGATGACGGCCACAGAGGCCGGCCGTGCTCAGGTACGTCTCCTGTACTGGCCGGCGGGAGCGCCTGAAGGCATGGCAAACGATCAGTTACGTTACAGCTACGGCGACCTGCTGGGCAGCGGCACGCTGGAAGTCGATGGGGCGGGGAGCGTGATCAGCCAAGAAGAGTACTACCCGTTCGGCGGCACGGCGCTGTGGGCAGGGCGAAGCGAACTGGAGGCAAGTTACAAGACGATCCGGTATTCAGGGCAAGAGCGTGATGCGACTGGGCTTTATCATTACGGTCGGCGCTATTACCAACCCTGGGTTGGGCGCTGGCTGAGTGCTGACCCGGCGGGTACTGTGGATGGTCTGAATTTGTATTGCATGGTTCGAAATAACCCAACCACGCTGAAGGATGTGGATGGGGAGCAGAGTTTTGAGGGTGCCTTTGGCGAAGATTTCAAAGTACTGGACAGCGTGCTCATGTTCCCGAGAATTTTCGAGGGTGAGCAGGAGGGAGTTGTTTTCAAGGGCAATATTGATGCGACTGCTGTTAAAAGAAGAACGACCGTGTTTTGGCAGCGTAAGGTACCTACCTATCAGCCAACTGAGTCGGAAAGCGTCATAGGTCCTGCTGGCGGCAAGCAAGATGTTTACGGGCCTGAAGCGCAGTACGCCTTGGGCATGCAAGTCACCGAGTTGTTCGCAAAAGACATCAGACGGGGCACCTATTCGGTGGTGGCGGGGGACAGCGAAATGCCGTTGCTGGCAACCAATCTCGATGAGCATTTCAACGTTCAACAGCGAGGCGTCATTTCTACTATTGCCCATCAAGGACATCTATTCGATACCCGGCGGTTGCTGGAGGGTATTGAGCCTGTAGGAGGGCTCGTTGATGACGCTGGCTTGATGCGTGCAGTTTGGGTGCCGGCGCCTTTGGCGGACCCTGAACACAAAATTCAGGTTGAAAAAGGAGAACATCCTTTGGTCAGGATCAGTTCAAGGCAAAGATATATGCTCAGGGATGTTGGATCTGAGCAATTGAATGGCAATCTCGACGTTATTACTGAGCAGACCACTCGGTTGGGTTTGACGGTGGTTGATGGCGTGGATATTTATTCCCACCAGAGTGAGCATCCATCGGTGCAGACAATTCGTATTGTGCACACCAGTGAGCCGATTGTGCCAAGGCATTCGAGGTATTCGAACTTATGGTTCTGGAAGAAGAATAGTGCTCCGAAGGTTTGATGCGTGGAACTTTTGAGTCAGGGCCCTTGCATTATCCTCGCCAGTAAAAAAAGGAGAGCCGAAGCTCTCCTTTTTCATCAGCAACCATGGCGTCAGCCGATGGTCATCAGGCTGGCATTACCACCCGCCGCCGCCGTATTCACACTCACCGCCCGCTCGATCACCAGGCGCTCCAGTGCAATCTGGTGGTCGCCGCTGGACAGCCCGTGCACACCGACGATCGCGCCAGCGCGCTTGGCCACCTGCTGGCACACGCTGCGCAGCTGGTCGGAGTCGCCATGGTGGATCACGGCGTCAAACGCCACTTCATCCTTGTTCCAGTCCGCCACCAGCTTGACCTTGGCCTGCAGCTCACGCGGCAGGCGGCCGCGCAGGGCCTTGCCTGGCTCGCTGTCAGCCCACACCGCCGAGCTACCCACCGCCAGCACGGCAGCGAATTGCGCCAGCAGGTCGGCTTCGTTGTCCGCCAGGCACAGCACATGCTCGCGCGGCAGGATGGTGTAGGTGTTGCGCTCACCGGTCGGGCCTGGCAGCAGGCGGGCGATGCCGCTCTGCGACTGGCCGGCGAACTGGCTGCACAGGGCGGCCAGGTCGGCGTGCTGGTTGCTCTCGGCCCAGGCCTTGAGAACGTGCAGCGGCTTGATCAGCTGGTCGTGCAGGGCGCGGTCCGGCTGGCCTTCGCCGTCCTGATGCTGGAAGTGGCGGCCAATTGCATCGGCCGGGCGCGTCGACAGCAGGCGGTACAGGTACAGCGGGCCGCCGGCTTTCGGGCCAGTGCCGGACAGGCCTTCACCACCGAACGGCTGCACGCCCACCACGGCGCCAACGATGTTGCGGTTGACGTACATGTTGCCGGCGTTGGCGGTTTCCACCACCTTGGCGATGGTCTCGTCGATGCGGGTGTGCACGCCGAGGGTCAGGCCGTAGCCAGAAGCGTTGATCTGCTCGATCAGCTGGTCCAGGTTGCGGCGGTTGTAGCGCACCACGTGCAGCACCGGGCCGAAGATTTCACGCTTGAGTTCGTCGAAGCTGTCCAGCTCGATCAAGGTTGGCATGACGAAGGTGCCACGCTTGATCTCGGCCGCATCGGCGATTGCGACTTGATAGACCGTGCGGCCTTTCTCGCGCATGCCCTGGATGTGCTTCTCGATCCCGGCCTTGGCCTCGGCGTCGATCACCGGGCCGATGTCCACGGCCAGGCGGTCCGGGCAGCCCAGGCGGCTCTCGGCCATGGCGCCCTTGAGCATTTCGATCACGCGGTCGGCGGAGTCTTCCTGCAGGCACAGCACGCGCAGGGCCGAGCAACGCTGGCCGGCGCTGTCGAAGGCTGAGGACACCACGTCGATCACCACCTGCTCGGTGAGTGCCGAGGAGTCGACGATCATGGCGTTCTGGCCACCGGTTTCGGCGATCAGCGGGATCGGCCGGCCCTGGTTGTCCAGGCGGCCAGCGACATTGCGCTGCAGCAGGCGGGCAACTTCGGTGGAGCCGGTGAACATCACGCCTTTGACGCGCTCGTCACCAACCAGGCCGGCACCAACGGTTTCGCCGCGGCCTGGCAGCAGTTGCAGCACGCCTTGCGGAATACCGGCTTCCAGCAGCAGGCGCACGGCCTGGGCGGCGATCAGCGGGGTCTGCTCGGCCGGCTTGGCCAATACCGGGTTGCCGGCTGCCAAGGCGGCGGCCACTTGGCCGGTGAAGATCGCCAGCGGGAAGTTCCACGGGCTGATGCACACCACCGGGCCCAGCGGGCGGTGGGCGTCGTTGCTGAAATCGTTGCGAGCCTGCACCGCGTAGTAACGCAGGAAGTCCACGGCTTCGCGCACTTCGGCGATGGCGTTGGCGAAGGTCTTGCCGGCTTCGCGGATGAGCAGGCCCATCAACGGCTGGATTTCGGCTTCCATCAGGTCGGCGGTGCGCTCGAGGATCGCGGCCCGCTCGGCTGGCGGCGTGGCCTGCCAGATTGGCGCAGCGTTAAGCGCGCACTGGATGGCATTGTCGACGTCGGCGACGGTGGCTTCCTGCACGTGGCCGACCACGTCACGGTGGTCCGCCGGGTTCAGTACCGGCACGGCAGCAGCCTCGCTGGCGGCGCAGGCCAGCAGTGGGGTGGCTTTCCAGTCGTTGTTGGCAGTGGCCAGCATGGCGCAGGACAGCGACGCCAGGCGGTGTTCGTTGGCCATGTCGATGCCGGCCGAGTTGGCCCGCTCGCGGCCATACAGTTCACGCGGCAGCGGGATGCGCGGGTGCGGCAGGCCGATGCTGCCTTCCTGGGTGCCCATGCGTTCGATGCTGGAGACCGGGTCGGCGACCAGTTCCTGGATGGAAATCGAGTGGTCGGCGATGCGGTTGACGAACGAGGTGTTGGCGCCGTTCTCCAGCAGGCGGCGAACCAGGTAGGCCAGCAGGGTTTCATGGGTGCCGACCGGGGCGTACACGCGGCACGGACGGTTCAGCTTGCCGTCGGCGACCTTGCCTACAACCTGTTCGTACAGTGGTTCACCCATGCCGTGCAGGCACTGGAACTCGTACTGGCCCGGGTAATAGTTCTGGCCGGCAATGTGGTAGATGGCAGACAGGGTGTGGGCGTTGTGGGTAGCGAACTGCGGGTAGATGGCTTCTGGCACGGCCAGCAGCTTGCGGGCACAGGCAACGTAGGACACGTCGGTGTACACCTTGCGGGTGTAGACCGGGTAGCCTTCCAGGCCTTCGACCTGGGCGCGCTTGATCTCGCTGTCCCAGTAGGCGCCTTTCACCAGGCGGATCATCAGGCGGTGGCGGCTGCGCTTGGCCAGGTCGATGACATAGTCGATCACGTACGGGCAGCGCTTCTGGTAGGCCTGGATGACGAAGCCGATACCGTTCCAGCCCGCCAGGGCCGGCTCGAAGCACAGGCGCTCGAGCAGGTCGAGGGACAGTTCCAGGCGGTCGGCCTCTTCGGCGTCGATGTTCAGGCCGATGTCATATTGCTTGGCCAGCAGGGTCAGCGACAGCAGGCGCGGGTACAGCTCTTCCATCACGCGCTCGTACTGGGCGCGGCTGTAGCGTGGGTGCAGTGCCGACAGCTTGATCGAGATGCCCGGGCCTTCATAGATGCCGCGGCCGTGGGAAGCCTTGCCGATCGAGTGGATCGCCTGCTCGTACGAGGCCAGGTACTTCTGCGCGTCGTGTTCGGTCAGTGCGGCTTCGCCGAGCATGTCGTAGGAATAACGGAAGCCTTTGGCTTCGAAGCGGCTGGCGTTGGCCAGCGCTTCGGCAATGGTTTCGCCGGTGACGAACTGCTCGCCCATCAGGCGCATGGCCATGTCGACGCCCTTGCGGATCATCGGCTCGCCGCTCTTGCCGATGATGCGGGTGAGCGAGGAGGTGAGGCCGGCTTCATTATGGGTGGAGACCAGTTTGCCGGTCAGCAGCAGACCCCAGGTAGCAGCGTTGACGAACAGCGACGGGCTGTTGCCCAGGTGCGGCTGCCAGTTGCCATTGCTGATCTTGTCGCGGATCAGGGCGTCACGGGTACCTTTGTCAGGGATGCGCAGCAGGGCTTCGGCCAGGCACATCAGGGCAACGCCTTCCTGGGACGACAGGGAAAACTCCTGCAGCAGGCCCTGAACGATGCCGGCACGGCCGCCAGCACTCTTCTGGTTACGCAGTTTTTCGGCGATGCCAGCAGCCAGCTTGTTGGTGGCTTCGGCCAGTGGAGCGCTCAGGCGCGCCTGCTCCAGCAGCATCGGCACGACTTCCTGCTCGGGGCGGCGGTAGGCGGCGGTGATCGCCGAGCGCAGTACCGACTGCGGCAGGATGCTCTCGGCGAATTCGAGGAAGCACTGGTGGGCGTGGTCTGGCTGGACTTCGCCAGCGTCATCGGCCAGGTTGTTGGCGTGACCGTTGAGTTCGGTCAGGGTAGCGCCACCCTCGAGCTTCTCCAGGTAATTGAAGATCGCTTGCTTGATCAACCAGTGCGGCGTGCGGTCGATGGACTGCGCAGCTGCTTTGAGTCGCTCGCGGGTCGGGTCGTCAAGTTTGACCCCAAGGGTGGTCGTCGCCAATTTCTTATCCTCATTATTGCCACGGTTGTGGCTTAAGCTGCGCCAAGATTAGCTGTAGCCGTTTTCGGGTGCAACCAGGTGCAACCCGAATTTTTTGAGGAAAAGGTGCAACTCGTCTGAGGATTCATCCTACAGCTTAAAAAGAGTTCATAACGGTGCGTTTTCTTATGAAAAATCGTGTTTTTGCTCCAAAAGGGAGCAAAAAATAGGATTTGTCGCAAAGCGCACGAGCGGGTGCAACTTGCAAATGAAAAATGGTTGCACCGACTTTGCGTTGTTGCATAGGATGCGCCGCCTGGGTGCAACCGTCTTCGAAGACGGTTGCGTACGAGATAAAAACAAACGCCAGGGCACACGCATGGGCAATCCACTAACGATCACCTTTGTGATCTACATCGCGGCAATGGTGCTGATCGGTTTCGCGGCCTATCGCTCCACCAACAACCTTTCCGACTACATCCTCGGCGGTCGCAGCCTGGGTAGCGTGGTCACCGCACTCTCCGCCGGTGCTTCCGACATGAGCGGCTGGCTGCTGATGGGGCTGCCGGGCGCCATCTACTTCTCCGGCCTTTCCGAAGCCTGGATCGCCATCGGCCTGACCGTAGGTGCTTACCTCAACTGGCTGTTCGTCGCTGGCCGTCTGCGCGTGCAGACCGAGCACAACGGCGATGCGCTGACCCTGCCGGACTACTTCTCCAGCCGCTTCGACGACAAGAGTGGCGTGCTGCGGATCATCTCGGCGATCGTGATCCTGGTGTTCTTCACCATCTATTGTGCCTCCGGCATCGTTGCCGGTGCCCGTCTGTTCGAAAGCACCTTCGGCATGCCGTACGAGACTGCCCTGTGGGCTGGTGCCGCCGCGACCATCGCCTACACCTTCATCGGTGGCTTCCTGGCGGTGAGCTGGACCGATACCGTGCAGGCTTCGCTGATGATCTTCGCGTTGATCCTCACCCCGGTGATCGTGCTGATTTCCACCGGTGGTTTCGATACCACCATCCTGGCCATCGAAGCGCAGAACCCGGCCAACTTCGACATGCTCAAGGGTGCAACCTTCGTCGGCATCATTTCGCTGATGGGCTGGGGCCTGGGCTACTTCGGTCAGCCGCACATCCTGGCGCGCTTCATGGCCGCCGACTCGGTCAAGTCGATCGCCAAGGCGCGTCGCATCTCCATGACCTGGATGATCCTGTGCCTGGCCGGTACCTGCGCCGTGGGCTTCTTCGGTATTGCCTACTTCTCGGCACACCCTGACCTGGCTGGCCCGGTCACCGAGAACCACGAGCGCGTGTTCATCGAGCTGGCCAAGATCCTGTTCAATCCGTGGATTGCCGGTGTGCTGCTGTCGGCTATCCTGGCGGCGGTGATGAGCACCCTGAGCTGCCAGCTGCTGGTTTGCTCCAGTGCCCTGACCGAAGACTTCTACAAGGCCTTCCTGCGCAAGAACGCTTCGCAGGGCGAACTGGTCTGGGTCGGCCGTCTGATGGTGCTGGCCGTGGCCCTGATCGCCATTGCCATGGCGGCCAACCCGGAAAACCGCGTGCTGGGCCTGGTGGCCTACGCCTGGGCCGGCTTCGGTGCTGCCTTTGGTCCGGTGGTGCTGATCTCGGTGCTGTGGAAGGGCATGACCCGTAACGGTGCGCTGGCCGGTATCGTGGTCGGTGCGCTGACGGTGATCCTGTGGAAGAACTTCGACACGCTTGGCCTGTACGAAATCATCCCTGGCTTCCTGTTCGCCAGCATTGCCATCATCCTGGTGAGCAAGTTGGGCAGCCCATCGCAGGCGATGGTGCAGCGCTTCGAAACCGCTGATGCGGCGTATCACGCTGACAAGTAACGCTTGTGCCAGCAGTCGCGCTTGGCGCTGTCTGCTGGTCGTGATCCATTGGGCGTTGGCCCGGTAAACGCAAGCGGCCCGAACAATCTGATTGTTCGGGCCGCTTGCGTTTTCAGCGAGGCGTGATTACAGCGTGAACTTCACTCGTGTTGCCTCGAACGCGCCGGCTTCCCTTGGGTGGATCAGTGCGTCGTAATCGCCGGGGGCGTATCCGCTCATGGTCAAAGACCAGGTTGTGCCGTTCGAGTGCGGTACGACCAGGTTGTCAATGCTGCCGTCGGGCTTCTTGATTTCAAGCATTGCAGTGTATGGCACGTTTTCGATGCCGAGATCGCCGTGCAGAAGTGGTGTCGCGGTGTTGTCAAACTTGATGGAAGCTTTCATGTGAAGTGCTCCTTGGTGAGTGGAGGCACGATTGTTGGTTTTCGGCCTGCATCGAGGAACAGGGTATGGCTACCCCCGGCGCGGGCTGCTGAAATGCTCGGGATGTCCCGTGAAAACGAGGGTGTCAGAAATTTTGTGTTCGGGCATAACATGAGTAAGAGGTGCATGTATGCCAACCAAAAAGAAACCCTTGCGTGACCTGCCCAAAATCCCCAAAGAGCTGCT
>NZ_JBDJMM010000022.1:0-120853 GCF_039673865.1 Pseudomonas sp. TWI628 | reverse complement strand
AATTTGCGGTTCTGTACGGAGATCGGTTCATCAGGCCGACCTGGTGAAAATCAGGGCCTGCCTAACGGCAGGCCGTTACCGGCCCGCACACAAAAAATCTGACAGTCCCGACATGCGCTTCTGATGCCAACGTATGTGCCGGCCCCCACGCCGGCACATACTTTGGGAAGTTTCCCACAGCCCCACAAGCCACTTTCTTCGTCCATCCTCATGGATAATGTGCACCCTCTTCCACGCCAGCCCATGAAGCTCTGGCTCAAGCACCTGCAAGGACGTTCCGTGTTCAGATTGTTTTCCCCCACGCTTCTCACCGCTGCCTTGGTCGCCTTGGCGGGCTGTCAGACCAAACCAGCGCCACCCAAGGTCCCGAAGACCTTCATTCACGACATGCAGCAAGCCCTCAGTTACAGTATCGCCACCGCAAACACCGGCAAGCAGGCCGGCGTTGTCAGGCTGCGGGTCACCTTGAACAGGCACTCTGCGCCCATCGCTTGCAAAGCCCTCAGGGCGCCCCCCCGCCACGACCTGTTGCTGCCTGCCGACATACCACGCTCGGACTTCAAGGCACTGGCCAGCTTGGTAGAGGCGCAATGCTGGGTGACCATCTACCCCATCGTGCCCGACGCCCTGTATGACGAAAACAATACCGTGGAGATCGTCGCGCCGCTGATCGTGAATCTACCGGCCGCCGCCCAGGCGTCTGGCAGTGTGCGCGGGGTGGCAAACGCACAGCGCGAGTACTTCTGGCAGCATCTGTTGCGCGATGAACCGGTGACCAGCGTCGGTAACGCAGCGGTGTACTACCAGGCCAATGCCCGGGGCAAGGTCGAAGGTTGCCTGGTGCAGCTCTATCAACATCCACTGCGGCCGGATGACTTCCGGCTTGATGGCGACTTACAGGCTCGACTCAACAATCGCTGCATGGCGCTTGATCTGAGCCGCATGCCAGGCTTTTCCCCAGATATGCATGGTGTGGCCAAGGGCTCCAGCAAAATGGAATACGCACCTTGGCGAGTGGGCCGACTGTAGCGCTATTGGCGGTGGTAACGGATATCCCGATGTCGCCCTGAACGAAGCAGCCCACTGCGCTACTTCAAGGCACCGGCCTATACCTTGTTCGGCACCTTTGCCCGCTATCGGCTGGATGAACACACCCACCGGGCGAGTGCGCAACCTGACCGATGAGGGTACGCCAAGCAAGCCTACGGGTTGCAGTACTACATGGGGGCACCGCGGACCTTCGAGGTGGCGGTGGACATGCGCTGCTGACGCTGGATTTGCGCCGGGGCAATGGGGGGCGTCATCACCCCCTGCTGCTAGGCCGACACCGCGCCAATGAAGTTGGCCAGCTCGGCTGTCTGCGGTGCGGCGAATACCTCGCGAGGGTTGCCCACTTCATGCACCTTGCCGTGGTGCATGAACACCAGCTTGTCGCCCACTTCACGGGCGAAACGCATTTCGTGGGTAACCATGATCAGGGTCATGCCCTCGCTGGCCAGTTGACGCACCACGCCCAGCACCTCATTGACCAGTTCAGGGTCGAGCGCCGAGGTGATCTCGTCGCACAGCAGTACCTTGGGTGACATCGCCAGGGCCCGGGCAATGGCCACGCGCTGCTGCTGGCCGCCGGAAAGCCGGTCGGGGAAGGCATCGAACTTCTCCGCCAGGCCCACCCGTGCCAGCATCTGTTCGGCCAGTTGGCGCGCTTCGCTGCGGCTGGCCTTCTTCACCACCTGCGGCGCAAGCATCACATTCTCGCCCACGCTCAGGTGAGGAAACAGGTTGAACTGCTGGAACACCATGCCCACCTTCTGGCGCAAGGCGCGCAGGTCGGCGCGGCTGGCGTCGAGGTATTCGCCATCGACTTCGATCACGCCGTCGCTGATCGACTCCAGGCCGTTGAGGGTGCGCAGCAAGGTACTCTTGCCCGAGCCGCTACGGCCGATGATGGCCACCACCTGGCCCTCCTCGATGCTCAGGTCGACGCCCTTGAGCACGTGGTTGTCGCCATAGTACTTGTGCAGTGCAGACACTCTAAGCAGGGGCATGCAGCCTCCTTTCCAGGTAACGGGCGCTCAGCGAGAGCGGATAGCAGAGAATGAAATAACCCAGCGCGACCAGGCCGTAGACCATGAACGGCTCGAAGGTGGCGTTGGCCAACATGCCGCCGGTCTTGGTCAGCTCGGTGAAGCCGATGATCGAGGTCACCGCCGTGCCCTTGACCACCTGCACCGAGAAGCCCACGGTCGGGGCGACGGCAATGCGCAGAGCCTGCGGCAGGATGACGTGGCGCAATTGCTCCAGGCGGCTCAGCGCCAGGCTGCCGGAGGCCTCCCACTGGCCACGCGGGATGGCGTCGACACAACCGCGCCAGATTTCGGCGAGGAAGGCGCTGGTGAACAGGGTCAAGGCAATGGCCGCTGCCATCCAGGCCGACACATCGAGGCCGAACAGGGCAATGCCGAAAAACACCATGAACAGTTGCATCAACAGCGGCGTGCCCTGGAACAGCTCGATATAGCCACGCGCCAGCCCGCGCCACAGCGGTTGCTCCGATAGCCGCCCGACCAGCACCAGCAGCCCGGCCAGGCCACCGCAGACGAAGGCCAGTAATGACAGCAGCAAGGTCCACTGCAAGCCGACCAGCAAGTTGCGCAGGATGTCCCAGAAGGTGAAGTCCATCAGCGTCTCCCCATCAGCAGGCGCTGCCCCAGCCAGGCCAGTGCCTGGCGCAAAAGAATGGCCATGAGCAGGTACAGCGCGGTGGTCAGCAGGTAAGTTTCGAACGCACGGAAGTTGCGCGACTGGATGAAGTTGGCAGCGAACGACAGCTCCTCGGTGGCAATCTGCGAACACACCGCCGAGCCCAGCATGACGATCACGATCTGGCTGGACAGTGCCGGCCAGACCTTGGCCAACGCCGGCTGCAGCACCACATGGCGGAACGCCTCGAAGCGGTTCATGGCCAAGGCTGCGGCGGCTTCCAGCTGCCCCTTGGGGATGGCCTGGATACCTGCACGGATGATCTCCGTGGAATAGGCGCCCAGGTTGACCACCATGGCCAGCACCGCCGCCTGCCATTCGCTCAAGCGAATACCCAGCGCAGGCAGGCCGAAGAAGATGAAGAACAGCTGGACGATGAAAGGCGTATTGCGGACCAGCTCCACGTACAGGCCGAACAGCGCGTCGAAGGGCCGTACGTGCCAGGCGCGCACACCGGCACCCAGCACGCCGATGGCTACGCCCAGCAAGGTGCCGACCGCCGTCAGTTGCAGGGTGAACCAGGCGCCCTTGAGCAGCAGGTCGGCCTGGGCCAACACAGGGGCGAAGTCGAATTCATAGGCCATGGTGACAGGCTCCGGGCGCCGCTCAGAGGTCGGCCGGCAGCGGCTGTTTCAACCATTTTTCGGCATTGCGGTTCAGGCTGCCGTCCGCCTTGGCGGCCTCCAGCGTGGCGTTGACCTTGTCCATCAGCGCAGGCTCGTTCTTGGCCATCCCCACGTAGACCGGCGAATCCTTGAGCTTGACCTTGACCACTGGCACCTTGGCCGGGTTCTTCTCGGCGATGGCCGCCATCACCACGCTGCCGCTGGCAATCAGCTCGACCTGCCCGGAGAGGTAGGCGGCGATGGTCGAGTTGTTGTCCTCGAAGCGCTTGATCACCGCACCTTTGGGGGCCACGGCGCTGAGTTCCATGTCTTCGATCGAGCCGCGGGTGACGCTGATGGTTTTGCCGGCGATCGCGTCGATCCCGGCGATGTCCACGTCGGTCGGGCCGAACACGGCCAGGTAGAACGGTGCATAGGGGCGGGAAAAATCGATGACAGCGGCACGCTCGGGGTTCTTGCCCAGGCTGGAGATCACCAGGTCGACTTTGCCGGTGGTGAGAAACGGAATGCGGTTGGTGCTATTGACCGGCGTCAGCGCCAGTTTCACCCCCAGCTTGTCAGCCAGCAGCTGCGCGGTATCGATGTCCAGGCCACGGGGCTTGAGGTCGGGGCCGACCGAACCGAAGGGCGGGAAGTCCTGCGGCACCGCCACTTTGAGCACGCCACGGGCGCCGATGTCGGCCAGCGCATCGGCCTGCGCGCCTGGCAACGCCAGGGCGCCGCTGCAAAACAGAGTGGCCAGGAACAGGGTGCGGAATGTCTTCATCGGATGGCCTCGCGGAGATTCAGGAAATGGACTGCTGGCTGGGCAGTGCACGGGCCATGCCAAAATGCGCCTCGGCCCGCCACGAACGTGTCGAAAGCGCGCACTGAACGGTCTTACTGGTCTGAACAGTTGCCAGGCAGCCGCCTGCGCCGCAGGGGGCACGCCCCGCTTTCGTGCAGCCGGGCAATACGCTGCGCCAGCGCGGAGCAACACTTGCCAGCGCACGGTAATCGCCGTAAAAAGCCAAAGTCATCGCCCTCCGACCGGTCTGAACAGCATGCTCGATACCCTCCCCCGCGCCGTCCCCGAACAGGCCCTGCAAGGCATCCGCAAGCTGATCGACGAAGGCGCCTATCAACCCGGCGATGCCCTGCCCTCGCAGCGTGACCTTGCCGAGCAACTGGGGGTGAGCCGGGCATCGCTGCGTGAAGCGCTGTCGTCGCTCAGTGCCCTGGGCCTGGTCAGCGTGCAGCCGGGCAAGGGCGTGTTCGTGCAAGCGACCGCACCGGCGGCCTCGACGTTTGCCTGGCCTTATGCCGAACAGGTGTCCGCCAGTGACACCTTCCAGTTGCGCTACGCCCTGGAAGGCTTTGCCGCCGGGCAAGCGGCACTGGCCTTGACCGCAGACGACATCGATCGCCTGGAGGAGAATGTCGAGGCGATGCACCGGGAGTTGCGTGCGGGCCGCTTCGAAGCCGCAGCCCAACTGGACTTCGCGTTCCACCAACGGTTGCTGCAGGCCTGCGGCAACCACGCGATGCTGCAGGTGATCACCGCAAGCCAGGAGATCTTCCTGGAGAGCCAGAAGCTGCCCTTCATTCGCCCGGAACGCGCCATGGAAACCTGGCAGGAACACCGCAAGATCCTCCGCGCCCTGAGCCGCCGCTCGCAGGCGGCCGCGCAGAAGGCGATGCAGGAGCACATCCGCAATGCGGCCTCGCGCACCGGGGTGGTGTTTTCGGTGTAGCGCCTGCCCGTGGCGGTCGAAACAGATATCCCGATGTCGCCCTCAACGATGCGCCTGTCCCCGCTGGCCGGTCTACTGGCCCTAGATAACAACGATGGCGCGCCTGAGCGCGCCACATTCATCCAGGCTGCCTATGGAAACCGGAGAGCTTCCGTATGTCTGCATCGCATGAGGTATCCCCCGCCACCCTGCGCAGGGTCATCGCCGCCTCGGCCATCGGCAACTTCGTCGAATGGTTCGACTTCGCCGTCTATGGCTTCCTCGCCACACTGATCGCCAGCCAGTTCTTCGCCAGCGAAGATGGCAGCGTCGCCCTGCTCAAGACCTTCGCCGTGTTTGCCGTGGCCTTCGCCTTGCGCCCGCTCGGCGGTATCGTGTTCGGCGCACTCGGCGACCGCCTGGGGCGCAAGCGCATCCTGTCGCTGACCATCCTGCTGATGGCCGGCTCCACCACCTTGATCGGCCTGCTGCCGACCTACGCCAGCATCGGCCTTGCCGCACCGGCGCTGCTGACCCTGGCGCGCTGCCTGCAGGGGTTCTCCGCCGGCGGTGAATATGCCGGCGCCTGCGCCTACCTGATGGAGCATGCACCCCGCAACAAGCGCGCGTTCTATGGCAGCTTCGTGCCGGTGTCGACCTTCTCCGCCTTTGCCTGCGCGGCGGTGATCGCCTATGGCCTGGAGGCCAGCCTGTCGGCCGAGGCGATGAGCGCCTGGGGCTGGCGCATCCCGTTCCTGGTGGCTGCACCGCTGGGGCTGGTGGGCTTGTACCTGCGCTGGCGCATGGAGGAGACCCCGGCGTTTCGCGAGGCTGTCGCCCAGGGCAAGGAGCATGAGCACTCGCCGCTCAAGGAAACCCTGCGCAACCACGGCCGGGCGATCCGCAACCTGGGCATGTTCATCTCGCTGACGGCGCTGTCGTTCTACATGTTCACCACCTACTTCGCCACCTACCTGCAAATGGTCGGTAACCTGACCCGCGCCCAGTCGCTGCTGGTGACCACCGTGGCGTTGCTGTTCGCTGCCGTCGGTTGCCCGCTGGCTGGGGCCTTCTCGGACCGGGTCGGGCGGCGCAAAACCATTGGTTTCACCTGCCTGTGGGTGATGGTCTGCGTGTTCCCCGCTTACTGGCTGGCCAGTTCCGGTTCGATGTCGGGGGCGCTGCTGGGGGTGATCCTGCTGGCGGTGGGGGCGTTGTGCAGTGGCGTGGTGACGGCGGCGCTGCTGTCGGAAAGCTTCCCGACGCGGACCCGCTATACCGCTTCGGCGATCACCTACAACGTGGCCTACACCCTGTTTGGCGGTACCGCGCCGCTGGTAGCGACCTGGCTGATCGGGCAGACCGGCAGCAGCCTGGCGCCAGCGTTCTACCTGGTAGTGATCGCGCTGGTGGCGCTGGTGGGTGGGTTGGCGTTGCCGGAGACATCGCGGATCTCGCTGCATGATGAAGCCGGAAATGATGTGAGCCCTCAGGTCCGCACTTCGGCCTGAGGCACTTGGGGCCGCAAAGCGGCCCCAGCGATCTCAATCCTCTTCGCGCCTGTACGCCCATTGATACAGCGCCGGCAGCACCAGCAAGGTCAACGCCGTCGACGAGAGAATCCCGCCAATCACCACCGTCGCCAGCGGCCGCTGCACCTCGGCCCCGGTCCCGGTAGCCAAGGCCATCGGAATGAACCCCAACGACGCCACCAACGCGGTCATCAACACCGGCCGCAGGCGCGTCAACGCCCCCTCCTCGACCGCCGCGCGCAAACCGCGCCCTTCCTCTCGCAGGTTGCGGATGAAGGCAATCATCACCAGGCCATTGAGCACTGCCACGCCCGACAAGGCAATGAAGCCCACGCCTGCGGAAATCGACAGCGGAATGTCCCGTAGCCACAACGCCAGCACCCCGCCGGTCAAGGCAAACGGAATCCCGGTGAACACCAGCAAGCCGTCCTTGAGGTTGTTGAACATCATCAGCAGCAATGCCATCACCAGCAGCAGCGCTACCGGCACCACCACCCGCAAGCGCTCGGCCGCCGACTGCAACTGCTCGAACTGGCCGCCCCAACGGGTCCAGTAACCCGGCGGGATCTGCACCTGCTCAAGCAAGGTCTGCTCGGCCTGCTCGACGAACGAACCCAGGTCGCGCCCGCGCACGTTGGCGCTGACCACCACCACGCGCTTGCCATCCTCGCGGCTGACCTGGTTAGGCCCCAGTTGCAGGTTCAACGTGGCCACCTGCGACAGCGGGATGAAGCCGATCTGTGCCGCACCGGCTGCAGCGCTGGCCGGTACCGGAATCAGCAGGCTGCCCAGGCCATCGACATCGGTACGCAGGGTTTCGGACAGGCGCACCACCATGTCGAAGCGGCGATCGCCCTCGTACAGCGTGCCCGCCGTGCGCCCACCGACAGCAATGCCAATGGCATCCTGCACGTCGCCCACATTCAGGCCATGACGCGCAGCCTTGTCGCGGTCGATGTCGATGGTCAGCACCGGCAGGCCGGTGGTCTGCTCGACCTTCACCTCCGAGGCGCCGGGTACCTGTTGCAAGCTGCTGGCGATTTGCGTGGCGGTGCGGTTGAGCACGTCCATGTCATCACCAAACACCTTCACCGCCACGTCGCTGCGCACACCGGAAATCAATTCATTGAAACGCAGCTGGATCGGCTGCGACAGCTCGTAGTTGCTGCCCGGCACGCTGGCAGCCGCGCGCTGCACCTCGGCAATCAGTTCCTCGCGGGGCTTGCCGGGGTCGACCCACTGCTCGCGCGGGCGCAGCATCACGTAGGCATCGGAGATGTTCGGCGGCATCGGGTCGGAGGCAATCTCGGCGGTGCCGGTGCGGGCAAACACGCGCTCCACCTCCGGCACCTGGGCGATGATCGCCTGCTCCAGACGCTGCTGCATGTCCACCGACTGCGACAGGCTGGTGCCTGGCACGCGCAACGCCTGCAAGGCAAAGTCGCCTTCGCTGAGGCTGGGGATGAACTCGCTGCCCATGCGGCTGGCCATCACCCCGGACAGCAGCACCAGCCCGGCGGCGGCGGTGAACGCCAGCTTGCGCCGGCCCAGCACCCACTCGAGCACCGGTGCATAGCGCAGGCGGGCGGTGCGCATGACCACGCCCTCTTCCTCCTTGACCTTGCCGGTGACGAACAGCGCGATGGCCGCTGGCACGAAGGTCACCGAAAGGATCATGGCGCCCAGCAGTGCCATCACCACAGTGAAGGCCATCGGCTGGAACATCTTGCCCTCGACCCCGGTCAGGGCAAAGATCGGCAGGTACACCACCATGATGATCAACTGCCCGTAGATCAGCGGCCGGCGCGCCTCGCGGGCAGCGGCGAACACCTCATGGAAGCGTTCGGCACGGGTCAGCATGCGGCCATGGCGCTGCTGGGCATGGGCCAGGCGACGGATGGCGTTTTCAACGATCACCACCGCGCCATCGACAATGATGCCGAAGTCCAGGGCGCCGAGGCTCATCAGGTTGGCGCTGACCTTGTTGCTGAACATGCCAGTGAAGGTGAACAGCATCGACAGCGGGATGACCATGGCCGTGATCAGCGCGGCGCGGATGTTGCCCAGGAACAGGAACAGCACGGCAATCACCAGGACCGCGCCTTCGACCAGGTTCTTCTTCACCGTGGCGATGGCCTTTTCCACCAGGTTGGTGCGGTCATAGACCGTGACCGCCACCACGCCCTTGGGCAGGTTGCGGTTGATCTCGGCGAGCTTGGCCGCCACGGCCTGGGACACCGTGCGGCTGTTCTCGCCAATCAGCATGAACACCGTGCCCAGCACCACCTCGCGGCCGTTCTCGGTGGCCGCGCCAGAGCGCAGCTCTTCACCCAGACCGACCTGGGCAACATGGCTGACGCGGATCGGCGTGCCATCGACACTGGAAATGACGATGTTGGCGATGTCTTCGGCCGAGGCCACCTGCCCCGGCGCGCGGATCAGCAGTTGCTCGCCGTTGCGCTCGATGTAGCCGGCACCGACGTTGGCGTTGTTGCGCTCAAGCGCTGCGATCAGGCCGTTGAGCGTGAGCTTGTAGGCCGCCAGGCGCTTGGGCTCGGGGGCGATCAGGTACTGCTTGGCGTGGCCGCCGATGCTGTTGACCTCGGCGACGCCGGGCACATTGCGCAGCTGCGGCTTGATGATCCAGTCCTGGATCACCCGCAGGTCGGTCGCCGTGAAAGGCGTGCCATCGTCCTTGAGCGCGCCCTGCTCGGCCTCCACCGTCCACAGGAAGATTTCCCCCAGGCCCGTGGAGATCGGCCCCATGCCGGCCTCGATGCCTTCGGGCAACTGCTCGCGGGCCACCTGCAGGCGCTCGTTGACCAGTTGCCGGGCGAAGAAGATATCGGTGCCATCGTCGAAGATCACCGTCACCTGCGACAGCCCCGAGCGCGACAGCGAGCGGGTCTGTTTCAGGCCCGGCAGGCCAGCCATGGCGGTCTCGATGGCAAAGGTGATGCGCTGCTCGGTCTCCAGCGGCGAATAGCCCGGTGCGGCGGTGTTGATCTGCACCTGGACGTTGGTGATATCAGGCACCGCATCGATCGGCAGTTTCTGGTAGCTGTGCAGGCCCACGGCGGCCATCAGCACCACGGCGAGCATCACCACCAGGCGCTGCTCGATGGCGAATTGGATCAGGCGTTCGAACATGCAAGCGTCCCCGCAATCAATGGCTGTGCTCGGCTGATGCCTTGCCGAGCTCGGATTTGAGGACAAAGCTGCCAGCGGCAGCCACCTGGGTGCCGGCCGCCAGGCCTGAGGTGATCTCCACCTGGCCGGCGTCGCGGCGGCCGGTCTTCACCGGGCGGGCCTCGAAACCTTCGTCGGTGCGGGCGAACACCACGGTCTGTTCCTCCCAGCTCTGCAACGCGCTCTCGGGCACGACGACGGCGGCATTGAAGCGCTCGACATGGACCGCAATGTTGACGAACAGCCCGGGGCGCCAGGCACCGTTGGGGTTGGCCAGGGTGGCGCGCACGGTGGCGGCGCGGTTCTGTTCGCCGAGCAGGCTACCGACGTAGTTGACCTTGCCCTCGACCTCGGCGCCGAGGTCCGGTGCGCTGACGGTCACGCTGCGCCCGCTGGTGACCCGGGCCAGGTCGCGGGGTGCGACGGCGAAGGTGGCCCAGACCCGGCTCAGGTCGGACAAGGTAAAGGCATTGCTGGTCTCGTCGACCACCTCGCCCACGGTCAGGTGCTTTTCCACCACCACGGCATCGAAGGGGGCGCGCAATTCGTAGCGGTTACCGGCACCGGCCGGGCCGACCGCGGCCACCTTCTGCCGGGCATTGGCCAGGGCGATCTCGGCCTCTTGCAAGGCCTGACGCGCCTGCAGGTAGTCCTGCTCGGCGCTGATGCGTTCCTGCCACAGTTGCTGCTCGCGCTGGAAGGTCAGGCGCGCCAGTTCAAGGCGGCGCTGGGCGGCTTGCTGCTCACTGCGCAGGTCGGAGATCTGCTGGCTGGCGATCACCGCCAGCACCTGGCCGCGCTTGACCGCCTGGCCGAGCTCGGCCTGCACCGCCTCGACCACCCCCGGCACCCGTGGCACCACATGGGCTGTGCGGTCTTCATCGAAGCGGATCTCGCCAGGGAAGCTGATGGCGGTGCCCAGTGCCCGAGGGGCGGCGGCGGCCATCTGGATGCCGGCCGACTCGATCTGGGCGATCGACAGGTGCAGCGCACCTTCCTTTTCCTGGTGCGCTTCACCAGCCTCATCACTGTCACCGTGGCGGTCTTCGCCATGATCGTCGTGCCGGGGCTCTGCGGTACTGGCTTGGCCTTTGCTGGCCTGACCAAGGTTGCCGGTCCAGGCCAGGCCAGCCACGCCGAGAACGGCGATGGCAGCGGCCAGGAGTGCGAGTTTGCGCGGGTTAGTCATTGTTGCTCCTACTGCTCGAAATGTTGCTCAAACCATCCAGGTCGCCATAGATCCGCTCGACCTGTGCCCGTGCATCGGTTGCCGCGGCCAAGGCCTCGAGGTACAGCCCGCGCGCGTCGATCAAGGTGCGCTGGGCGTCGAGCACGTCGAGAAAGGCGAACTTGCCCATCTCGAAGCCACGGGTGGCGGTGTCCACGGCCTGCTGCGCCGACGGCAGGATGGTGCGGTCGTAGGCCTGCACCTCCTGCATCGCCGTGCGCCACTGATCGACGGCGCTACGGGTTTCGCTGCGCAGGCGCAGTTCCACCGCGTTGCGCAGGTCGCGGGCCTGGTCGGCGCGGCGTGCGGCGGCCAGTACGTTGCCCTGGTTGCGGTCGAACAACGGCAAGGGCATCGACAGCCCGACCACGTTGACCCGCTCGCGGTCCTCACGGCTGTACTGGCTGCCGACGCTGACGGTGAGGTTGGGAATGCGCAGGGCCTTTTCCGAGCCCAGCGACGCTTCGCCGCGCTCGACCTGTGCGGCCGCCAGGCGCCACTCGGCGGTCCGTTCGACCTGGCCGAGCAAAGCATCGGCTGAAGGTGCAGCGCCAGGCGACTGGCTGGCCGCCTGCAAGGTGTCGAAGGTCGCCAGCGGACTGCCGGTCAACCGCGCCAGGGCCTGGTAGGCCACCGTGCGCTGGGTTTCGGCGCGACGCACCTCGGCCTGGGCCTGGGCCAGTTGCACCCGGGCACGGGTGGCCTCAACCGGTGACGACTGGCCGGCCGTGACCCGGCCCTGTACCACCCGCAGGCCACGTTCGGTCAGCGCCTGCGACTGCTGCGCCAGTTCCACGCCGGTCTGCGCGCGCAGGGCGGCGTGATAGGCCTGGACCACATCGGCGCGCAGGCCATTGCGCTGGCGTTCGAGGTCCAGCTGCGCAATGGCCTGGCCGGCACCGGCCACGGCAATGCGCGCACCGCGCTTGCCGCCCAGCTCCAGTGGCTGGCTGAGGGTGACGGTGCTGGTGCTGGTTTCGCGCCGGGTGTCCTCCATTTCCCAGGCCAGTTCAGGGTTGGGGAGCAACCCGGCCTGGCGTCGCTCACCCTCGGCAATGCCGATTTCGCGACCGGCTGCGGCCAGTTCAGGGTTGTTGGCGAAGGCGGCGCTCAGCGCCTCGGGCAGGCTCATGCCTGGCCCGGCCTGGGCGCTGGCGGTGGCCGCCAGCAACAGGCTGAGCAAGGCGATCTTGCGGGGGGTGGGCACTTCGGGAGTCCTCGTCGACAAGCGTTGGCGAGGGACTGTAAGGAGGGCTGGTTATCGAGGCGGTGGCGTGAACATTACAATTGTGTAATCCGCCGGCCTGGCCGGACAAGTTCGATAATCGCCCACTTTGCCGCCATGCGACACCTGAGCCAATTGACGAAATTAACCACCCGGTACAAACATAGGAGTATTCAACAACAACAAAGCGATGCCCGTCATGAAGCCCCTTATTCTCGTGCTCAACGGCCCCAACCTGAACATGCTGGGGACCCGTGAACCCACCCAGTATGGCCATGAAACCCTCGCCGACCTGGCCCAGGGTTGCGCCGACACGGCCCTGGCCCACGGCCTGGAGATCGAATTCCGCCAGACCAACCACGAAGGCGAACTGATCGACTGGATCCATGCCGCCCGTGGCCGTTGTGCCGGTATCGTGATCAACCCCGGTGCCTGGACCCATACCTCGGTGGCCATCCGCGACGCCCTCGTGGCCAGCGAACTCCCGGTCATCGAAGTACACCTGTCCAACGTGCACAAGCGCGAGCCGTTCCGCCACCTGTCGTTCGTCTCGTCGATTGCCGTAGGCGTGATCTGCGGCCTGGGTAGCCACGGCTACCGCATGGCCCTGAGCCACTTTGCCGAGATGCTTCAGGAGCCACGCGCATGACCCAGCCAGCCATCCTTGCCGGCCTGATCGGCCGTGGCATCCAGCTGTCGCGTACCCCTGCCCTGCACGAACACGAAGGCGACGCCCAGCACTTGCGTTACCTCTATCGCCTGATCGACGCCGACCAGCTCCAGCTGGAGGACAGCGCCCTGGCACAACTGCTCGATGCCGCTCAGCACACCGGCTTCACCGGGCTCAACATCACCTACCCGTTCAAGCAGGCGATCCTGCCGTTGCTCGATGAGCTGTCGGACGAGGCCCGCGGGATTGGCGCGGTGAACACCGTGGTACTCAAGGACGGCAAGCGGGTGGGTCACAACACCGACTGCCTGGGCTTTGCCGAAGGCCTGCGCCGTGGCCTGCCGGATGTGTCGCGCCGGCGCGTGGTGCAGATGGGCGCTGGCGGCGCTGGCTCGGCGGTGGCCCATGCGCTGCTGAGCGAAGGCGTCGAGCAACTGGTGCTGTTCGAAGTGGATGCGGCGCGTGCCCAGGCGCTGGTGGATAACCTCAACGGCCATTTCGGCCCAGGTCGGGCGGTACTTGGCGCGGACCTGGCGGTCGAGGTGGCCGAGGCCGATGGCCTGGTCAATACCACCCCCGTGGGCATGGCCAAGTTACCCGGCACGCCCCTTCCCGTGGAGCTGTTGCACCCGCGCTTGTGGGTGGCTGAAATCATCTATTTCCCGCTGGAGACCGAACTGCTGAAAGCAGCACGGGCGCTAGGTTGCCGCACGCTCGATGGCAGCAACATGGCAGTATTCCAGGCGGTGAAGGCGTTCGAGCTGTTCAGTGGCAAACAGGCGGATGCCGAGCGGATGCAGGCGCATTTCGCCAGCTTCTCCTGAACCTGCCCCAGCCTCATCGCCGGCTTGCCGGCGATGAGGCAACAGAGGTCTAACCTTTCTCATCCAGCAACGCCTGTATGACTTTCTCCTGCCCGGCATAGTCACCCTCACCAAAGTGCACATGCCGCACCTGCCCTTGCCGATCGACAAAGTAATGCGCTGGCCAGAACTGGTTACCCCAGGCGTTCCACACCTGGTAATCATTGTCCACCGCCACCGGGTAAGCGATGCCCAGGCTGGCCACCTTGCTTTTCAACTGCCCCACATCGTGCTCGTAGTCGTACTCGGGCGTATGCACACCCACCACCACCAGGCCCTGGTCGGCATAGCGCCGTGCCCAGTCGTTGACGTGCGGCAGGCTGCGCTGGCAGTTGATGCAGTCCCAGGTCCAGAAGTCCACCAGCACCACCTTGCCCTTGAGCGCCGGGGCGTCCAGTGGCGGTGAGTTGAGCCATTGGCTGGCGCCAGCCAGCGACGGCATGGCGCCATAGTTGTCGCGGGCCAGCAGTTGCCCTCCAGCGAGGCCCAGACCAACCAGCGCCAAGCCCATGCCCCCCACTTTCAACAGCCGCCGGCGATCAGTTGTCATGGCAACCGCTCGTGGCGTAGGTGCGGTATTCGACGCTCTCATGCTGGCCTTTGGAGTCGAGGTAGTCCATACGGGTCCTGACCGGGCCGCAGGCATTGCTCTGGTCGTCTTTCACCGACAGCACTTTCTTCACATCCAGATGGTCGCCGTAGCGGTACTGCATGACACTGGCGTCGTTCATCGATGTGGTGCTGGCATTGGCGGCAACGGCAGCGAAGCTGAGCACGGCGAACAGGCTGGCACTGGCGATAGTCTTGAGGTTCATGGCATCTCTCCTTTGCAACACTTAGGGGGTGGGGATCGGTGCTCCCCGGTCGAGAGCCATTGCACGCCTGCCAGGTATCTCCCATGTGTCGCCTCGGCCCGTGATTTGCTTGCGCCTGTATCTGCCCCCATGCCAGATACACTGCAATACAAAACCCCACAGGCAAGCCCCGACGCGCTCGGTACACTGCGCTCACTCTCCCTTGAACAGGAACGCCGCGAATGGAACATGTCGATCACATCCTGATCGTCGACGATGACCGTGAGATCCGCGAACTGGTCGGCAACTACCTGAAAAAGAACGGCCTGCGCACCAGCATCGTTGCCGACGGCCGGCAGATGCGCGCCTTCCTGGAGGCCAACAGCGTCGATCTGATCGTTCTCGACATCATGATGCCCGGCGACGACGGCCTGCTGCTGTGCCGCGAACTGCGTGCCGGCAAGCACCGCAACACGCCGGTGTTGATGCTCACTGCGCGCAACGACGAGACCGACCGCATCATCGGCCTGGAAATGGGCGCCGACGACTACCTGACCAAACCGTTCTCCGCCCGCGAATTGCTGGCGCGCATCAACGCCGTGCTGCGCCGCACGCGCATGCTGCCGCCGAACCTGACCATCAGCGAAAGTAGCCGCCTGCTTGCCTTCGGCCAATGGCGCCTGGACACCACCGCCCGCCACCTGCTGGACAACGAAGGCACCCTGGTAGCGCTCAGCGGCGCCGAATACCGCCTGTTGCGGGTGTTCCTCGACCACCCGCAGCGGGTGCTCAGCCGCGAACAGTTGCTGAACCTGACCCAGGGCCGCGAAGCCGACATCTTCGACCGCTCCATCGACCTGCTGGTCAGCCGCCTGCGCCAGCGCCTGGGTGACGATGCCCGCGAGCCGAGCTGCATCAAGACCGTGCGCAGCGAGGGCTATGTGTTCTCGCTGGCCGTGCAACTGCTCGAGTCACCGGCATGAAATGGCCGCGTACCCTCGCCTCGCGCCTGGCCCTGATCTTTTTCACCGGGCTGGTGCTGGCCTACGGGCTGTCGTTCAGCCTGCAGGCCTATGAGCGCTATGTCAGCAGCCGCTCGATGATGCTCAGCCACCTGGAGCAGGATGTCACCACTTCGATGGCGATTCTGGAGCGCCTGCCCGCGGCCGAGCGTGCCAGCTGGCTGCCACGCCTTGAACGCCACACGCTCCGCTACCGCCTGGACCAGGGCCAGGCGGGCATGCCAATGGCCAGTGACGACCCGCCCATGGCTGCCGCATCGATCACCAAGGCCATCGGCGGGCACTATCAGCTGAAATTCCAGAGTACTCCCGGGCCGGATCAGCACTTCCAGGTGCACCTGCACCTGTCCGACGGCGCGCCGCTGACCATCGATGTCACCCCGGCGGCGGCACCAGTGGCAAGCTGGCTGCCACTGGTGCTGCTGATCCAGCTCGGTGTGCTGCTGTTCTGCACCTGGCTGGCAGTGCGCCTGGCGATCGGCCCGCTGACCCGCCTGGCCCAGGCCGTGGACAACCTCGACCCGGACAAACCCGGTGTGCTGCTGGATGAAAGCGGCCCGCGCGAGGTCAAGTACGCTGCCGTGGCGTTCAATGCCCTGCAGGCACGCATCGCCGCCTACCTCAAAGAGCGCATGCAATTGCTGGCAGCCATTTCCCACGACCTGCAAACACCGATCACGCGCATGAAACTGCGGGTTGAGGTGATGGACGACGGCGTCGAGAAAGACAAGCTCTGCCATGACCTGGACGCCATGGCGCATCTGGTCCGCGAAGGCGTGGCCTACGCACGCAGCATGGACATCAACACCGAAGCGCCCTGCCGGATCAACCTCGACGCCTTCCTCGACAGCCTGGTGTTCGATTACCAGGACAGCGGCGCCCAGGTGGAGCGCCACGGCGATACTGGCAGCCTGCTGGAAACCCGACCGCATGCATTGCGCCGGGTACTGGTGAACCTGGTGGACAACGCCCTGAAGTTTGCTGGCAAGGCACAGCTTGAGGTCAGCCGCGAGCGAGGCAAGACGTTGATTCGGGTCCTCGATGAAGGCCCCGGCATTCCCGCCGAAGAGCTGGACGAGGTGCTCAAGCCCTTCTACCGGGTCGAGAGCTCCCGCAATCGCAGCACCGGGGGCACGGGCCTCGGGCTGGCCATCGCCCAGCAACTGACCCAGGCCATGGGCGGCAGGCTGACCTTGAGCAACCGCAAAAGCGGCGGGTTGTGCGCCCAGATCGAGCTGTAACGCCCAAAGCGGCGGCCTGGGCCGGCCTGCCTACAGCGCCGATAACTAAAGTCCGATACACAAAGCCGCTTTGACTGACACTCTGCAGATACCGCGCCCCGCACACTCCCGGTCACACAACGACACTCCGGGAGACCTCACCCATGAAGCTGCTCATCCTGCCCTCCGGCTGGAAGCTGTTCGCCGCCTTTGCCGGCCTGACCTTGTTCATGACTGCCGCGGTACTGCTCAGTTATCCGCCCGGTGCGGATGGCCTGCTCAGCGCCATCCGCGCCACCGCACGCAGCTCTTTCGCGTTGTTCCTGCTGGCGTTCCTGGCCTCGTCACTGGTTACCCTGCTGCCTGGCAACGGCAGCCGCCGGTTACTCCGCGAGCGGCGCTTCGTCGGCCTGGCCTTTGCCTTCTCGCATGCCTTGCATGGTCTGCTGATCTACCGCTACGCCCAGCAGTTTCCTGAACTGTTCTGGGACGGGCAGACGATCACCTCGAATCTACCTGGCAGCATCGGCTACCTGTTCCTGCTGTTGCTCACCCTGACCTCGTTCAAGACCCCGATGCGCCTGCTCGGCCGCCGAGCCTGGAAAGCCCTGCACAGCACCGGTATGTGGGTGCTGGCCGGGGTGTTCTGCCTGTCCTTCTACAACGGCACCCCCAAGGGCGGGTGGTACCCGCTGGCGTTCGCCCTGATCTTCAGCGCCATTGCCTTCAAGCTCACCGCCAAGCTGGCCCGGCAGCAACGCCGCACGGCCTCTGCCCTTTCCTGAAACGAGATGACCACAATGACCACACTGACCCGCACCCTCACGACTGTCGATCGCTTTGGCAACTGGAGCGCCGACCTGCCTTTGCGGCTGTTCCTGGCCTGGGAGTTCTTCGAGTCCGGCTGGGAGAAATTCAACGGCAGCAACTGGTTCAGCGGCTTGCAGGCCAACTTCCCGTTCCCTTTCAACGTGCTGCCGGCGGAGCTCAACTGGCAGTTGTCGATGTGGGCGGAGCTGGTGCTGCCCCTGTTGCTGTTGCTTGGCCTGGGCACGCGACTGGCATCGGCCGGGCTGATGGTGGTGACCGTGGTGGCGATTGCGGCAGTGCATTGGCCCGCACACTGGTCAAGCCTGGCAGAACTGGCACAGGGTTATGCCATCACCGACCAGGGCTTTGGCAACTTCAAGCTGCCGCTGATTTATCTGGTCGCCTTGCTGCCGCTGCTGCTTAAAGGCTCGGGACGCCTGAGCCTGGACCACTGGATCAGCAAGCGCCTGCACGGCTGATGATGAAAAGGGGCTGCCAGACAGCCCCTTTGGCATCATCGAGTACCGATCACAACACCTTGTTCACGCAGGTTTTCGAGCAATGCCAAACCCTCCCGCAGGTCCGCAGCGAGTGCCTGCAAGCGCTGTCGACCAGTGCCCTGAACTTCAGCCAGCAAGCGGTAGGCCATAGGCGAAAGACGGGCGAAGCGCACCTGCAGCGCAGCGTCGCGATAGACCAGCAGCAACGTGGGTAATGCAGGGGCTTCGAGCGGCTGGTACGCCGGGCCGATCTGTTCCACCGGCCAACGATAGGCCAGCACTTTTGACGTGCTCGACAACAGCGGCTCACCTTGTAGAAGGTCGCCCTGCGGATCATGCGCAGGCTCCTCGGCATCGCTCAGGTACACCTGGGATTCGATCAGCTCGTAGTGGGCCAGCTCAAGCTGCCACGGGGTGTCAGGTTCGATGCCTTGGAGGTAATCGACGAAAGCAGCGGCTATCTGGCTGAACAGCGGCGTACGGCAGCGGTAGCTGGCATAAAAATCATGCACGCGCGCATGCCAACACTGATCGCCCAACGTCTTGCGCAGCACCGGGAAACTTCCTGCCAACAGCGCCTCGATGCCACCGTAGAGCAATTCCCTGTACAGCCTCAGGCGTTTTTGTTCGATACCGACGGGCGCTGGATGGCGTACCGGGTCACGCAGGTGACGAGCCAGGCAGGTCTGTTGTTCACGCAATGCACTGTGCATGCACGACCTCCTGCTGCACGGCGCGAATCCACGCAACTTCTGCAAGCAGCTCGGTCATGGGCGGGTAATTGAAGTCGCGTTCCAGCACGGTTGGCTGGATGCCAAAACGCTCGCAGGCACTCGTGAACAGCGCCCAGACCTGCGGCTTGACTGCGGCTCCATGGGTGTCGACCTTGAGGTCGGGTGCCTGATCATGGTGCCCGGCCAGATGCATGCCCCGGACCCGCGCCAGCGGAAGGCCCTGGAGAAATGCCTGTGCGTCGTAGCCATGGTTGCAGGCATTGACATAGACATTGTTGACGTCCAGCAGCAGCTCGCAGTCGGCCTCGTCGAGCACTGCCCTGATGAACTCCAGCTCACTCATCGCCTGATAGGGGGCGGCGTAGTAGCTGATGTTCTCGACAGCGATGCGCTGCTGCAAGGTGTCCTGCACCTGGCGAATACGCGCACTGACCTGGCGTACGGCGGCTTCGGTGAAGGGAAGCGGCAGCAGGTCATAAAGGTGGCCGTCATCAGTGCAATAGCTCAGATGCTCGCTGTAGTGTCGTACCTGATAGCGATCGAGAAACTGGCGGATCTGCCCGAGCAGTTTACGGTCCAGCGGCAAGCTGCCGCCAAGCGAAAGGGAAAGGCCGTGGCAAGCCAGCGGGAAGCGTTCTGCCAGTTGAGCCAACCCCTGCCCCAAGGCACCGCCGACGCCGATCCAGTTTTCCGGGGCGCATTCCAGAAAGTCCACCGTACCTTCCTCCAGCGCCAGCAATTCGGGCATCAGGCTGCGACGCAGGCCGAGGCCGGCGTGCATGGGCGTGGTATTCATCTTCGAGTCTCCATAACAAAGCACAACGCCCCGGCTGACGTGCAGACGGGGCGTTGGTGCATTTCTCAATGCATTCTATTCAGGACTGTTTTTTGCCGTGACCGCCATCGCCACCGCACTTGCCTTCACCACACTTGCCTTCGCTCTCGCTGGCCTTTTCACTGCCGCCACATTTGCCTTCGCCACACTTTCCCTCGCCGTGGGCCTTGGCCGATGCCAGCTGGTAACCCTGGCTGAGAGGCTCGACGGCGAATGCCTGGCTGCCGATGGCCATGCTGCCGATCAGTGCAGCACCGATCAGCCCGAGCTTGTTAGGGGTATGCGTCATGTTGAAGCTCCACTCTGGTTAGAAAGAGGGGCTATTCAACCGTTGCGGCGCCTTGGCCGGTATCGCCTGATTCGGCTGCCGCTGTAGGACCTCACCAACCGATCAGCAAGGCTGACGCCGCTCAATCGTCCAGTGGCTTGGGGGGCGCGGCAGGCTTGGCCGGTTTGCCAGGTTTGGCGGCCTTGCTGTCCTTGGCCTTGGGCTCGGGCACAGCAGCCGCCACGGGTTCAGGCGCAACCGCCGCTTTTTCACTCGCCGGAAGTTCATCGACGGCCTTGAAGATCGCCTGCGGGTCGATCTTCTCGCCCGACTCATCATCCTTGAGCACATGCCGTTCACCGTCCAGGCCCACCAGGATCACCTTGGTGCCCTTGCTGGCGCCCAGCTTGAGCTCGCGAATAAGGGCCATCGTGGTCTGCTGTTCGAGGTTCTTGTCCTCACGCTTGCCCATCATCTGGGCAACGCTGAACAGCACCAGGTTGCGCTCCTTGAAACCCGCCTGGGTAGCCGGGTCCTTGAGCGCCTCGTTCAACCCGCGCAGGGTGGGGTCGGCGCTGCTCGGAGCGATAACGACCAATGGCCTGGCCTTGCCCAGTTCCTTGGCCAGCGGCGCATCACTGTCGGCAGCAAACAGCGGGCCGGCAATAGCGAGCAAAGTGGCGAGGGTCAGTGACCGGACGAGCATGCAAATCTCCTTATTCTCTCGATAAACCAAAGACTACAGATCATGGAGAAAGATCCGACGTGCGAGCCTAAACCAACTGCACTGCCAGAGGGTTTACGCAAAGGTAACTTCGCGTGTCTCGGCAAGGGCGCCTGACGCTGCAAAAAATGCCAGCGCCCGAACCTGAGCATAGTCCATCGGGACGTCCACGCCCGTCGACGGCCAGCGCAGGAGGCTCTGGCCGTGCCGACGTGATCAGCGAACGTAAATGACCTCCTGTTCACTGTTGCATCCAGAACTTCGAGCGTCAGTGCCTGCATCAGTTCGCCCTCGGCAAGCCGCTGCTCGCGGGCGAGCGTGTCGATTTGCGCTGCACGCTCAGGCTCTGCCATCGCGTTGTCGCCCTGCAAGACCTCCAGGCGCTCATGGAACGGCGCATTGAGGTCATCGAAACGTGCCGGATAGGCGCTACGCAAGTGGGTTTGCCAGAACGCGCGGTCGATCAGCGAGCTGGCCAGCCGCTCACCGGTTTCATGGCGCAGCACCAGGTTGCGTGCCCGCGCAATTCGCCGCGCATCGACGCCCGCGATGGGTCGAAACGACATACCCTGCGTCTGCAAGGGAAGGTCCAACGCTTCGCGCAAAGCTAACCGATAGGCCAGGACCACCTCAATCTGGTCTGGGTCGCTGCCACCGAACTGGCGTTCCTGGATGTCCCGCAAGGCAATCCGGTTAAGCTCCTCAAGCCGCCACAGCTGCCGCCCCAAGCGCAACAACCCTCGTTCCTGGCTGCCAGTTGCCGCCTGCGCCTGGGCACGCCACACCAACAGCCGGGTTTCAAGATCGTCGAAACGCAGTGCGACACTGTCCTGGCAGGTCAACTGCGCGGCATTGCTGAACAGCTCCTGGCACAGCTCGGGCGATTGGGCCATGGCCCGCATCATCTCCAGTATCCGGCCGGCCAAAAAGCGCGCGCCAGTCGCATGCTGAAAATCGGCCGTCTCCATCAGGCGCTCGATCAAGGTGAAGAATTCAAGCGCATTCGGCAACGCTTCCAGCGCTCGCCAATGCGTGTCCAGCTCACTGCGCAGCTGCGCACCGCCAGCATCCATCCAGCGAACCCGGGCGGACACCGGCGCGGCCTCGTCATCTTCAGGCACCACGGCCGCTGCCTGCAAAGCCTCACGAAGGCGCAACGACTCTGACTCGGAAAGCGGGTTACCGCTCAACTGCACATTGCCCTCGATCCACAACCGGCTTTGGTAGAAACCTTCCGGCAGGCCTGTGAGCAGGTTGTCTCGCAGGTCGACGACCCTCAGCGACGTGCATTGCATCAAGCCATAGGGCATTTCGCGGATGCCGGTGGCGGCCAGGTGCAGCTCACGTAACCGAGGTAGCCCGCTCAGCGAGAATGCCCGCCCCAGCGGGTTGTGCGAAAGGTTCACCTGCGTCAGGTACGGGCAACTGGCGAGTATCGTCGCCTGGCCTGGGTCCAGGCTGATACGGTTTGCGCGCAGGTCCAATGACTGCAGGTTGGCCATGCCCAGCAGTGCCTGCGGAACGCGCTCCAGGCGGTTATGGGGCATTTCAACCGCGCTGACATTGGGGAAGGCGCGCAGGAAACTCTCGGGCAAGCGCTCGATCTGCATGTTGCGCAGAGTCAGCACACGGACGTGATCGAAAACGATAGGCTCAGGGAATTCGGGAAGACTGTTGGAGCTGGCTATCTCCCAACGGTAGACCGTGTTGGTACCTTCAGCCTGCATACCCTCATCATAAGCGCGTTGCCAACAGCCGCGCAGCGCCCGCCTCAACCTGCGCCGGTCCTCCCTCTCACGGCCACGGGGCGCCTCATGCACCCACCTGCGCAACTGCGTATTGAGCACCTCGAACTCTCGTTCGAACTGCTGCAGCGTGCGCTCCAGGCCGATTGCAGAACCACGTGCCTGCTCGATCCAGGCGAACACTTCCTCATCGGTAAAGGCTGGGTAGAGGTAGCGTACACGCCGCAGAAACGGTCCAGGCCGGTAGCCGGAAGACGATGAGCCCAGGTTGCGACCGCTCAACGGGTAACCGATCCGGCCGTCGTCCAGCCGTGACGGCAGGCGCACGCTACCTGGGCGCGCAGGGCTCAATAGCTGCTCGACTTGCGCACGCCTATCTTGCGCCAGCCGCGTGACCTTCACGCGAAGGTTGTGGGCAAAGGGTTCACCCACCTGCAGCGCACGCCGTTGATCGTCGGCGTAGGCACCGGCCATGACCTCGAACAGTTCGCCCGCCTCGCCAACCGCCTCGCCCTGGGCATCGGTGCGCTGGAAGATGCCGTTGCGGTGGACCAGCCCCCAGGCATGCGTCCCCTCCCCTGAAGTGGCCAGGGCCCGCGTCCCCGCATCCCCCTCGAACAGGCTCCAGCGCACCCCCCGCCCAGCGGCTGGCAGATGCTTGAGCATGCCCAGCGCGACCCGGGCCAGGTCGAGATGCTGTGGGGTGTCCCAGAGCAAGGCTTCGAACACCCGCGCCACGCGAACCGGTACAAGCATGCGCCTGGCGGCCTCGGCCAGGCCCAGCGGTATGCGGCCGCTGGCAAGCAGGCGGGTACGCTCCGCGCTGCTGGCCTGAGCGAGCACTGCCCGTGCGGCATGCCCATGCAGGCCGGGGAACTGGCGCTGCAGCGCTTGCACAGCAGGGTCGCCCTGAAAAGCCTCAAGGGCGTACAGGTGCTCAAACAGAGTCCGTCGCTGCGTCCACGCCAGCTCGGCCAGGTCCTGATCACTGAGCGCCTGGCCTCCTTCCAGGTGGCGTGCCTGTTCAAGCACGGCACTGTCATCCTCTGCCGGCAAACCCGAGCGCAACCGGTTGACCAAACGGCGGATACGCTGATCGAGCAATACCCGCTGAACGCTGTCGAGCAGCCCGGGTTCGGGTGCCTGCCCCAGCACGTGAAGGGCTCGCAGGTGTTGCTCCTCCAGGCGATGTATGGCCAGCACTTCTTCGATCTGCTCATCGTCGAGCCTGGCCATCTGCCCGCCCAGCCGCCTGAACAGGTAGCCGGAGCCTTGCCACTGCATCGGTTGTTCGCTCCACAAGCGCCATGCCCCTGCGCCGTTGTGCAGCAGCAACGGGCCGTGGCCATCCTGCGGCAGTAGTTGCCAATGCCCATCGAGCGAGCGCTGCACCACCCGATAATGATGCCCGTCCATGGCTATCCAGGCCTGCCCGTCGTAGCGCCAGATCCCTTGTTCATCGCTGGTCGCTGCAAGCGGCAGCTGGCTGCGAAACG
Organism: Pseudomonas sp. TWI628; assembly: GCF_039673865.1. NCBI lineage: Bacteria > Pseudomonadati > Pseudomonadota > Gammaproteobacteria > Pseudomonadales > Pseudomonadaceae > Pseudomonas > Pseudomonas sp. TWI628. Next base: position 96,897 of record NZ_JBDJMM010000022.1, on the reverse strand, counting down.
CCGACAGGTCAGCGTTCCACAAGCGTTGCGTCCCGTCTTCCAGGCGTGCCTGCGACAAACCATCGACCAGCGCCGAACGTGTCCATGCACGCTGCGCCGCGCTGCCAGCCGCCGCCGTGGCGCCAACCAGTGCAGCCTCGATGAGCACCTGGGTCACATGCTCCAGTGCTTCGCGTGTCTCGCCCTCACGCCAGGACTCGACGGCCTCGAATACCTCGCCCAGCCAGCGCCAGGCGATCATGGCCAGCAGCGTCACCCCCAATGCAGGGACGTACAGACTGGCTGCACTCAACAGTGTCACACCCAGATTGGCCAGGTAGCGGTCATGAGCCTCCTGGACCTCACGGTCGAGCTTTGCCACAGGTGTGGCAATCAGGGCCGCATCGTCCTTGATCTGAAGTGTGCGCAAGGCCGCGAAGTCCTTGAACAGATAGCCGCCGACCCGATGCATGCGTTCGTGCAGATCGATGTTGGCCCAGACCGGCAAGTCTGCGTAGCCAGCAATAACCCGGGAGAAAAACGCCTGACTGTCGCGACGCCGCAAGAAGCGCGCGAAGAACGCTCGATAGTCGGCATTGCGCAGCCGTTGCCCGAGAATTTTCCGGGCGAATCGGTGCAGACCTTCATGCGCGCTCCAGGGGCCGTGAGGATCGCCTGGTATGTATACCAGCACACGCTTGCTCGAGGTATGGATCGGGGCGAAGGTCTCATCACGCACATCCAGCACGACAATCTGCTGCAAAGGGCAGCCCAGCACCTCCAGGCGCTTGCCAACGACACGCGTGTCATCCAGTTGCGGCAGCCAGCCTTGGCGCCACAAACCGATCACCAGCTCCAGCTCGGCCTCGCTCAGCACGCTGTCGTGGCGCGCCCTGAAAGCATCCAGCAGCAAGCCATGGCGCATGTTCTCGGCAAGCAGGGCCTGGGCTTCAGCGGTGCCAAGCTGGGCATGCAGATGCGCCTGGTAACGCTCGCCCAGGTCCAGCTCCCTTGCCAGTGCGGCAAATTGCGTAGCAGTGAGCAGGTCAAGCCTGGCGCCAGCGTTATCGAACAGACCGTTGCCAGGGGCTTGTCCGCGCACCTGGCTCTCGTCCTGGGTGAAATTCCTCAGTGCCGCTTCGAGCAGCGGTATCTGGTAGTAGACTTTTTCACTCAAGGGTACGCGGATAGGCGCATAAGTGCTCAGTGGCCGTTCAGAGGCCGTGCGAAACCACAGCTGGCCCAGCTCGGGCCCGATATTGCAACGTGCCTGCAGCGCCTTTTGCAGAATAGGCGCTGTGAACTGCTCAACCCCCTCGATGCGCTGCAGCAGCGCATCGAGGCGGTACCGGCAGTCCAGGCTGCCATTGAGTGCCTCACGCAGCACCGCTGCATGCCCGGTACCGACGGCCCGCATCCAGCCTGGCAGGCGCGCGGTGATGATCCGGTCCTGCTCGGCCTGCTCCAGGTGATCGTGTGAGTGCAAGGATGTGCCCATGGTGAATAGCCTCAAGTGATGAAACCTCGAGGCTATCGCCGGGGGTAGCCCTGCGGCGCCTATAGGGCTACCACCTCGGCCCGGCGCTGGCACGCCATTTCAATGCCATGGCAAGACTGGAACCAGCAAGACGAGCATGAGGTGCCGGTCCACCGCCTCACGGGTGAGCTGCCGGTACACATTGATCTCACGCTGGCGAACCCGGCCCTGCAGGCGTTCGATTTCAGCAGGTGACGCGTTGCTTTCAACCAGCGCCTCCAGCTCGTCATGCAATGTCTGTGGAACTTCGAGCCGACCGGGATACCTGCTCGCCAGGTACTCCCTCCAGAAACGTGTGGTCGACAGATAGTCCACCAGCACATCCCTGGATTGGACAGCCCTGACGGCACGCACAGCCGCTTGCAGGTCCAGCACCGAAAGGTTGGCCACACCGGCATTGAGCATCTCGTCATGCTCGATGGGCAGATCGAGTTCATCAACCAGGCTCAGGCGATATGACAGGGCGAATTCCAGCGACTCCTCAGGCCGGCCCACGCGTATGGCATGCCAGCCACCTACATCGTTGAGCATTTCCAGGCGCCAGCACTGCGCACCCAGGTGCAACAGCACCCGCTCCTGATCACCGAGAACGTCATTGTGCAACGCCTTGTACTGGCTGACACGCACCTCCAGGTCACTGAATCGCAGCGTGGCGTTATCCTGGCAGTGCTCGGTCAGCGCGTGCGCGTAGAGCTCGCTTTGCAATGCCGGCCGCTCAGCCATGTACTCCAGCATGCGCAGCACACGCAGGGCCAGGTAGCGGGACAGGAACTCACTCTGGAAATCCGCCGAGGTGGTCAGCCGCTCCAGCAAGTGGAAGAAATCTCTCGAGGCGCTGTCGCCATAGAGCCTGCCCCAGGTATTGGCCATGCGGTCACGCTGCTCCATGGCCACCAGATCGATCCAGCGTTGCTTGACCGGCACCTGGTCATTCACGGCTTGTCCCCATACATCCTGCGCATCGAGCAACGGATTTTCGCTGAGCCTGACCCGCCCGGAGCGCCACAGCCTCGAACGATAGAATGAGAAGGGCAGCGTCCGGATACTGTTGTCACCCACATCGAGCGTATGCAAGCTGCTCGATTCCATTACGCCTGCCGGCATTTCTGTCAGCTGCGCGTTGCGCAGCATCAAGGCATTGAGGCCGGGCATCCCGGCGATGGAAAACGTGCGTTGCAAGGGGTTGTGCGAGAGGTTCAGGTAGACTAGTTGCCCGCAGCCAGCAAGCAACTCGACATCTGCGGCCTCCAGTCGAATCTGGTTGCCAGAGACATCGAGCATCTGCAGGCGTGCGGCCAGTGCCGGGGTCAGCGGCAGGCTGCGCAAGCGACAATTGGTGAAACTCAGCGACCTCAGCCCATCGAATGCCCGCAGAAACGTCACTGGCGCCCGGCGTATCTGCAACGAGCGCAGCGCGATATCCGTCACATGGGGGAAGCTCACGCCCGCTGGAATGGGTGGCAGTTCATCCAGGTCGCTGCCAAGACTGCTGAGCAGATACCCTTGAGCGTGCTCAAGCTCCAAGGCCTGATGGGGTACCAGGTAGCGCCAGCAATCGATTAGCCCCCGTGCAAACTGTCGGCGAGCGGGCCAACACCAAAGTTTGAAGGTCGCGGTCTGCCAGTTGGCCAGGCGTTTGCGCAATGCCTTGAGTTGCCCCTTGAGGGCGAGCAGTTCGACAGCAGGGTCACGTTGGAGTACACGCAGGTGCGCCAACCATTGCTCGACCTGCTCATCATCGAAGCCGGGATACAAGTCCCGTACCTGCGCAGCCAAGTTCCTCACCCCGCTGCTGCCGCCAGGCGTGCGTTGCCGCCAGCCACTCAGCGGATAGCCGACGCGGCCATTGGCCAGGCGCTGTGGCGCCAGGAAGGCATCACCCGAGCGCGCGACACCCAGCATCTCGCCGATCAGCTCCCGTCGCTGCCCGACGCGCCGCGCCATGTACGCTCGCAGCTGCAACGCGAACGGCTTGCCGATCGCCAGGGCGCTTTGCTGCGCCGCAGAATATCCGCCAGCCAACTGTTGGAACAATTCGCCCGGCTCGCCCAGAGCATTGCCGTGCTCATCGCTGCACTGGAAATCGCCAGCCTGAAAACGGATGCGCCGTATCGCGCCCCTACCGGTGCTGCTCGACAACGGTTCTGTGACGTCGCCATCGAACAGTTGCCAACATGGGCCACTGGCCGCCCCGGGCATTTGTTCAAGCAACTTCAGCACGACACGGGCCAGGTCGAGATTTTGCGGGGTATCGAACAGCAACGCCTCGTGCACCCGAATACAACGGATGCGCTTGACCATGGACGCTGCGGCACCGTTCAGCCCCGCGCTGTCGACCGTACTCAACAGGGCTTCGGCCGCCAGGCGATGAAGGCTGGCAAAGTCTCGCTGCAACACGTGCGTGGCGGCGGTCACGGGATACTGCTCGTAGTAAAGCTGCTGGAACAATGATCGCCGACGACTCCAGACCCGCTCGGCCAGCTGGGCGTCCGTCAGTGCCTGCGTGCCAGCCCACTGGCGGACTTTGGCGAGCAGCGCCGAGTCCTCCGGCTGATTGCCCGAACGCAGCTGAGTGACCAGCGTCAGGATGCGGTTCAGCGTCTCTACCCGGCTTACGCTATCGACCAGGCAGGCATCGGGCGCCTGGCCACAGATGTGCAAGCCGCGCAAATGGCTGGCATCCAGGCCATGGATGTCAAGCACCTGGCCGACCTGCTCATCCTCCAGAGCGCTGAACCCGCTGCCCAGGCGACGGAACAGCACTTGCGGCGCCTCCCACTCGATCGGTTGCTCGCACCAGACCCGCCAGGCGCCGGCACCGTTATGCCTGAGCTGTGGGCCATGCCCTTGCTTGGGCACAATCTGCCACTGCTCGTCGGGCTGCTGCAGCACCTCGTAGAAGTGGCCCTCCATGTTCACCCAGCAGCGCCCGCGCAGACGGTAGATGCCTTCGGCGTCAGCCAGTGCCTGCACGGGCGGCGCCGCACTGCGAAAAGGGCTGAGGTCGAACCGCCAGAGCTTCTCGCTGCCGTCTTCCAGGCGAGCGGTCGCCAACGCGTCTACCTGGTGCCATTCACGCGCCACAGCCGCTGCCCCCACCGTGGTGATACCGACCATGACCACGGTTTCGGCCACGCTCAGCAGGTGCTCGAGCGCCGCATCGATGTCGCCTTCGCGCCAGTCCTCCACGGCATGGAAAACATCCTTGAGCATGTCCCAGACCATGACACCGCCAAGGATGAGACCGAGCCCGGGCACGAACAGTCCTGCCACGTTGGCGATGGTCCATGCCGCAGACACCAGGCGATCATCCCTGGCCTGGCGGACCGCGCTGTCGATATCGCTGACCGGCACGGCAATGACTGCCGCATCATCCTTGATCTGGTCTACCCGCGCCTGGGCCAGGTGATCGAAAAGCGGCAAGCGGTAGGCCGCCATGTGCTGATCCATGTCGCGGGAGGCCCATGCGGCGACATCCGTCAGCTCGCTGGCCACCTTGGCAAAGAACGCGTCACTGTCACGGCGACGGATGAAACGGGCGAAGAAGCGCTGATAGGGCTCGTTACCCAAGCGCTTGCCCAATGTGCGTCGAATGAAGGTGTCGAGGTCGTCTGCCGCATTCCAGGCGCAGACCGGGTCACCGGGGATGTACACCAACACACGCTGGCTGGACAGGAAGCCAAACGTGCTAGCGATCTGATCGAGCACGATCACCTGTTCGACCTTGCAGCCATAAACGCTCAGCTGCTTGGCGATCACCGGCTTGCCGTCCAACATGCTCGGCCTGGCATGGCGGCACAGGTCGAGGATCACTACCAGCTCTTGCGCCGTCAGGATCCCTTCCGTCCTGGCCTTGCAGGCGTCAAGCAGCATCGAGGCGGCTTGCAAGGCCTTGCAGGAGGCCTTGAAGCCCGAGGCTGCCGTGACCGGACGGTCCAGGATCGAGGCAAGATGCTCCTGATAACGCCTGCCCAGGTCCAACTGCCGACAGCGCTTGGCGAACGCCGAGGCCGACAGCGACGTGAGCGTGCTGCCGTCGGTTTGCACCAGGCAGTTATCACGAGGCATCCCGCCAACCCGCGACTCGTCCTCGGTGAAATTGGCCAATGCCGCATCGAGCAGAGGGATGTCGTAGCTGTTCTTGTCTTGTTGCGGTGTAAGCCCGGTGGCCCACACAGGCTCCGGCGACACGGTGAAGTAGAAATGCCGATAGAACAGCGTGTCGACGACTTGCGCAATGTTCAGCGCACGCTGCAGGAGCGGCCTGCAGTATTGATGAATGGGCTCGATTCGCCCTATCTCCTGGCGAAGACGCTGGCGGCTGGCATAGCTTGTTTTCAACGCCTCGAACATGGCCTGCAGTTGCTCGGCCGTCAGCGGGCGATCCGCGGACGGTTCGGACAGCCGCAACGAGCGGATCCAGGCGGGCAAGCGACGGGCGATCATGCCATCCTGAAACGCTTGCTCGATGGCCAGCTGGGCATTGTGCTCTTGTACCGGGTTTGCGCGGGGTTGCATGACACACCTCCTGAGTCGGGAAGTGCGAAGCTAATGTCCGGTATCGCGCAGCAAGGCCTAGATAACTACCCCGACTTCAGAAAAGCAGCAGTTGGCGGTCGGTCAGGGCACTGAAGTCATCACCGACGAAGGGCAGGATGGCATCCGCCACTGGCTGCAGCTGACGGCTCAGGTAATGCTCGTAATCGACAGGCGCCAGCAGGTTCTCCAGCGGCTCGGGGCCAGCCGTGGTGATCAGGTAGCTGATCCAGCCACCGCGCTGGTATTGCCGCGGGCGGCCGACCCGAACGTTGAACTCATCTGCCAGGCGCGCGGCCCGTACGTGCGGTGGCACATTGCGCTGATAGTCGGCCAGCGGCCGGCGCAGGCGCTTGCGATAGACCAGCAGCTCATCCAGTTCACCGGCCAGGGTCTGACGCACGTACTCGCGCAGGTAATCGCGATAAGGCTGGCCACGGAAAATCCGCCCGTACAGTTCCTGCTGGAAGCGCCGGGCCAGTGGCGACCAGTCGGTGCGCACCGACTCCAGGCCCTTGTAGACCATCTCTTCGCTGCCATCGGCCCGCTGCACCAGGCCGGCGTAACGCTTTTTGCTGCCTTCGTCGGTGCCGCGGATGGTGGGCATCAGAAAGCGCCGGTAATGCACCTCGAACTGCAACTCCAGCGCGCTTTCAAGGTTCAGGGTGGTGCGCAGGTGCTCGCGCCACCACTGGTTGACCTGGGCGACCAGGTCGCGCCCGATCCGCGCAGCCGCCTCCTCGGCGTGCGCACCCTTGAGCCAGACGAAGGTCGAGTCGGTATCGCCGTAGATGACTTCGAAGCCCCGTGCTTCGATCAGTGCGCGCGTCTGGCGCATGATCTGGTGGCCGCGCATGGTGATCGACGACGCCAGGCGCGGGTCGAAGAAGCGGCAGCCGCTGGAACCCAGCACGCCGTAGAAGGCGTTCATGATGATCTTGAGGGCCTGCGATAACGGCGCGTTGCCCTCGCGCTTGGCCGCCTCTCTGCCTTGCCACACACGCTCGACGATGGCGGGCAGGCAATGCTGGGTGCGCGAGAAACGCCCACCGCGAAAGCCCTCCACCGAATGCTCGTCATCGGGCAGGCGCAAGCCTTCCACCAGGCCCACCGGGTCGATCAGGAAGGTGCGGATGATCGACGGATACAGGCTTTTGTAATCCAGCACCAGCACCGAGTCGTACAGCCCCGGGCGTGAATCCATGACAAAGCCACCGGGGCTGGCCTCGTCCGGACGGCTGCCAAGGCTCGGCGCGACAAAGCCCATGCGGTGCATGTGCGGGATATACAGGTGGCAGAATGCGGCGACCGAGCCGCCACTGCGGTCCACCGCCAAGCCGGTGACCGACGAACGTTCCAGCAGGAAGTCGAGCAGCCGGGTGTGGGCAAAGATGCGCGTGACCAGCTCACAGTCCTTGAGGTTGTAGCGAGCGAGCGCCGGTTTATCTTCGGCAAAGCGGCGGTTGATCTCGTCCATGCGCTGGTAAGGGGTGTCGATGGCCTTGCCTTCGCCGAGCAGCGTCTGGGCGACACTTTCAAGGCTGAACGAGGGGAAGCTCCAGGTCGCCGAGCGCAGCGCCTCGATGCCGTCGATCAGCAGGCGCCCCGGGGCATCGGCGAAGACATGGCCACCGCCGGCATGGCTGCGCAAGGTCATTGGCGCGCCGTTGCGCCCCAGCGCCAGTGGCACTTGCAGCAGCTTGGCGTGCTCATGCAGTAGACGCAGGTCGAACTGGATCAGGTTCCAGCCGATGATCGCGTCCGGGTCATGCTCGGCCATCCACTGGTTGAGGCAGGTCAGCAGCTCGGCGCGGTCAGCGCAGTAGCGCAGCTCGAAATCCACGCCAGCGGCATCGCCATTGGCCGGGCCGAGCATGTACACCTGGCGCTGGCCGCAGCCTTCCAGGGCGATGCTGTACAGCTCGCCGCGCTCGCTGGTCTCGATGTCCAGCGAGGCCAGGCGCAAGGTCGGGCGGTAGTCTGGCAGCGGCTTGAGCTGGGCCTCGCAGTACACGCCCTGCTCGTCCCGCTGGCCGGTGAACTGCACCGGCGCTGTGATGAAACGCTCCATCAAGTAGCGCTCCGGCGGGCGGATATCGGCCTCGAAGACGTCGATGCCAGCTGTACGCAGGCGTTGCTCCAGCTGCATCAACTGACGGTGCTGGCGCGTGTAGAGGCCGAGCATCGGACGCTGGTCGAAGTCCTTCAGGCGCAATGGCTTGAGCTGTGCGCCCTGCTCCTTGGCCAGCAACACCCGGGCGTGCTCAGCCTGCGCCTGCGGGATGAAGGCCACCGATTCCTGCGGCGCCAGGCGCAACAACCGTGGCCCGGCATCGGTGGCCAGCCAGAATTCCACGCAGGTGCCTTCGGGCGTGTCATGCCAATGCCGGGTCAGGACAAAGCCCTGCTGCAACTCCACCGCGTCGACCTCAGTTCAAAAACACGATTCTACGCGATTGCAGCCCTGCCACGTAGCCATGCTCAGCCGTACAGGTAGTTGATGTCCTTGTAGCTCAGCGGTGGCACCTGGCCGAGCAGGAAGTCGCGCAGCTTGTGCATCTGCCGTGCCTTGGGGCTGCTCTTGAGCCAGGTCATGTAGTACCCGTCACCGGTCGATACCGCATGCTTGAACGGCGTCACCAGGCGCCCGGCCGCGAGGTCGGCACTGGCCAGCACCAGGTCGACCACCGAGATACCCAGGCCCTGCTGCGCGGCCGAGATGCCCTGGTCGAGGGTGTCGAACACCTGGCCCTGGTCGATGCTGATGTCCAACGCATCCATGCGCGCCAGCCAGCGCCGCCAGTCGCGGCGGTCCGGTGATGGGTGGAGGAACTCACACTGGCGCAGGTCGGCCAGCTCGGGTTGCGCCTGTGCCATGTAGTCGGGGTGGCACACCGGGATCAGCCATTCATCGAACAGCTTGACGCTCTCGACATCGGCCGGGAAGCGGCCGTTGGCCAGGAGAATGGCACAGTCGTAGGGCTCGGAGTAGAAGTCCACCGAGTCGATGTCCATCCACACGCTCGACAGCTGCACGCTGCAGTTGTCTTCGAGCTTCTTGAAGCCGTCCAGCGCTCGCAGCAGCCAGCGCACGGTCAGCGTCGAGGGGGCCTTCAAGCGCAGCCCATAGCGATCCTGGCGCAGCAACGCGCAAGCATTTTCGATGATCTTGAAGCCGACCTTGAGCTCCTGGGCCAGCACCCGCCCATGCTCCGTGAGGCTCAACTTGGGGCCACGGCGCTCGAACAGGTCGCAACCGAACATCGATTCGAGCGTCTTGATGTGATGGCTGACCGCCCCCTGGGTCAGGGCCAGCTCTTCGGCAGCCCGGGTGAACGAGCCGTAGCGCGAGGCCACCTCGAAGGCACGCAGGGCGTGCAGCGCTTGAATCCGTTCCGACATGATGCCCTCGAAGCATGAGTAAGACTAATAGTAGGTCATAGTTCCACGCGTTTTACAACGTGAAGAGCGTCTCAGAAAATGCAGGTAAATAACAACGATAAGTATCCAACCTGCCTGCATATGAGTGGAACGCTCTTTTACTTAAATCTCCTGGGGAAATCATGTTTACGGTTTATGGAAACTGCTATCGCCTGGATGCGCTAGAGCTGGCCGATGAACATGTACGGAACACTCAGCACTGGACGCACCAAACCCTACAGCATTTTCGCCGCGTGCTCGCCAACCCCGACTTTCCGTGCCTGTTCGGGCGCAAGGCGGTAGCCGGCGCATCCTGCCACATCCTCTTCGCCCGTGCCGAGCAACTGGCCGACGATATCGCCCAGGGCCTGGCCGAGTATGTCCGCACCATTAGCCCTGTGCCGATCAAACAGCGCATCGGCAGCCCGCTGGTGGTGTTTCTGCAAACCGCCACCGACAGCACCCTGGCCGAACAACAGGCGCTGGCCTGGAAAGTCCTGCGCGGGGTCCACGCCCGGGACCCGCACCCGTGGCCGCAAGCGGTGCCCACCGACCCGCACGACAACGCCTGGTCGTTCTGCTACGCCGGCATGCCGCTGTTCATCAACATGAACTTCCCCGGCCACCAGCAGATGAAAAGCCGCAACCTGGGCCCGCACATCACCTTCGTCATCAACCCGCGGGAGAACTTCGACGAAGTGGCCAACGCCAGCACCGAAAGCGGGCAACGCATTCGCGCCCGCATTCGTGATCGCGTGCGCCATTACAACGACGGGGTCATGCCCGAAACCCTGGGCTTCTTTGGCCAGGACGACAACTTCGAATGGAAGCAATACCAACTGCAGGAAGCAGGCTCGCTCAATCCGTCGCGCTGCCCCTTTCATGCCCACGTCCATGCAACACCCGACACTCTGATCGAGAACTGACCGTGAATACCGCACTGACACTGACCTACGCACTCACCGTCCTGCTGTTGATCGCCACCCCCGGCCCGGTGGTGGCACTGATCGTCAACACCGCCGCAGCCTCCGGCTCGCGCAAGGCCATGTTCACCGCCGTCGGCACCAACTGGGCGTCACTGGTGCTGATCGGCGCCGCCGCCTGGGTCATCCTCACCAGCGCAGCCATCGACAAGGCCTGGCTCAGTGGCATGAGCCTGCTGGGCTGCCTGTTCATCGGCTACATCGCCGTGGGCACCTTGCGCGAGTGCCTGCAGGCGCCTGCCGTCGACGAAGCCGAACTGCAACCGGCCAAAGCCGGGCGCGGCGGTTTGTGGCAAGGCTTCATGGTCGGTATTTCCAACCCGAAGGACATCATCTTCTTCATCGCCTTCTTCCCACAGTTCATCCAGATCACCGAATCGTTCGGCAAGAGCATGGTGGTGCTGTCGCTGTTGTGGGTGCTGATCGATTTCGCTGTGCTCAGCCTGTACATCTTTGCCATTGGCAAGATCACCTCGCAGCGTAGCAACCGTCTGATTTCCCTGGCCTCGGGGGTCGTCCTGCTGCTGATCGCGGCCGGTGGCCTGGCCTATAACCTCAGGGAGCTGGCGGGCTGAACGCCCTGTACCGCCGCAACGTCAGCCGTGAAGGAGCGCCCATGACACCGCCCATAACCACCACGCACGTCCCGGGCCTCGCTTCGCCACTGCATCAGGATTACCAGCGCTTTCTGCTGCTGGGCAACCGCCGCGCCCCCCACACGCTGCACGTGCATGAAAGCGGCTACCGCTCCGGCACCATCAACACCGATGTCCTTGGCCTGCGCTATAGCCATTGCGCTGGCAAGCGCTTCTCCGCCGCCGAACGCGGCGGAGCACCGCGCATCAACCTGCTGGTCGGCGGCTCGACCGCCCTGGGCATCGGCGCCAGCTCCGATGAACATACGGTGGCCTCGCAGCTGTCGATGCTGACCGGTGAGGTATGGCTGAGCCTGGCCGGCTGCGGGCTCAATGCCAGCCAGGAGCTGTTGCTGTACCTGACCCACCAGCACCGCTTCGGCGAAGTGGGCCATGTGGTGCTGCTCAGCGGCCTGAATACCTTGGCCCATGAAGCCCTCGGCGAAGTCCTGGCCGGCCCGCATGACCCACAACAGGCCAAGGCTCACCAGGCTTACCTGAACAGTTTCAACGAGGGCATGCCGCCTGCCGGGCCGGCTCGCCGCGAGACGCTGTGGCAGCGCCTGGGCCAGGCACTGGCACCGCGGCGCAACGAGCCTGCGCCCAACTGGTCGCTGTCCGCGCCGGAAAAGCGCCTGGCACGTGCGGCCGACAGCATCGGCCGCACCTTGCGCCAATGGGAGCGCATGCTGGCTGACAGCCACGCCACCCTGACCTTCATCCTCCAGCCCCTGCTACCCTGGTGCCGGGAAACCCTGCCAGCGGGTGAACAGGCGATGCTGGCCACCCTCGAGCAGCAACCGGGGAATTTTGATCGCCTGCTCGACGGTGCCTTTGACAGCCAGCTGCACATGGCCTTCTTCCGCCGCATCAAGAGCCAGGCAGACCCTGTGCCCTGCTACGACATGAACAGCATGCTCAGCAGCTCGCCGGTATTCGGCGCGGACCTGTTTGTCGATCGCCTGCACCTGAATGATCTGGGCCACAACGCCCTGGCCAAGGTGATCACCGCCAAACTGGGGCTGGCCCAGGAACGACACGGCCAGCGCAAGGTCACACCGATCAAGCTGGTCTGACGGCCGACCGTGGGGGTTTCGGTTTCGGCCTGCGCTTGGCTAGAATAGCCCGTCGTTCCGATTCGCCCGAGGCGTACGCGCAGTTGTGATCAATCATCAAGCCGCCCACCCTTACCCGGCAACCTGCCGGTTCCGTTCGTTGCCCGGGGCACGACTGTGAGCCGTGTCGCGTTGGCCTCGGCGCTGTTCATCGCGTTGGCCCCGCTTGCCGCAAACGCACTAGAAGTAAGCATCGACCCACACGCCGACCTGCTTTACCGCCAGGCGCTGCCACTGCTGGAACAAGCCGATACCCCGGACGACAACAGCACCCTGCGGACCGCCATGGGCGTCGACCCGGAGCTCAACCGCCAAGGCCGGGCGATGGCACACACCCTGCCAACGGCGGTGGCCCTGCTGAAAAAGTCGGTGGAGCTTGGCCACCCGGTGGCGCAGTATCGCCTGGCGCTGTACTACACCAACTACCTGCCTGCCGCACAGATCGCCGATGCCGCCTGCCCGCTGCTGGAAGCCAGCCTGAAGCAAGGCTTTGCACCACCGGCGACTGCTATTGCCACCTGGTGCCCTCCCTACAACGCCAGCCCGGCCTACCGCGAAGCCCTCGAAGCGATCCCGAGCATGGCGACCCTGTATGCGCCCTATTACCCGCAGCCAGCCGTCCGCCTGGCCTGCAGCCGCAGCCACCCGCAGGGCTTGCAGATGCAGTGGGGGCGCCAGCGCGACTACCAGGCCGAGGTCTACCGGCTGCTGGGCGACCTCGATCCGCAGCATCGCCAGGCGCTGCTGCAGAAGGCCGTGGACATCAATGGCTGTGTGGCGGCGCAGCATCGGCTGACCAAACGATAATCGCCTGCCCCCGGCGCTTTCCCTGCAGGAGCGGCTTTAGCCGCGAAGGGCCGCTACAGGCAGCAAACCAGCAAGATCGTTCAAGCCACCCGTCCCACCGCTCTGTCATGCTGCCCTACCAAGCAAAATGTGTCGCAGCCATCATGCCCAGCAGCCCCCCCATCGCCCGCCAAGCCTTCCTGCACGGCGCCATTGCCATCCTGCCGCTGTCCCTGGCTGTCGCCCCCTGGGGCCTGCTCGCCGGCTCCATGGCCATCGAGGCCAACCTCAGCGCCTGGCAAGGCCAGGGCCTGTCGGCGATCGTCTTCGCCGGTGCCGCGCAACTGGTGGCCATCGGCATGCTCAAGGGCGGCGCCAGCCTGCTGTCGATCCTGCTCACCACCCTGCTGCTGACGTCACAGCACCTGCTCTATGGCCTGTCCATGCGCCCGCTGTTGTCCAACCAGCCATTGCGCTGGCGACTGGGCCTGGGCTTCCTGCTCACCGACGAATTCTTCGCCCTGACCAGCCACTACGACCAGCAACAGTTCAACCGCTGGTACGCCCTGGGTGTGGGCCTGACCTTCTACGTCGCCTGGAACCTGTTCACCCTGGCCGGCATCGTGCTGGGCCAGAACATCCCGCACCTTGACCAGCTCGGTCTGGACTTCTCCATCGTCGCCACCTTCGTCGCGCTGATCGCCCCGCTGGTGCGCAACCTCGCCACTGTGGTGTGCGTGGCGGTGTCGCTGTTTTGCTCAGTGCTGTTCAGTTACTGGCACTGGGAAACCGCACTGGTTGCCGCTGGCCTGCTGGGCATGGCTGCCGGTTTCATCTGCCAAAAATTCTCCGGAGGCCGTCCATGATCTGGCTGCTGATCTTCGCCATGGGCGCCGTGGTGTTCCTCAACCGCTACGCTTTCCTGGAACCGCGCCTGCCGCTGCGCCTGAGCTCCAACGCCCGGCAGTTCCTCGGCTTTGCCGTGCCCGGCATGCTCACCGCGATCTGCGGGCCGATCATCTTCCTGCCCGGCCATCAGCTCGACCTGAGCCCGCTCAACCCTTACCTGCTTGGCGCGCTGGTGGCCGTTGCGCTGGTGCTGTTGACCCGCAGCGTGTTGCTGAGCATGCTGGTGAGCATGTTGATCTTCTTCCTGCTGCGCAGCTGGCTGGCATGAGCACGCCCCTGCGCGAACAGACCCACCTCTGGCAGGCGCCGGCGCTCGGCGACGTCGAGATGCTGCATGCGCGCTACTTCCAGCAGCGCTTCGCCCCGCATGTGCACGAAGGCTACGTGTTCACCGTGATCGAGTCGGGCGCGCAGCGCTTCTGGCACCGCGGCAGCGAGCACCTGGCGCCGGTCGGCAGCATGGTGCTGATCAACCCGGACGAACTGCACACCGGCGCCACCGCCCACGAAGCCGGCTGGCGCTACCGGGGTTTCTACCCAGAGCACGAACGGGTCACCGGTGTGCTGGACGAACTGGAACTGGGCCGCCACGGCATGCCGCGTTTCAAGGACAGCGTGATCCAGGACCCGGCCCTGGCGTGGGCCTTCAGCCAGCTGCACCAGCTGTCGGAAGCCGGTGCCAGCGCCCTGGAGCAGCAGACCGCCTGGCGCCAGGCGGTGCTGGCGCTGGTGCAGCGCCACGGCCACTGCCCGGAACCCACGGCCCCCGGCAATGAACCGCTGGCAGTGGCACGTGCCCGGGAGCTACTGGAAAGCCAACTGGCAGACCCGCCGTCACTGGAGGCCCTGGCAGCTGCGGTCAATCTTTCGCCGTTCCATTTTGCCCGGGTGTTCCGCCAGGCCACCGGCTTACCACCACATGCCTGGCTGAAGCAACGGCGCCTGGCGCGGGCACGGGAATTTCTGAAAAACGGCCTGGCGGCTTCTGACGTGGCGTTCAGCTTGGGTTTTGCCGACCAGAGCCACTTGAGTCGGCAGTTCAAGCAGGCGTATGGCGTGACGCCCGGCGCCTATCGCAGTGCCTGCCTGCACAGTTAGCGCCTGCGACGCCAAGCCTCAGGCAAGCCGGTCAGCCACTGCTACACTGACAGAGCTAAACGGAGGATCCCGCCATGTCCGAAAGAGAGCTCACCACCCTGATATCGCTGATGAACCAGCGCCAAGCCTGCCTGAGCAGTGCCTGCAAGGAAATTGCCGACTGGATCGACCGCCAGGGCGATGTGCCCGCTGCCGGCAAGATCCGCGCCAGCCTGAAAGCGCTGGAGGCCGATGAGGCCCAGGTCCGCAAGACCCTGACCTCACTGACGCTCGAAAGGCCGCTGCCACGCTTCCGTAGCTGAAGCGCGCAGCACAACGAAGAAGGGCCGCTTATGCGGCCCTTTTTGTCAGTCAGTGGTTCATGTGCATGTGGTCATGCCCACCGCCAGCCTCGGCGTTGAGCGGGCGCACTTCTGCTTGCACCTCGACGGTTTCCTTGGCGCCCTTGGCATCTTCGATGGTCAGGGTCAGCGGTACCTTCTCGCCTTCCTTCACCTGCTGGGTCAGGCCCATCAGCATCACGTGGTAGCCGTTGGGGTCCAGGCTCACCGGCTTGCCCGCTGGCAGTTCCACGGCCTTGACTTCCTTCATGCCCATCACGTCGCCGTTCATGGTCATCTCGTGCACCTGCACGGTCTTGGCCACTGGCGAAGCCACGCCGACCAGCTTGCTGTCAGTGCTGGCAGTCAGGGTCATGAAGGCACCCGTGGACGGCTGGTGCGGCACGCTGGCGCGGACCCAGGCGTCGCTCACGGTGGTCTGTGCCAGGGCCGGCAGGGTCAGGCCCAGCAGGGCGATGGCGGCCAGGCCGCGCTTGATCGGTTGCAGTGCTACTGCCATTAGCAAATCTCCATCAGGGTTGCCAGGTCTTCAGCGCATTCCTTGGCATTCAGCGAATGGCCCAGGCTCAGGCGCAAGGTGCCACGTGTATCGTAGA
This sequence comes from Pseudomonas sp. TWI628, assembly GCF_039673865.1. Lineage (NCBI taxonomy): Bacteria > Pseudomonadati > Pseudomonadota > Gammaproteobacteria > Pseudomonadales > Pseudomonadaceae > Pseudomonas > Pseudomonas sp. TWI628. The sequence goes on along the minus strand of NZ_JBDJMM010000022.1, from coordinate 80,962 downwards.
CGTAGCTGGTGGACGAGTGAGAGATGGTGTAGGTGTCACCGGCCGGGACCTTTTCGTAGAACACCTTGAACTCCTTGGCCACCGCGGCGATTTCTTCCGGGGTGCCGGTCAGGGCGGTAAACGAAGGGTCGAAGGCCTTGACGTAGGCATCCAGCACCTCGGGGGTGTCGCGCTCCGGGTCCAGGGTGATGAACACCACCTGGAAGATCTCGCGGTCGCGGCCCCTGAGCAGCTTCTTGATCTGAGCCGCACGTGCCAGGGTGGTCGGGCAGACGGCCGGGCACTGGGTGAAACCGAAGAAGATCATCGGCATGCTGCCGTAGAAGCTCGACAAGGTGCGGACATTGCCCTGAGGGTCCTTGAGGCTGAACTTGCGCCCCAGGATTTCGTTGCTCATGTTCTTGCCGTACTTGAACTCGAGCCCCCGGGCCGGGTTGCAGCCTGCCAGCAGGCCAAGCCCGAGAACGCCCATGCCGGCGACAACCGCGCGCCGGGTAAACAGATCAGTCATTAAACTATCCTTTACAGGCTACCTTTACAGGGAAGGTGCCGGCCCTCGGGATGGGCCGGCGAAAAACCGGGGCATTCTGGCATGACACCCGGTAGGCTTCTACCCGACCAAGGCGGTGATGGCCCGCAGCCCTTTGAATACGGGCTGCGGCCTGTTGTCGCAGGGGTTGAAACCGTAACACTTTATTGCTAGGCCTTGACCTCGAAAGATCAGTAGTAGGCGTTTTCTTTCTGAGTGTGGTCAGTCACGTCACGTACGCCCTTGAGCTCCGGAATGCGCTCGAGCAGGGTGCGCTCGATGCCTTCCTTGAGGGTCACGTCAGCCTGGCCGCAGCCTTGGCAGCCGCCACCGAACTGCAGCACGGCGATGCCGTCGTCGACCACGTCCACCAGGCTCACCTGGCCGCCGTGGCTGGCCAGGCCAGGGTTGATCTCGGTCTGCAGGTAGTAGTTGATACGCTCGTTGATCGGGCTGTCTTCGTTGACCATCGGCACCTTGGCGTTCGGCGCCTTGATGGTCAGCTGGCCGCCCATGCGATCGGTGGCATAGTCGACCAGCGCGTCTTCCAGGAACGGCACGCTGACCGCGTCGAGGTAGGCGGTGAAGCTCTTCAGGCCAACCGGCTCGTCGTCGGGCTTCTCTTCGCCTGGCTTGCAGTAGGCGATGCAGGTCTCGGCGTACTGGGTGCCCGGCTGGGTGATGAAAATACGGATGCCAATGCCAGGCGTGTTCTGCTTGGAGAGCAGATCGGCCAGGTAATCATGGGCGGCGTCAGTAATGGTTATAGCGCTCATGGAAGTTCCTCACAGACTTGCGGCCAAGTGTACGCCAACCTGGCCTTTGAACAAAGTCCTAGTATTTGACTCGGGAAAGCGCAAATGCCGGGCTTTGCTCCCGTGGCGCCGCCAGCCAGGCCTGCATCCGCCGGTACAGCCCGCGCTCCAGCCACTGATAGCTGAACCACGACATTAGTCCAATGGACGGCACGCACAAGGCGAACACCAGGTACGGGTTCAGGCGCAGGCGCTGGCAGGCGAACCAGCCGGCGTACAGCACCAGCACGTGGATCAGGTACACCGAGTAGGAACAGTCACCCAGCGCCTTGAGCACGCGGTTGCCCTTGAAGTAAGGCTCCAGGGCGATGAACGCCAGCACGATCATCGCACTTGGCACGCCCCAGTGCAGCAGGCGCTGCGAAGCGTCCAGGTGATAGATCGCATAACCGGCCACGCCCAGCACCGCCAGTGGCAGCCACAGGCCCTCACGGATCAGGCCGCGGCGCTGAATCACGCCCAGGCCGATGCCCAGCAGGAATTCGTAGATGATGTCGTTGTTGTAGAAACGGCTGAGCACGCCCATGCGGCCAAGCACTTCACTGACCAGCAGCAATGCTGCAGTCACCAGCAGCAGGTGATGGCGCTGGCGCACCAGGAAGGCCAGGCCGAACAACAGGTAGAAGAACATCTCGAAATTCAGCGTCCAGCCCACGTTCAGGGTCGGGTACAAACCGTAACCGCCGGGGTTTTCCGCTGGAATGAACAACAGCGACAGCAGCAGGTGATGCCAGTCGAAGGCCTGGTGCGGCATCCATTGGCTGAAGGCCAGCAGCAGGGCCGCCATCAGCGCGGTATAGAACCAGTAGGCCGGGACGATGCGCAGGGCCCGGTTGAGCAGGAACTGGCGCGGCTCGATGGGTTTGTCGCGGGTCGACAGGTAGATCACCAGCCCGCTGATGACGAAGAAGATGTCGACGCCCACGGCGCCGCGGTCGCTTAGCAGTTGGCCGATGGGCCCGGTGGCGTGGAAGTCGAAGAAGATTTGCATGAAGTGGTGGCAGACCACCACCCAGGCGGCGAACGCCCGCAGTGCCTGAAGCGAATACAGCATGGAATACCTGCGATTGCCGGTGCATTGAGGCCCGGAGGCTATAACAGCCCCCGGGCCACCCACCGTTTCCGACCGCAGCGTATTGGCAAAGGTCAACCGACCCGATCAGAGGTTCTCGTAGCGGTTCATGTCCAGCACCCCGGCCTCCACCGGCTGGGTTTCCTCGATGTAGGTGCTCAGGTCATGGAAGTAGCGCCAGAACTGCGGGTGGCTGCGGCGCACGCCCCAGCGCATGACGATACGTTCGAACTTCGCCGGGTCATCCTTGGCGTACTCCATGTCCTCGACGAACTCCGGCACATCCTTGGCCGGGATGTTGAAGATGAAGTTCGGGTAGCTGCTGAGCACGCCCGGGTACAGGGTCAGGGTATCCAGCCCCGGGATGTAGCGGTATGCCTCACCGAGCAGGAACGCCACGTTGCTGTGCGCGCGGTTACGCAGCAGGCTGTAGACCTGGCGCTGGCCGCCCTCGCCTTCGATGCGCAGCATGGTCGCCTCAGGCAGTTGGCTGATCACCTTCAGGCCGGCGGCCGGGCGTGATACCAGGCGGCTGAGCGACTGCTCGACGTTGCGCATTTCCTCGTTCATCTGCGGCCGCGAGCAATAGGCGCCGGTGCAGCGATTGATCGGGTCTGGCGCGGCGTTCAGGCTGGCGGTGCGTTGCAGCAGTTTCAGGCCAAAGTCGCGCTTGGGGTCACGCGGGTCGAGCTTGATGCCACTCGGCGTGTCAGTGTCGATGTCCTCGTAGTCCATCCACATCTTCACCTTGCCGCTGTTCTGATACCAGCTGCCGAGGATCTTGCCACGCTGGTCGGCCGGCATCAGGCGCAGGAAGTTGACTTCGGCGCCGTTGCGGATCAGGTCGAAATACAGGCGCGTCTGCAACTGGTGCGAGACATTGCCGAACACATCGAAGTTGACCGCCAACTGGTAGTAGGTGCGCTCGAACAGCGGGTAGTCGAACAGCCAGACCGTCAGCGGCACATCGCCGATCAGGCCCTTGGTTACCGAAGCGCTGTCAAAGTGGCGGAAGATGCTCAGCAGCGCATTGTCGTTGCCGGCCCACAGGGTTGCCCAGCCCGGCGCTGGCATTTCGGCATAGGCCTCACGACGCAGTTTTTCGTAATCGTTGCGCTTGTCGCGGTAGGCATGCCACAGGTTCAGCACGCTGCCGACATCGTCGATCTGCCCCGGCATGGCCAGCAGCGGTGTGGCTTCGCCGCGGTACTTGGCATCGGTGATGTAGCGGTCGTGGGCCGGCTCCTGGAACAACGCCCAGAAGTTGTCGCGGATCACGTCGGTGGCGATCTGCCCGCGGCACACCGGGCCACGGATGAAGGTACGCACGAAGTATTCGGCGTTATCCAGCATGAACTGGTAGCGCGCCACCGCCGGGATCGCCTCGAAGGTTTCGAACGGGTTGGCCCGGTGGCGTGGGCCGTAGCCCGGCAGCGCGGTGGCGTGCCAGTCGCCGGCGTAGAACAGCTGCTTGACGCGCTTGAGCTTCTGCGGCCCCATCGGGTAGGTGATGTGGGTCTTGTGCACGATCACGCCCTGCACCGGGATCAGGCGGTAATAGAAGTCGGTGCCTGGCGGGTCGTTGGGGCGGCGTGTGGCGATGATGTCGACCGGCTTGCCGCTTGGCGTGCGCGAACGTACCCACTGGAAGAAGTGGCCCTGCTCGCCACCGACGAAGTAGATGTGCGCGAGGAACAGGTGTTCGTACAGCCAGCGGGCGACCAGCGCCTCGGTGGAACCGGGGCGGTTGAGCAGCTCTTCCCAGTCGGTGATCTGCCTGGCCTCTGCCGCGTTTGGCTGGATCGGCTGATATTCGACCGGAGCGCCAGCAGCGAGCCAATGGCGCAGGGTGTCGTATTCCTTGTCGGTCAGGCCAGTGACCGCCAGCGGCATGCCCTCCTTGGGGTGGGCGCCGGCATAGGCGTCGAACTCTTCGGGCAGCGGGCACATGTTGTTGCGGTTAAGCCCCAGGACAATCTCGTCGGGCAGCTTGGCGTTGGGCGTGAGCGGGCTCTTGTGCCCCAGTTCGAGCATGCGCGCCATCAGCGCCGCCTGGCTGCCCTGGTTGTCGAGCACCGAATAGAAGCCCTTGTTGCGCCATTCACCTTCACTGTGGGCGTCGTAGAACAACCGCGTGGGGGGCACGGCCTTGCTGCGTTCGCCCTGGTACACCGGCACCTTGGTGGCACCGCGCACCGCACCTTCGGGGCTTTCCAGCTTGAGCTGGCAGGCGGCGTCGTTGCAGGCGTGGCAGGCCACGCATTTCTCGGTGAAGATCGGCTGGATGTCCCGGGTGTAGGAAATCACCGGGCTCGATTGGGGGGCTTGTCCAAACGCCACGCTGCTGATGAGCAGAGCGAAGACGCTGACAAGGATACGATGCACCATGTGCGGAAAGTCCTGGGTTTTGAAAGCCATCACGATTTGCCTGGTCGTCCTTGGGTGCTCTGCTTGCATAACGTGCTTGACGCCGGCCCAACATGAACAGAATTCATGCAAAAGGGCAATGCACCTAAAAACCGCGCAGCTTTGTTATGATTCGGCACCTTCTGAAATTTGCCCGACCAGGTAGTTCCTATGTCCGACCGCAGCGCTCGTCTCCAAGCACTCCAGCACGCACTCAAAGAGCGCATCCTGATCCTCGACGGCGGCATGGGTACTATGATCCAAAGCTATCGCCTCGAGGAACACGACTATCGTGGCACGCGCTTCGCCGATTGGCCAAGCGACGTGAAAGGCAACAACGACCTGCTGCTGCTCAGCCGCCCGGACGTGATCGCCGCAATCGAGAAAGCCTACCTGGATGCCGGCGCCGATATCCTCGAAACCAACACCTTCAACGCCACGCAAATTTCCCAGGCCGACTACGGCATGGAATCGCTGGTCTACGAGTTGAACGTCGAGGGTGCGCGCATCGCCCGCCAGGTGGCCGATGCCAAGACCCTGGAAACCCCGGACAAGCCGCGCTTCGTCGCCGGTGTGCTCGGCCCGACCAGCCGCACCTGCTCGATCTCCCCGGACGTCAACGACCCCGGCTACCGCAACGTCACCTTCGACGAACTGGTAGCGAACTATATCGAGGCCACCCGTGGCCTGATCGAGGGCGGCGCCGACCTGATCCTGATCGAGACCATCTTCGACACCCTCAACGCCAAGGCGGCGATCTTCGCCGTGCAGCAGGTGTTCGAGGACGACAACGTCGAGCTGCCGATCATGATCTCCGGCACCATCACCGACGCCTCTGGCCGCACCCTGTCGGGCCAGACCACCGAAGCGTTCTGGAACTCGGTGCGCCACGCCAAGCCGATTTCCGTGGGCCTGAACTGCGCCCTCGGCGCCAAGGACCTGCGCCCGTACCTGGAAGAGCTGGCGACCAAGGCCGACACCCACGTGTCCGCCCACCCCAACGCCGGCCTGCCGAACGCCTTTGGTGAATACGACGAAACCCCGGCCGAGATGGCGCTGGTGGTCGAAGAGTTCGCCGCCAGCGGCTTCCTCAACATCATCGGCGGTTGCTGCGGCACTACCCCTGGGCACATCCAGGCCATCGCCGAGGCCGTGGCCAAGTACAAACCGCGCGAAATCCCGGAAATCGCCAAGGCCTGCCGCCTGTCGGGCCTGGAGCCGTTCACCATCGACCGCCAGTCGCTGTTCGTCAACGTCGGCGAGCGCACCAACATCACCGGCTCGGCCAAGTTCGCCCGGCTGATCCGTGAAGAGAACTACACCGAAGCCCTGGAAGTCGCCCTGCAGCAGGTCGAGGCCGGCGCCCAGGTGATCGACATCAACATGGACGAAGGGATGCTCGACTCCCAGGCCGCCATGGTCCGCTTCCTCAACCTGATCGCCGGTGAGCCGGACATCTCCCGCGTGCCGATCATGATCGACTCGTCCAAGTGGGAAGTGATCGAAGCAGGCCTGAAGTGCATCCAGGGCAAGGGCATCGTCAACTCGATCTCCATGAAGGAAGGCGTCGAGCAGTTCAAGCACCACGCCCGCTTGTGCAAGCGCTATGGCGCCGCCGTGGTGGTGATGGCCTTCGACGAGGTCGGCCAGGCCGACACCGCCGCGCGCAAGAAAGAAATCTGCCAGCGCAGCTACGACATCCTGGTCAACGAAGTGGGCTTCCCGCCGGAAGACATCATCTTCGACCCGAACATCTTCGCTGTCGCCACCGGCATCGAAGAGCACAACAACTACGCCGTCGACTTCATCGAGGCCTGCGCCTACATCCGTGATCACCTGCCCCACGCACTGAGCTCGGGCGGCGTGTCCAACGTGTCGTTCTCGTTCCGCGGCAACAACCCGGTACGTGAAGCGATCCACTCGGTATTCCTCTACCACGCGATCCAGAACGGCCTGACCATGGGTATCGTCAACGCCGGCCAGCTGGAGATCTATGACGAGATCCCGGCCGCACTGCGCGAGAAGGTCGAGGACGTGGTGCTCAACCGCACCCCGCACGGCACCGACGCCCTGCTGGCGATTGCCGACGACTACAAGGGCGGCGGCGCCACCAAGGAAGTGGAAAACGAAGAATGGCGTTCGCTGCCCGTTGAAAAACGCCTGGAGCACGCACTGGTCAAGGGCATCACCGCCTTCATCGTCGAAGACACCGAAGAGTGCCGCCAACAGTGCGCGCGCCCGATCGAGGTCATCGAAGGCCCGCTGATGAACGGCATGAACGTGGTCGGCGACCTGTTCGGCGCCGGCAAGATGTTCCTGCCCCAGGTGGTCAAGTCGGCCCGCGTGATGAAGCAGGCCGTGGCGCACCTGATCCCCTTCATCGAAGCCGAGAAAGGCGACAAGCCGCAAGCCAAGGGCAAGATCCTCATGGCCACCGTCAAAGGCGACGTGCATGACATCGGCAAGAATATTGTCGGCGTGGTGCTGGGCTGCAACGGCTACGACATCGTCGACCTCGGCGTGATGGTGCCTGCCGAGAAGATTTTGCAGACCGCCCGCGAACAGAAGTGCGACATCATCGGCCTGTCTGGCCTGATTACCCCGTCGCTGGACGAGATGGTCCACGTCGCCCGCGAAATGCAGCGCCAGGACTTCCACCTGCCGCTGATGATCGGCGGCGCCACCACCTCCAAGGCACACACTGCGGTCAAGATCGAACCCAAGTACAGCAACGACGCCGTGGTCTACGTCACCGACGCCTCGCGTGCGGTGGGGGTGGCTACCCAGCTGCTGTCCAAGGAGCTCAAGCCTGGCTTCGTCGAGAAGACCCGCCAGGACTACGTGGAAGTGCGCGAGCGCACCGCCAACCGCAGCGCCCGCACCGAGCGCCTGAGCTACGCCCAGGCCATCGCCACCAAGCCACAGTACGACTGGGCCGGCTACCAGCCAGCGGTGCCTTCCTTCACCGGCGTCAAGGTGCTGGAAGACATCGACCTGCGCACCCTGGCCGAGTACATCGACTGGACCCCGTTCTTCATCTCCTGGGACCTGGCCGGCAAGTTCCCGCGCATCCTCACCGACGAAGTGGTCGGCGAAGCCGCCACCGCGCTGTACAAGGATGCCCGCGAGATGCTCGACAAGCTGATCGACGAGAAGCTGATCAGCGCCCGCGCGGTGTTCGGTTTCTGGCCGGCCAACCAGGTTGCCGATGACGACATCGAAGTCTACGGCGAAGACGGCCAGGCCCTGGCCACCCTGCATCACCTGCGCCAGCAGACCATCAAGCCCGATGGCAAGCCGAACCTGTCCCTGGCCGACTTCGTCGCGCCCAAGGCCAGCGGCGTCACCGACTACGTCGGCGGCTTCATCACCACCGCCGGCATCGGTGCCGAGGAAGTGGCCAAGGCGTACCAGGACAAGGGCGACGACTACAGCTCGATCATGGTCAAGGCCCTGGCCGACCGCCTGGCCGAGGCCTGTGCCGAGTGGCTGCACGAGCAGGTGCGCAAAGAGCACTGGGGCTATGCCCGCGACGAGCACCTGAACAACGAGGCGCTGATCAAGGAGCAGTACAGCGGTATCCGCCCGGCCCCGGGCTACCCGGCCTGCCCGGACCACACCGAGAAGGAAACCCTGTTCCGCCTGCTCGATGGCACCGCGATTGGCGAGACCGGGCCGAGCGGTGTGTTCCTTACCGAGCACTTCGCGATGTTCCCGGCGGCGGCGGTCAGCGGCTGGTACTTCGCTCACCCGCAGGCGCAGTACTTCGCCGTGGGCAAGGTCGACAAGGACCAGATCGAGCGCTACAGCGCGCGTAAGGGCCAGGACATCAGCGTGAGCGAGCGCTGGTTGGCGCCTAACCTCGGGTACGACAGCTAAGACCGCGTCGGCCTCTTCGCGGCGGTTCGGCGCGAAGAGGCCGGCACAGGCAACCTCCCGCCCATTGCCTACACTGTCCCTGATAGCCTCTGATTCTTCAGGAGCCACCATGGACGATTCCAGCCAAGGCAAGCCCCCGACCTTCTGGCAGATGCTGCACAGCATCCTCGCCGCCGCCTTCGGCGTGCAGAGCGGCAAGAACCGCGCCCGCGATTTCACCCACGGCAAGGCCAGCCACTTCATCGTGCTGGGTACACTGTTTACCCTGGTGTTCATTGCCGTGCTGATCGGCCTGGTGCAACTGGCGCTGCACCTCACAGCCCGCTGAACGCGCTGCAAACCAACAAAAACGCCTGCGGGATTCCCTCCCACAGGCGTTCTGGCTGCATCACGGTCTTGAGTTCAAGTCACTGGTGGCTGACCCAATATACGGCAGTGACCACCACCAGGACGATCAGGCAGAGGATCGCCCAGGCATCGACACTGCTGTCAGCTTTGCGGACCTTGGTAGAGTTTCCCATTGCATTGCCTCTTGTAGTGGTTATGGGAATGCACTTCACCACCAGCAGTTAAGACGAGCAATGCCCTTCGCTCAAGCAAGGTCTTTCAATAGTCGACGGGTGACGTCAGAAACGGGTATTGGTAGCTCGGCGGGCGCCCTTCGGCGCTGTAATGCTGGAAATCGACCCCGTAGTCGTCCCGCTCCAGCAGCTTCAGCCATCGCCGCGCCCTGGCCTGGTCAATCGACTGCAGCACCGGCAGCATGTGCTCACGCTTGCCGTCGCGATTCACCTCCAACCCGTGGGCATCGTCGTGCAGCAGCACCATGGCCCAGCCACCGAGCGTGGTGTGCCCGCCCATCAGCACGCCCAGGCGCCCATCGATACGGGCGCGCAAGGCTTCCGGCGAACTGTTGATGGCACCGAATACCACATCGCGCCCTGGCTTGCGCCCGGCCTCCTCGAACGCCTGCATGGCGCCGAGGGCCATCTGGTCGTTGGCAGCCCACACCAGCCGGGCCTTCGGGTAGCGCTGCAGCAACTGTTGCGCCTGCTCGTAGGCGCGTTCGCGGTTCCAGCCGCCATACACCACCTGGCGCAGGCGCACCTGGGGGAAGTCGGCCAACGCCTGGCGCATGCCCTCCTCGCGCAACTGTGAAGCCGGGGTGGTCTTGACCCCGGCAAAGGCCACCAGGTCGATCGGCTCATTGTCACGCGGCAGCAAGGCGACCATTTCATGCAGCATGCGAAAGCCCGCCTGCTGGTCGTTGGAGGTCAAGCTGCCGAGCACCTGCCCGTACTTGTCGGGCTGGGCCTGGATGCTCCTGGCCTGGCTGGCGGTGAGACCGTTGTTGACCAGGAACAGCTTGACCCCGGTGCCCCGAGACAGGCGGATGATCTCTGGCGCCACGTACTGTTCATTGACCAGCACCAGGTAGTCCGGCCGCTGCGGGCCCTTGAGCACCGCCCGGGCCTGGCTCATCGCCAGTGTGGCATCGCGCTCGCTGTACTCCACCCGCAGGGTCATGCCCAGCTTGTCGGCGGCAGCCTGCATGAAACGCGAGTAGCTGGTCCAGAACGTCTCGTTCGAATGGCCAGGGTTGAGAAAGACCACCGAAGCGGCCTGAGCGGAAGCTGCCAGCGGCAGGCTCAGGCACAAGCTTTGGCAAAGCGCCTTGAGCATGCGGATACACCCCTTGAAACAAACCAACGAGTATAAACCCGTCGCACCTTGGGGTAACAAATGCCAGTCAGTCTCACTTAGTTCGTTTGGTTCTTTTCATATGCAAAAACATCACTTTAGCGCATAAACCCAACCTGCTATCGTTCCCCGGCTCCGAACCGGAGTGCGCGGCCGTGCGCGCGAATAGCTGCATGCAGCCTGAGACAGGACTTTTATGTACGTATACGACGAGTACGATCAGCGGATCATCGAGGACCGCGTCAAGCAGTTCCGTGATCAGACCCGCCGCTACCTGGCCGGTGAGCTGAGCGAAGAAGAATTCCGCCCTCTGCGCCTGCAGAACGGCCTCTATATCCAACGTTTCGCGCCGATGCTGCGTGTCGCCGTGCCGTACGGCCAGCTGAACGCCACCCAGGTTCGCACCCTGGCCAAGATCGCCCGCGACTACGACAAGGGCTACGCCCACATTTCCACCCGCCAGAACGTGCAGTTCAACTGGCCGGCGCTGGAAGACATCCCGGATATCCTCGCCGAGCTGGCCACCGTGCAGATGCACGCGATCCAGACCAGCGGCAACTGCCTGCGCAACACCACCACCGACCAGTTCGCCGGTGTTGCCGCGGATGAAATCGTCGACCCGCGCCCATGGTGCGAAATCGTCCGCCAGTGGACCACTTTCCACCCGGAATTCGCCTACCTGCCGCGCAAGTTCAAGATTGCCATCAACGGCTCGAAGGAAGACCGCGCCGCCATCGAAGTGCACGACATCGGCCTGGAGCCGGTGCGCAATGCCGCTGGCGAGCTGGGCTTCCGCGTGCTGGTCGGTGGTGGCCTGGGCCGTACCCCGGTGATCGGCTCGTTCATCAACGAGTTCCTGCCATGGCAGGACCTGATCAGCTACCTCGACGCCATCCTGCGCGTGTACAACCGTTACGGTCGCCGTGACAACAAGTACAAGGCGCGGATCAAGATCCTGGTCAAGGCACTGACCCCGGAAGTGTTCGCCGAGAAGGTCGAGGCCGAAATGGCCCACCTGCGTGGCGGCAGCACCACCCTGACCGAAGCCGAAGTCCAGCGCGTCTCGCGCCACTTCGTCGACCCGGACTACCTGGCCCTCGACAACGTCGACTACAGCGCCCAGGACGCCGAATTCCCAGGCTTCGCCCGTTGGCGCTCGCGCAACACTCGCGCCCACAAGCGCCCTGGCTACGTGGCCGTGACCCTGTCGCTCAAGCCGACCGGCGTTGCCCCTGGCGACCTGACCGACAAGCAGCTGGACGCCGTGGCAGACCTCGCCGAGCGCTACAGCTTCGGCTTCCTGCGTACCTCCCACGAGCAGAACATCATCCTCGCCGACGTCGAGCAGCGCCAGCTGCACGCGCTGTGGATGGAGCTGCGCGAGAGCGGCTTCGCCACGCCGAACATCGGCCTGCTGACCGACATCATCTGCTGCCCCGGCGGTGACTACTGCTCGCTGGCCAACGCCAAGTCGATCCCGATCGCCGAATCCATCCAGCGCCGTTTCGACGACCTGGACTACCTGTTCGACATTGGCGAGATCGACCTGAACATCTCTGGCTGCATGAACGCCTGCGGCCACCACCACGTCGGCCACATCGGCATCCTCGGGGTGGACAAGAAGGGCGAGGAGTTCTACCAGGTATCGCTGGGCGGCAACGCCGCGCGCGACGCAAGCCTGGGCAAGATCCTCGGCCCGTCGTTCGCCCAGGGTGACATGGCTGATGTGATCGAGAAGCTGATCGCCGTGTACGTCGAACAACGTACCGAGGAAGAGCGTTTCATCGACACCTACCAGCGTATCGGCATCGACCCTTTCAAGGAACGCGTCTATGCAGCGAATCATTAAGAACAACCAGATCGTCGACGAAACCTGGCACCTGCTGCCCAAGGACACCTCGTTCGACGAGCTGACCAACTGCGACGACTACATCGTCCCGCTGCAGATGTGGCGCGACCATGCCCACGTGCTCAAGGCCCGCGACGGCGGCCTGGGCGTGTGGCTGGACAGCGACCAGGAAGTGGAAGAGATCGGCGATGACGTGCAGCACTTCCAGGTCATCGCCCTGAATTTCCCGGCCTTCACCGACGGGCGCAGCTACTCCAATGCGCGCCTGCTGCGGGACCGCTACGGTTACAAGGGCGAACTGCGCGCCATCGGCGACGTGCTGCGCGACCAGCTGTTCTTCATGGCCCGCTGCGGTTTCGACGCGTTCGCCATCCGTGCCGACAAGGACCCGGAAGACGCGCTGCAGAGCCTGAAGGACTTCTCGGTGACCTACCAGGGCGCCACCGACGAGCCGCTGCCGCTGTTCCGTCGGCGCTGATCACGGCGTCGTTCAAGGCCCGCCATTGGCATCACCACCATGGCGGGCCTTGTGCCTTTCCCTCAGCTACTCTGGCGCGCTCTCATTGCGATACGCCTCATGGGTCAGGTCGAGATACAGCTGTTCGAGCCTGACATTGCGTTCGGCAGCCAACGCCCCGGATAAAGCGAAGTACTGGTTTAAATCGAGCCCTTGCTCTTCCAGGTCCTCCAGACGCTGTGCAAACTCATTGTCCAGGTCGCTGAATTGCTGCTCGTGCCGAGCGCGCAGGTATTCTCGCCAGAAATCCCGTGACGCCAGCGACACGCCCACGGCTGCGTCGCTCTCCCCGTCCAGCACCTCGTCCCGCGCGAGATCAAGTTCTTCAAGGCTTATATCGGCAAGCATCGGCAACTGCATCTGGTCAACATTCACCGGAAGGTCCAGCGAACTCGCCAGCCCCTGGCGATACGCCAGGAGCAACTCCACCGAGTCGACATATCGCCCGGCTCGCTGCCTTTGCCCGACTTCGTTGGAAGCAATTCGATCGACCTCGTTCAAACGATACAGACTGCGCCCCATCCGCAGCAGCGCCGCTTGTACCTGGTCTCCAGCCAAGCCGGCGGTCGACTGAATGATCTGGCTTCTCACCTCCAGGTTGCTGAGCATCAACAAGGGTTGATCACCGAAGGCATCACCGGCGACAGTGAAGATCTCCTGGCGTACGCCTGGGTTCAACTCGCAGGCATCCAGCAGTGCCCAGACACGGGCCCGTATGAATGCGGGATGGCGGTTATACAAAGGGTCTTGGGCGAGTTCGTTGAGCAATGCTCGCAGCGTAGCAGAGCCTTCGTCAGCCTGCAGACGCTGCCATTGCTCGCGCCGCCTGGCCAACGTTTCGCCCTCGTACCCGCTCAACCAAGGCGTTTCGGCTGCTGCAGGCGATGGTCCCGGGGCTTCTTGCAGGACAACGCGCCCGCCGTTCAAAAGGTCCGGATGTTCATCGGATGCAGCCTCTTGCAGGAGGCTGACGGCGCGCGTCGATAAAGGGTTATACCCCAGGTTGATCCGATTTCTGTTCAGTTGAATCACGCGCACGGATTCGGGGCTCAGCTCAGAAATGCTGTTTCCTTCAAGGCTCAAGTTCAACCTGGCATGTTGCCTGACCAGTTGACTGGGGAACTCCGTCAACCGGGCAAAACGCAACGAAATCCGCTCGAGTGCAATGTTGCTCGGCAGGCTCCCCAGGTCACCCAGTGGGTTATGACTCAGGGCCAGTACTTCAAGGCGATGCAAGCGCGCCAGATGCGCCCGTCCCGAACCATCGACTACAACGTGGTTGTTCTGAAGGTTCAATACCCTGAGTTGACCGAGTTCGCCGACCTCGACGGGCACTTGGGTAAACCGGTTGTGGGCCAGGTTCAGTTCCGTCAGGCGCCCCAGGCGAGCGATGCCTGCGGGCAAAGCGGCGAGTTGGTTGTTGCTCAGGTTCAACCCTTCAAGCTGCTCAAGGTTCAGGAGCCAGTCCGGCACGGCAGTAATGGCGCTGTCAACCAGGCTCAGATGGCGTAGGCCATCCAGGCGCTCGACCAGCGAGGCGTCGAATTGCGCAAGGTCGATACTGCGCAAGGTCAACCGCGTCAGACGCCCCCACTGGACGGAAGCGGGTAGCGGCGCAAGGCCGCCAGGCACCTGCCCATCCAGGTCCAGCTCGAAAGCAGGTGTTTCACCGTTCAATACCGGCTGCCAGCGATCGAAGATCTCCTGCGCTATCCGTGTGCGCTCGGCATCCTGCCCGCGCCACACCGCCAAGCTTCGACGCAGCGTCCTGACCTGGTTCACCAGCTCGCGATAGGCCGGCCACGGGTCGTTTGCCCCACCGCTTAGGCCACGCAGGTACATCTGCACGGTAGCCTCGTCCCGTGCAGGAAACAGTCGACGCACGCCCTGCTCCAAAGCGTCTGGGAAGGCCTCGTCATCCTCAAGATCCGCAGCTACATCTTCCTCTCCCAGGGACTTCCCCGCGCCCCCGCTCAGCGGATAACCCAAACGCCCGTCCCCTGACCTCACCAGCGGTTTCAAGCCACGCGGGAGCGGTTGCAAGCCGATGAGACTTGCCGCCCTGTCACGTTGTTCGAAGGCATCCTGGCTCAACCGTTCAGCCATGGCAGCAGGGGATGCGGCAGCTTCCCCCAAGGCACGTCTTTGCTGATCATTCACCTGTGACAGCAAGGCCTTGAACAAGGGGTCGCCCAACGTATCGTTGGTCAGCAGCCTTCCTGCCGCGTCATAGGCGCGGTAGCTTGCACCGTCACGCTGGATGACCCGTACCTCACCCGCCGAATCCGCGCCTGCCTTGGCGATTACCCCACCCCTGTCATCGCGCACCTCCACCCTGAGGGTGTCCGGCCAGGGCGCAATATCGGCTAACAGGCCAAGCGCCAAGCGCTCAGTATCCGCATTGATCGCAGCCGTTTGCCGCAGGCCCGCGCTAGCCCTGTCAATGCGGCTATCGCGCAGCAGCCAGCGCGCCTCCCCCGCCAGCTGAAGGGGTACCTTTTTATCCTCCACCATGGACTGGACCAAGCGTCGAGGCGCTCGCCCGACAATTTCCTCGGCGCCACGTGGAGTCAAGCCAGGGAACACATTGCGCAAAACCTGAGCCGCAGCCGTCGGTGCAGCTTGTTGCTGGCTCAATCGCAATTCGAAAGCCTGCCCTTGCAGCAAAGGTGCCTGCTGATGCAGCTGATAGCGCTGCAGGGCATCGAGCAAGCGTGCTGGCGCGGCGGCATTTTCCAGGTGCAGGCGGCGCAGGCGAGCCTCATCGAAACCAGTGGCAAGCAGCACATCGTCAATGGTTTGTTCGGGAACGTCGCCCAATGCACTGCCCAGGCGCCGAAACAGCACGCTCCTGCCCTGCCAGTCTTGCGGTGTCTCGAACTCGTGCCTCCATCCTCCGGCCCCATTGTGCTCGAGCATCGGAGCGTAGGCGTCTGGCCTTACCGGGTGGCGAACAGACCATTGCTGTGTGAGCGGGTCTTTGGCAACTTCAAAGGTAGCCGCCGGGGTCCGCAGGCGCTCATGGCCAGGTTCACCTGATGGCTCTCCTGCGGCCAGGCTATCATCCAGTACCTCGTACCCAGGCAGATCAGGGTGGATGAGCCTGAACTGGCTGTCATTGATAGGGACCGGCACCAGCCTGGACACCACTTTAGCGCTCTTCAACACCCGCTGCGCCGCGATGCCGACCCCTACCCCCACGCCCACCAGAACCGCGTTTTCAGCGGCACCCAACACGTGCTCCAGAGCGGCCTGGCGATCACCCAACTGCCAATCGGCATAGCCCTCATAGATGCCATCCACGACGTCATAAGCCATCACGGCAAGCAACGGCACGCCGAGCCAAGGCACGAACAGGCTGGCTAGCCCCAAGGTGGCCAGCGCGGCGTCGGTAGAAATGCAAGCGTTGGTCGCGCTCCTGGGTGTCCCTGTCCGCCGTGGGCGGTGCCAGCAACAGGGCATTGTCGAGCAGCGTATCAATCTGCACCTGGCGCATGTGGGCAAACACCGTCAGGTTGATAGACTCATATCGCCCGTCGAGCTCAACCGGCAGATGGGGCGCTCGCCGTGCTGCGGCCTTGGCCAGGGCTTGAGTGAACGCTATCCGGTCACGCTCGCCGATAAAGCGCTGGAAGAAGCGGTCATAACCTGGCAAGCGCAATTGCTTGCCAAGGGTGGCGAACAGCACGTCCCAGCTTTCATACCAGCTCAAGGCCCCTTGCTCGTCCCCCGGAATCCAGCACACCACCCCTTGCAGCGGCGCGTCAGGGTGTTCATCCCTTCGCACTTCGAACGCCATGGCCCCCCGTATCTGCTTGCCGAGCACACGCCAAGACTTGGCGACCAGTACAGGGAGCTCGCGCTGGCTGCCACTGTGCGCCTGGTCAGCTGCGACCATTGTCATAAACGACTGAAAGATCTGTTCTTGCAGCTCCCCCTTCAGGTAGGCCAACTGCACCGTGGCTGCCAGCGTCGAGCGAAAGCCCTCTTCGATCCGCCGTCGCGCCTCGGCGCCGGTCGCACCAGGTGCCATCAGGTGCTGCTTGAGGTAGTCCTGGTATTGCTTACCGATATCCAGCGCCCGGCAAATCCCGGCAAATGCCTCGGGCGCCAGCGGTTCAGGCTGGCCGCCTGCATCCAGGATTTGCGCTCCGGGCATTGACTGTGCTTCGTCTGCCGAGAAGTTGTGCAGGGCCGCCTGCAACAAGGAATGCTGGAAAAAGCGCTCCACAGGCTTGCCCGACAGCGCTGCCAGCGCTGACGGGAGAGTCACCTTGAAACGGATCTGAGCTTTGCTTACGTCCACCGCAAGCCGGTGACCGTCATGCAGCTTCTTTTGCACAAGAGGCGCGGCGAACTCATCCAGGCCTTTGATGTCGCTGTATAACTCACGTACCTGCTGCTCTGCCTCCATCTGCTGTCCGAGGTACTGATTGAGCGTGACCAGCTGTGCTGGCTTGAGCGTGCGCAGCCAGAGCGGCAGTTGTCGAGTGATGAGCAGGTCCTGCAACGAAGCCTGCCCGCCAGTGGATATCGTCATGGTGAAAGCCTCTGTAGATGCGAGGTGTCATCAAAACAATCAGGCAGTTGCAGATGTGGTAACTAACGCTCGCATTCCTGGCAGAGCGTGCCCCTCAGGCATGGACTACCGGCTCATTCGTGATTTCAAGTCAAATGACCTTGGCTGTACCCCGTCTTAATCAATCAAACTGAAACCTGCACACTGCTCCTCACTCGAAAGGTGATCGAAACACAGCCGACCGGCTCGCTTCGACCACACGTCCACCTGACTGGAGCAGACCCCATGAGCATTCCTTCCTTCGGCCTCGGTACTTTCCGTCTCACCGGCCAGGCCGTCATCGATTCGGTCAAGTCGGCCCTTGAACTGGGCTACCGTGTCATCGACACCGCGCAGATCTACAAGAACGAAGCCGATGTCGGCCTGGCTATCGCTGAAAGCGGTGTGCCACGCAGCGAGCTGTTCATCACCACCAAGGTCTGGGTCGACAACTACGCCGCTGACAAGCTGATATCGAGCCTGCACGACAGCCTGAAGAAACTACGCACCGACTACGTCGACCTGCTGCTGATTCACTGGCCGGCCCCCGGCAACGGCGTCGAACTGACCGAATACATGCAAGCGCTGGCCGAAGCCAAGAAACAGGGGCTGACCCGTCAGATCGGCGTGTCCAACTTCAACATCGAGCTGACCAGGCAAGCCATCGCCGTGGTGGGCAAAGGCGAAATCGCCACCAACCAGATCGAGCTCAGCCCGTACCTGCAGAACACCAAGCTGACCGCGTTCCTCAAGGAGCAAGGCATCACCGTCACCTCCTACATGACCCTGGCCTACGGCAAGGTGCTGAAAGACCCGGTGCTGGCCGAGATCGCCAACAAGCACAAGGCCACCGTCGCCCAGGTTGCCCTGGCCTGGGCCCTGCAGCTGGGTTACGCGGTGATCCCGTCCTCGACCAAGCGCGAGAACCTGGCCAGCAACCTGCTCGCCCGCGACCTGCGCCTGGACGACGAGGACATGGCCCGTATCGCCAAGCTCGAACGCAATGGCCGCGAAGTCAGCCCTGAAGGCCTGGCGCCGATCTGGGATTGATGCCATGTCCATCGCCGATTACCGACCGCCGCACTTCCATCCAACCGCGCAGGAGCCAGCCCAATGAAAGCCGGACGCGTCCTCTTCGCCCTGGCCATCGGTGCCTTTGGCATCGGCACCACCGAATTCACCCCGATGGGCCTGCTGCCGGTGATTGCCCAAGGCGTTGACGTGAGCATCCCCAGCGCTGGCATGCTGATTACCGCCTACGCCATCGGCGTGATGGTCGGCGCGCCGATCATGACCTTGCTGTTCAGCCGCTTCGGCAAACGCGCGGCGCTGATGGCGCTGATGGCGATCTTCACCCTGGGCAACCTGCTTTCGGCGCTGTCACCGGACTACTACACCCTGCTCGCCTCGCGCCTGGTCACCAGCCTCAACCATGGCGCCTTCTTCGGCCTTGGCGCCGTGGTGGCCGCCAGCGTCGTGCCCAAGGACAAACAGGCCAGCGCCGTGGCAACCATGTTCATGGGCCTGACCATCGCCAACATCGGCGGTGTGCCGGCGGCCACCTGGGTTGGCCAGCAGGTCGGCTGGCGCATGGCGTTCGCCGGCACGGCGGTGCTCGGCCTGCTGGCCATGGCGGCCCTGTGGTACGCCCTGCCCAAGGGTGAGCGTGGTAGCGTGCCGCATGTGCGCAGGGAACTGGCGGTGATCGCCCGTCCCAGCGTGCTGCTGGCGATGGCCACCACGGTGCTGGGGGCTGGCGCCATGTTCACCTTGTATACCTACGTGGCGCCGGTGCTGGCGCAACTGACCGGCGCCTCGGACAGCTTCGTCACCCTTGGCCTGGTGCTGATCGGCATTGGCTTCACGTTGGGCAACAGCCTCGGTGGCCGCCTGGCCGACTGGTCGCTGGATGGCTCGGCGCGCATCTTCCTCGGCGTGCTGGCGCTGATCATGCTGTTGATGCCGCTGGTGCTGGGCAGCCATATCGGTGCCGCCATCGCCTTGCTGGTGTGGGGCATGTTCACCTTCGCCGTGGTGCCGCCGCTGCAGATGCGGGTGATGACCGCCGCCATCGAAGCGCCCGGGCTGGCGTCGTCGATCAACGTCGGTGCGTTCAACCTGGGTAACGCGGTTGGCGCAGCGCTGGGCGGCGCAGTGATCAGCCTGGACCTCGGTTATGCCGCAGTGCCGATGGCGGGTGGCGTACTGGCAGCTGCCGGGTTGCTGCTGGTATGGCTTGGAGGGCGCAACAAGGCTACCGAGCAGAAGCTGAAGGCAGCTTAACAACCCGCTCTCACAGGTGAATCACCGCTATTGAGCCCCGTGAAACACCGGTGGGAGCCAGCTTTCCGGCGATGAGGCAGGCCGAAGCAACATCAGAATCTGAGTCCCACATTGATCATCCCCGCAGCCCTACTCCCGGATGATCACCCACCGGTGGATGGACGCGATCTGATCGCCAGCCGTTATCGGCTACGTTACGGCAACGGTGGCGATACCCAGCGCCACGCTGTTGAAGTGGATGGCCAGAGCAGGCACGACACCCCCAGCCATCCTGACTACGCCACTCAGTGCGTCATCTTGTTCACTGCCGCCACCAGTATCGGGGCCAGCTCTGCATCGGTCATCGCCGGGCTGACCTGCATGTGCGCCAGGTCGCTCCAGTCCATCGTCCAATGCAAGACAGGTTGCAGGTCATTGCTTTCGACCACGGCAAAACCCTGCAGCTCGCCGACTGCATGCCAACGGCCATGGACCTTCAGCTCGGCGGGTGGCAGGCCGCCAGTCTTGGCGAAGCGGGCCATGACGGCGTTGCGGTTTTCCGGGGCAATGCTCCACTGAATGATGAAAAGCATGTGGCACCTCCCAGTTGCTCGGCACCTGTGCCAGACACTCGCCCCCGGGGCGCCGGGGCCTGGGGCGAGTGAATGCGCCATAGTTAGGCATAGCAGGATGAACAGCCGCTTGCCCGCCTGGCTGTCGGAATCTCTACCGCTTGGTGATCGACAACGCCCCCCTGACGACTGAATGTCCGAATCGCGACAGTGAGTGCCTGTTCGACGTGAGACAGGCATTGCCCGGCTGGATAACCTCCGTCGGGCAATGCCTTGCCCTCACTCGAAAAAGAGCCTCGCCCATGACGACTCCTGCCGCCACCTTGGCCCCGACCGCCACCGCCGATCAACCCCAGGGCTTTCTGGTCCGCATCGTCGGTGCCGCCGCCTTCGCCCACCTGCTCAACGACCTGATCCAGGCCGTGCTGCCGTCGATCTACCCGATGCTCAAGCGCGACTTCTCGCTGAGCTTCGCCCAGATCGGCTGGATCGCCCTGATCTACCAGGTGACCGCTTCGTTGCTGCAACCCTGGGTCGGCATGTACACCGACAAGCGCCCCATGCCCTACCTGCTGCCCACCGGCATGCTGTTCACCCTGGTCGGCATCGCCCTGCTGGCTTTGGCCAATAGTTACGAAATGCTGTTGTTCGCCGCCGCGGTGGTGGGCATCGGTTCAGCGACCTTCCACCCGGAAGCCTCGCGGGTGGCGCGCATGGCCTCCGGCGGGCGCTTCGGCACTGCGCAATCGACCTTCCAGGTCGGCGGCAACACAGGTTCCGCGATCGGCCCACTGCTGACTGCCGCCCTCGTCATCCCCCACGGCCAGGCGGCCATTGCCTGGTTCATGCTGGCAGCCGCCCTGGCCATCTTGGTGTTGCTGCGCGTCACCGGCTGGACCATACGCCACGGCCAGATCCAGCTCAAGGGCCTGGCCGGGCAGCAGGCGCCGGGGCTGTCGAAAGGCGCGATGTGGCGCGCGGTCGGGGTGATCTCGGTGCTGATGTTCGCCAAGTTCGTCTACATCGCGTCGTTCACCAACTACTTCACTTTCTACCTGATCGAGCACTTCGGCCTGAGCGTGCAGCAAAGCCAGCTGTACCTGTTCGTGTTCCTCGCCGCCGTGGCCCTGGGCACCTTTGCCGGCGGGCCAGTGGGTGACCGCATCGGGCGCAAGGCGGTGATCTGGATCTCGTTCCTCGGCGTGGCCCCGTTCGCCCTCGCCCTGCCCTACGCCAACCTGGCCTGGACTGCGGTACTGGCGGTGGCCATCGGCCTGGTGATGTCGTCGGCCTTTGCCGCGCTGGTGGTCTACGCCCAGGAGGCGGTGCCTGGCCGCGTCGGCATGGTCTCGGGGGTGATGTTCGGCCTGATGTTCGGCATCAGCGGCATCGGTGCCGCGGGCCTTGGCGAACTGGCCGACCTGCATGGCATCGAGTGGGTGTACCAGGTGATCTCGTTCCTGCCGCTGCTGGGCCTGGCCACCGCGCTGCTGCCGGCAACCCGCTCGAAAGCACGGCCTGCCCGCTGCTGCTAAGATGGCCGCGCCTGTTGGACTGGACGAGAGCATCATGGTCAAACCCCAGCACGAACTGCTGATGGAGGTCGATGAATGGCCCTGGGAGGTGGCCAGCCGGGCAACCGACTACCCGCCAGACTGGTACATCGCCGCTCACTCGCATGCCAAGCACCAACTGATCTACGCCATCAAGGGCCTGATGCTGGTCGAGTCCCAGGCCGAACGCTGGACCGTGCCTACCAGCCGCGGCATCTGGATGCCCTGCGGCCAGGTGCACGCCATCCGCTGCGTCGGTGACGTGAAGATGCGCAGCGTGTTCGTGCACCCCGCTGCAGCGCTCGACCTGCCGCTGGCAAGCAAGGCCATCAGCATCTCACCGCTGCTCAGCGAGCTGATCAAGGCGTCGGTCGACTTCGCCGGGCCGTTTGTCGAGGACTCACGCGAAGCGCGGATCATGCGCCTGATCCTCGACGAGATCTGCGTGCTGCCAACCCTGCCGCTGAAACTGCTGCAGCCCAGCGACAAACGCCTGCGGGCCATCTGCTCGGCCCTGCACGAGCGGCCGCAGGACAGTTCGACCCTGGCCGACTGGGGGGCACACCTGGGCGTCGACGAGAAGACCATCCAGCGTCTGTTCCGCAAGGAAACCGGCATGACCTTCGGCCAGTGGCGCCAGCAGGCGCGGCTGATGCAAGCGCTGGAGCGCATCGCCCAAGGCCAGCGCATCATCGATGTGGCGGGCACGCTGGGCTATGACAGCCCCAGCGCCTTTGCCAGCATGTTCAAGCGCCAGTTCGGTATCACGCCCAGTCAATTCTTCAAGTGAGCAGAGCACCGCCGGCGTCGCAATTGCTACATAACGTTGCGGCCAGGGCGAAAACGCCTTGGCTGCGACGCCAATCCCCGTGGCATAGCCAGTTTGCCGAAAAGCTCAGCAAATACGGGCATTTGGCGGGCTTTTGATGAAAATGAATTGAAACAACCCGCAGGTGATTTTGTAGGACGCTTCCTTCGTGCAATGTAGGCAAAATCGCTGTATCGCCATTTTCCTGTATGAAACCCCAGTTCCCGCAAGAATTTGTCACTGATACGGTCCATTTTTCCTACAACGGCACGGATGCCAATGCCACGAGAGAAACATGGATCAATACAATAAATCCGGCCTGGCCTTGCAGAAGAATTTGCTCAACCTGCGTCGGCAGCGGGATCGCTTGAAGGCCGAAGGCAAGCATCAGGAAGCTGAACGACTGGGGCGGGAAATTTCGCGAATAGAGGCAGTAGTGGCTGCATTGCCTGCAGCGGCCAAACCGCCGACGCTGCAGTAGAAAAGCAAACGCCCCGTCAGCGCGGGGCGTTTTTGCAAGTGCGTAAGCTCACGCGCAGCGCTTGAGCAGGGTCTTGATCGGGCGCCTTACCCGGCGCTTGCCTACCGCCTTTGGCTTGATCCAGCGGCAGGCCTCGATTTCGTTGCAAGGGCGCGGTTTGCACGCGCTCTTGCGGGCTTCGAACAGGTAGTGGATGACCTTGTCCTCCCTGAACTCGGCGATGTAGCGCAACTCGTCGAAGGCCAGGCCGGTCTCTTCGACCATCTCGCGATGCGCCGCTTGCAACGGCGTTTCATCGCGCTCCACCGTGCCGCCTGGCAGGTTCCATTTGGCGTTGCGCTTGCGTACGAACAGCACCTCGCCATCCTTGCGGTAGATCACCGTGGCGCGGAGCTTGATGCCCTTGCGTCTGGCTGTAGCCGTGTCCATTGCCTTCATGCGCGCGCGATCCCATTCGGTTGACCGGACTGGAGCCGTGCAAGGCTCCTGTCCCGACTGTAGGAGGGTAATGTGTTGATTGAGTGACCATGACCGGCGCGTGATAGTTCAGACAGCTGCCTTGCTGCGCATCGCCCGGCGCCCCGCCCCCAGGCAGGTCACGGCAAAGGCAACCACCAGCGCCCCGGTGCCCAGCAGGAAGATCAGCGGCTGGTTGGAGCCCTCCACCAGCAGGGCGATCAGTGCCGGGGTCACCGCCGCCGCGCCCATCAAGGTAATGCTGACCAGCGGCGTGAGCTTGCCGGTCGGGTCGTTGGTGGTGATCAGCGCCATGTAGTACGACAGCGACAGCACCCAGCCGAAATTGATCAGCAACAACGCGACAAACAGCTGTATCGGCGTGCGGGTGTGGCCGGTGAGCATGGCAATGGAGATGAACACCGCCACCAGCCCCACGGCGATCATCAGCTGACGGTTGACCCGCGCCCCCAGCAGGCTAGGCAGCCCTGCCCCGGGCAGACCGCCGATGGCCGACAGCCCGAACGCCCAGCCGATATCGACACCGTCGATGCCCTGGTCACGCGCCAGCTGGTCGATAAAACCCCACACGCAATAGATGGCGATCTGCATGAACAGCATGCCCACCAGCGCCGTGCGCCCGGTGCGCGCCGAACCACCCTGGGCGGGTGAACCTTCGCTGCTTGCCAGCGATACTGCCGGGCGACGCGGCAGCACCAGGCTGGCAGCACAGATCAGCAGGTACCACAGGCCGAATGCGCACAAGGCGGTCACCGTCCCGCTCTGCGCGGCGAGCAATGGCAGCGCTGCGGAAAACAGCGAGTATTCCGGCGTCTGCAGCAACAGCATCAACCCGAACGAACGGTCCTGATTGGGCAGGCGGCCCAACGTCGACACCGCATAGGCATACACCAGCCCGGCGCAGGTGCCGGCCGCCAGGCGCACGATCAGCAACGCCGTGTGGGTGCTGGCGAAGGCAGTGGCGACGCTCAGGGCCACGCAAAGTGCCCCAACCGACAGGCACAGGCTGCGCCCACCGTGGCGCTTCATCAGGATCGGGCACAGCAAGGTGCCCAGGGTCATGCCGATCATCTCGACCGACACCACCCAGCCCTGCTGGTCGAGCGACAGGCTCAGTTGCTCGGTGACCAAACCCATGAAAATGGGTTGCACGCCACAGACAATGAATGAAGTACAGGCAATGAAAATCAAGGCGGCGCGCAGCAGCTTGGAATCATTGATCATGGCAGGACTCCGATACGGCATTTGTTTTTATTGTGGGTGTTGAGCAGCCCTGAAAGCGCCGTATCAGGCGGCGCGGCTGGTCACGCGGTCAATCCTGGGCCGAGTTCGAAGGCTTTGAAAGTTAATTATCAGAATCGACTTCAGTGGACTTTTTAATGCAGGCCAAATGCGCTTGCCTGCATCAAGAAATGCACTGTGGTCGATCCTGATAATTAATTTGTGGGGGGCCGGGATCATCCCTACCGTATGACGCTACTCAAGCCTCGGAAAAAAGGCCCCCATCATGAACGACCGTGAGTTCATCAATGCCATCGACGCCGATGGCCACCCCCTGAACATTGCCGTGCGCGACGGGCGCATCAGCCACATCGGCCCGCAGCGCGCCAGCACCGCCGCCGTTGATTCCATCGACCTCGAAGGCCTGCTGGTACTGCCCGGCTTCGTTGACGGCCACATCCACCTGGACAAGAGCTTCGTCGGCGACCGCTGGCGACCGCACCAGCCGGTCGCCAGCCTGCGCGAGCGCCTGGCCGTGGAAAAACGCGAACTCGCCAGCGCCCCGCCAATCGTCGAGCGCGCCGACGCGCTGATCCGCCAGGCCGCCTCGTTCGGCACCCTGGCCATGCGCTGCCATGTCGACGTTGACGCCACCACCGGGCTGACCAACCTGCGTGCCATCCTCGAAGCCCGCGACAAGTGGAAAGACCTGATCGACATTGAGCTGGTGGCGTTCCCGCAAGCCGGTGTAGTGACCTGCCCCGGCACTGCCGAAGTGATGGAAGCCGCCGTGCGTGAAGGCGTGCAGGTAGTCGGCGGCATCGACCCGACCACCCTGGACGGCGACGCCGAAGCCCAGCTGGATATCGTGTTCGGCATTGCCGACCGGCATGGCGTGAAGGTCGATATCCACCTGCACGAACCGGGCGACACTTGCATCGCCCAGCTCGCGCGCATCGCCGCCCGTACCCAGGCACTGGGCATGCAAGGCCTGGTGGCGGTCAGCCACGCCTATGGCCTGGGCGATGTCAGTGATGCCGTGGTTGACCGCACTGCCGAAGTGCTGGCCCGTGCCGGCGTTTCGATCATGACCAATGCCCCAGGCGAGCACGCCTTCCCGCCTGTGCTGCGCCTGCGTGCCGGTGGCGTGCGGGTGTTCACTGGCAACGACAATATCCAGGACGCCTGGTGGCCCTACGGCAACGGCGACATGCTGCAGCGGGCGATGCTGGTCAGTTACCGCTCCGGGTTCAATACCGACGAGGAACTGCGGGTAGCGCTGGAGATGGCGACCGTGGCCAGTGCCGGGGTGATGGGCAAGCAGGATTACGGGTTGAAGGTGGGCAATGAAGCCAGCTTTATTCTGTTCAAGGCGCCGAATGCTGCGGCGGCGGTGGCGGCGGCCATCCATGAACGGGTGATCGTGCGCCATGGCGCATTCTGGGGCGGGCCTGCGCAGTTGCAGTTGAAGGCTGCGCAATTTGCTGTAGAACTGAGTCGCTAGTGAGACCCATAGGGTGGACTGCGCTGGCCCTCAGGGCTGTGCATTTCCTGTAGGAGCCGCGCTTGCCGGCGATGGGCTGCAAAGCAGCCCCCCTACAGATACACCAGGTACCAATTGTTACCCCTGCGATAAACTCACGGCCGCTAACCTGATGGGTAAATTATCAGGAGGCAGGGAACATGGATCGTCCCCATTCAGATCGATTGAGGCTTGGCCGGTTTTCGGAAACCAGCCGGCTGTATCTCCTGACCAGCACGACGCTGGGCAGGGCACCTCAATTCACAGACTTTCACTCGGCACGTTTGCTGGTGGCGCAGTTCCGCCTGGCTCAGGAAGAGTGTGTCGCCAAATCTCTGGCCTGGGAGGTGATGCCCGACCATTTTCACTGGCTGGTCGAGCTCGGGCCAATGAGCTTGAGGCAACTGATGCGACGTGTGAAATCGCGAAGCACCATGATGGTCAATCGGCACAAAGGACGAAGCGGTCAGCTGTGGCAGAAGGGTTTTCATGACCGGGCATTACGCCGTGAAGAAGACATTCGGGCAGTCGCGCGATACATCATCATGAACCCGAAGCGGGCAGGCCTGGTCGAGAGAGTTGGCGACTATCCACATTGGGATGCAATCTGGCTCTGATTATTTTGACTAGGTCATCCACACCTGTGGGAGCCGCGCTTATCGTGGCGACGAAGCGCGTCGATGGGCCGCTCTGCGGCCCCCCGCTTACTCAGCCTCTGCCCGCAATATGCCAATCAGAATCTCGGCCAGCTCCTTGACCATCGGATCCGCCGTAGGCCGATGGAAGATCGCTGCCTCGAACACTCGAATCGGCTTGAACCCCTCCTCCGCCCCCAGCACCCGATGCCCAGCCGCCACCACCCGCGACGGCAACAGGCTGACCCCCAATCCATTGGCAACCGCTGCCTGGATACCCGCCAGGCTCGAACTGGTAAACCCGATGCGCCAACTGCGGCCCATGGCCTCGACCGCGCTGATCATGTCATCGCGGTACAGGCCGCGCGGTGGAAAGGTCACCAGCGGGATCGGGTCCTGGGCGAAGCTCGGATACTGCGCGCTGTCGATCCACTCGATACGCTCCGGC
Organism: Pseudomonas sp. TWI628; assembly: GCF_039673865.1. Lineage (NCBI taxonomy): Bacteria > Pseudomonadati > Pseudomonadota > Gammaproteobacteria > Pseudomonadales > Pseudomonadaceae > Pseudomonas > Pseudomonas sp. TWI628. Next base: position 53,657 of record NZ_JBDJMM010000022.1, on the reverse strand, counting down.
TGGCAGGCATTGGCCTCGCGGCTGTGGCGGCGCTGCTTGACCAGCACCAGGTCCAACTCACCGCGGTCATAGGTGCTCATCAGGTCACGGCTCAGGCCACCGGTGATCTCCAGCTTGACCGTCGGGTTGAGCCGGTTGAAAGCCGCCAGCGCCTGCATCGTCTTGCCCGCGACAAAATCGTCCGGCAGGCCGATGCGCACCGTGACCGAGACCCCGCCCGACATCGCCTCGCTCAGCTGGTTGCTCACCGAAAGCAGATGCCGTGCGTAGCGCAGCAGGGTTTCCCCGGCGTCGGTCGGGTGCACCTCGCGGTTGCTGCGGTCGAGCAGTTGGTGGCCGACCATTTCCTCCAGCCGACGCACCTTCTGGCTGACCGTGGACTGGGTGGAGTGCAGGCGCGCGGCGGCGGTGGTGAAGCTGCCGCAGTCGGCCACCATGACCACGGCGCGAAGCATGTCCAGGTCGTAGATGGCGCGGTTGGATTTGGTGCTGTCAGTCATTGGCAGGGGGTCGGTTTTCGAGTGGGGCTAGGAGCATGATGCCTGAAGCTGAGTCGCGGGGAAGTGCTTATTGCTGTCCTTTGTCACGGGGCAAGCCCAGTGAAGTAGACTTGGGCCTTTCTTTGCCCCTCCCCGGAAGACCTGATGAACAAACTGATCCTACCTGTGGCCATCTTCGTGTGCGTGATCATCGCGGGGAAACTGGCCGAGCATTTTGGCCTTGAGGGCAGCTGGAAAGTCGGTTTGCTCTGTGTCGTGGCAGCCTGCGTGCAGATCGCGGTCAACCGTATCCAGCGCTCGCAGCGGCAGAAAGCTCAAGGTTGAACAGCCGCCTGCTTCGCAAACGGTTGCCTGACAGCACTGACACGGCGCGCCATTGAATCGTCTCGATGAGTCATATTGATGCCTTCACACCTCAGGCTAATACTAAGGTCAATGTCTGGGGAGGCACGGGTCATGCAAACAAGATTTGTTATCGTTCCAGCTGTACCCATCGAAAAAGAATCCTTTCAATCAGGGTCCCGCTTCTACGCCGCTACGGTTTCGGGTGGTTTCGACATTTATGACAATCAAGAAAAACTGCGCTTGAAGCCGAGCTACTCGACTCGCTCGCTTGCAGAAGCGGCGCGCGTGAAGCTGAACGACGAATGCCGAAATCCAGACGAACTTTTCCCCTTCTTGCGGGTGGAATGCCCGGTCATGGAATCGTGAAAGCCATCAGCCCGCTTCGGCGGGCGTTCGATTGCACCATGGGCAAGCGCGCTTACTGGATGCGCTTGAGCTTTTCGAGCATGGCGGCGCTGCCCTTGAGGTAGCCGGTGACCTCGCCATCTTCCCTTTTGAACTTGATGCCCATCACTTTGTTATCCAGCTTGATCAGCTCGACCGATGCCCGGATGACTTCATGCGGATGAGTGACCGCTGCGGGCGCCTTGCCTTTTTGAATGGATACTTCGCTGACTGTCTGCTCGAAGACATTGCGTTCAGCGTCGTACGACCAGGACGACTGCTGCACGATCTTCTGCATTGAGTTTTTTTCGCTGAGGATCAGGAAGTCGGTGGCTGAACCGTCTGCCTTGAGCAGCAGCAACGCCAGCGCCTGAGAGGTGCCGTCATCGGCGTTGGAGTACCAGACACCGTACAAGTCACTTTTCAGGTATTTGGGCGTTGTGATTGCCGTTTCGCTGGGTGCTTTGGCTGTGCCCGTTGTGGAGCAGGCACTGAGCAGCAGCGGGGCCAGCAGTGCGATTGTTACGGTAAGGTACTTTCTCATTTCATTCCTGGTGGCTTTTCAGCATCCGAAAAACGGTTTGCTCGGGAGTGTCAGGAAACCAGATTTTTCGCTGCCTTGCAGCTTGCTCGCTTGTCGGCAGCAGCGGCTGCCTTGGCGTTTGCAAGAGTTGCGGTAGCCGGCGCATGGCAGCGAACCGCTGATTCACCAGGGCTGAGAGAGCAACCCCACAATACTCCGGCATTGCCGGAGCACCATGGGGTTGGCATGACAGCGCCTACAGCGCGCCGAAACGCACCTCCACCGACAGGCTGCCCAGGTTATCGCTCAGGCCAGCCCCATATCGTCCCGCCAGGTCGTCATTGATGCACAGCTGCAACTCACCCTGCTGGCCACGCGGCAATTGCACCTGGTTACCCACCAGGAACGGCACGCCGTTGCTGCCGATACGCCCGATCAACGCCCCTTCGTTCTGCCCCGGCAAGGTGTAGCCGGGCTTGGCGATCAACGCGGGGTTGCCCTGCGCGCCAACCATGCCGGTGGCCGGGTTGGCCGTCCACTGCCCGCCCGTACAGACCGCCACCTGCCAGCTCTGCCCATTGACCTGCATGCCCGTACCCTGCCATGCCTGGTTGGCTTGCACCTGCAGCGTGCGCTTGAGCAGGTCGCTGGCCACCACGTCGGCGGCCTGGAAGGTCAGCGCGGTGATGGTCAAGGTCGGGTTGGCGGTGCCGGTGGTGGGGAACACGCCGTCGCCAACCAGGAACAGATTGGGGTGGTCCCAGCTGCGCTGGTCCTTGTCCACCACCGACTTGGTGCGGTCCGAGCCCATGCGGTAAGTGCCCATCAGGTGGCCAGCGCCGAAGAACGCGTAGTGCTGGCCGTCGTACTCGAACACCGTTTGTGAGCCGGGTTCAAGCTTAGGGTTCAGGTTGGTCAGCTCGGTGGCGCCCATCAGCTCGGTGATGATATGCGTGGCGGCCAGGCGCGCCTGCTTGAAGCCCTCCTTGGTGTAGTCGGACAGTTCGTAGGTGATCTGAGGCCGAGGCAGGCCCAAGCCGTCGGTGAACGCCGTGGTCCTCTCCACCCGGCACAGCGCATTGTCGGGGTCTTTCTCCACCTGCTCGATCAGGAAGCCCAGACGGAACTGGCGGGTCAGCACGCTGTTGAGCTGCTGCACCAGCGCCTGGCCGGACAACGCCAGCTTGTCGGGGTTGGCGCCGCCGTTGTTGGTGCCGTCGATGAAATCGCAGACCGAGGCGTAGGGGTCGTTCACCGACCAGTTCCAGCCCTCGTTGCCGATCTCGATTCGCCAGGCAGCACGCTGGCTACGGAACGGGCCATCGCGCATGTCCTCGATCCCCGAGGTGGACAACGGCCCGCGGAACGGGAACAGCGGCTTGCCTTCAGGCATCAGGCCCCAGGCCAGGTACACCGGGTGGTCGGCCAACGCCTGGCCGACCTGGCCGCTGCTGTTGGCAACCCCTTCAGGGCTGTTCGGGCCGATGGAGTTGAGCAGCAGCTTCGGCGTTTCGATGGCGTGGGCGGCGATCACGTAGCGCTTGCCCTGGGCCGTGCCGTTCTGACGCGTGCCATCGTTCTGGTACTGGATGAAATCAATACCCGTGACCCCATCGGCATCGACCTGAACCTCGCTGGCCACGGTCTGGTAGAGGATGCGCACGTTGCCGGTATCCAGTGCCTTGGCCATGGTCACGGTGGCGTCGTATTTGGCCTGGATCGGGCAGATCGGCGTGCAGCTGGTATTGCCCGCGCACACTCGGCGGCCGTTGTCGTTCTGCGAGTTGCGCCCGGCCGGGGTCTGCCGGACATTGAGGGTGACGCCTGGGTACGGCTTGCCGTCGGGCGCCTTCTCCGCGCTCTGGTACACCGTGCCCGTAACGTTCTTGCCCAGGCCCTGGTCGACCAGCGACGGCGGGATGCCGTGCATGCTGTACTCATAGCCCTGCGGGAAGGTCACGCCCAGGTAGGTCTGCGAGGCGACATCGGCGGACACACCCATCTCCTCCTCGGCGCGACAGTAGGCGGTCTGCAGGTCGTCGTAGCTGATCGGCCAATCGACCCCGACGTTGTACGCACTGCGCATGCGAAAGTCGTTGGGCAACAGGCGCAGGGCCGTGCCCATCCAGTGCCACATGGTGCCGCCGCCTACCCGCTCATAGGTGCTGGCGAACAGTTGCGGGCCCTTCTGTACCAGGTAGCTTTTCTGCACCTTGTTCGGGTCGCTGCTGCCGGCGGTGATCAAGTCCTGGATAGTTGCTCGCGGGGCGAACTGCGTGGCCGGGGTCTGCTCGGTCTGCTCCGGTGGGTATGGCGACTCAGGCGACTTGAGCACGGCGGTGTAGAAGCGCTCCAGATACTCACTGCGGTTCGGCGGAATCGCCGGGCCCGACTCGAGCACCAGCACTTTCAAGCCGGCCAGGCCCAACTGGTAGGCCATGACGCTGCCGGCCATGCCGGCGCCCACGACGATCACATCGGCGGTTTCGATGTTCTGGGTGTGGAGAGTGCTCATGGCTGCTGCCCTTCCTTGGCGTCGACACCGGTGAATTGCTTGAGGGTCGGTGGCTGCTCGGCCCAGTAACCGAAGTGGTACTGGCTGTAGCCCATGGGGTGGGATTGGGCGATCTTCCACGCCCAGCTTTCCTTGTAGGCCTGGTCGGAGACCACGTGGGTGTCGCCCGCGTGGGCATTGCCTTGGTCATAAGGCTGGTACCAGCTGCCGAGCAGCCACAGCTTCATGATCGAGCGGGCGCCCTGGGCGATCTGCGCGTCCGCGTTGCCAAGCACGGCGCTGGCAATCTGCGCTGGGGGTTGGCTCTTGATACTGACGTACAGCTCGAGCAGGTTGCTGAACGCTGCGGTGCCCATGCCTTGCCGTGCGGTGGCGAAGAACACCGGCGGCAGGTTGATCGGGTCGATCGAAGGCGCCAGCAGGTCGGCTGACAGGCCAGTGAGCACGGCGGACAGGTCGATGAAGTTCTGCAGGTTCGGGTCGCTCATGGCATCACTCCTTGGCGCCAGTGGATTGGGCACGTTCAAGCAGGAAGGTGAAATCGGCGAAGCTGGTGCGCGGTGACTGGGTCACGCGGGTGGTCGCGTTGTTGTGACATTCCATGCAACTGGACGAAGCCTGCGGCGTCGTGCCCTGGTTGTAGGTTTCCAGCGTGGCATTGGCCAGGAAGTTCGGCGCTGGCGTGCCGAGTGGGTTGGTTGGCGACGGTATCTGACAGTTATCGGCGGGGTCGGTTGGCCATTGGGTGCTGATCAACTGGTAGTTTGCCCATACAGTGCCCTTGAGCGCGCCCTGCCACTGCACGTTGAGCTGGTGGGTTGCGGCGGTGAGCGGAATTTCCCGCACGATCTGCGAAGGCGTGGCCTTCTTCGACGGGTCCCACGGTTGCGCGGGTGGCTCGTTCACCGGGCGATCGCTGGCCTGGGCGTCGTAGAACAGGTAGGGGCCTTTGCGCTCGTTGAGCGGCGTGGTCTTTTCCGGCACGTTGCGCACGTGCTCGAAGCTCGACCACACCCACTGCGGCGCAGCGTTGGTTTTGTGGACGATGTGCAGGCCGACCAGCCCGACCTTCTGCGCACTGCACGACTCGGGGATTAACGCGCCCTTGTTCGGGTCGGCGTTGCCCGGCGTGTAGACCAACGCGTCGACGGAGTGGAAATCCGCCGGGTTGTCGCTGCCATCGAGCACTTTCCAGGCCGACTTGACCATGATGGCGCCGACCTGCTGGGCCTTTTGCGAACCGCAGGCGAAGGCGATGCGGTTGTCGGCCTTGCTCAGGAACGCTTGCTGGCCTTCCTTGCTGTACAGGCCATTGTTGACGATGTCATCGAACATCGGCTGGTTGACCATGATCGCGTTGCGCGTGTAGGTGCCGTGCTGGTCCACCAGCGGGCCGGTTTTGAACGGCTGGATGAATTCGTCGAGCACACCGGCGACCTTGCCCATCTGCTGCAGCACAGGCAGGTCACCCTTGCCTTGGCAGGCGGCGGGTAGCGGCGCCTTCTGATTCCAGGCGACCGGCTTCTGGCCCTGGGGCAGGAAAATCTCGTAGCTCTCCTTCCATGACTCCCAGACCGTCTGCCCCGGCGCGCCGATCTTCGCCGAGGTGTTGGCGCTGCCGTCGGCGTTGGCGGGCCAGTTCAGCGCGACGAATGTCTGCCACGACAGCACGTCGAAATCGTGCTGCAGGTTGTCCAGGGTGATGGGGGGATTGGCGGTGACGTCGAAGGGTATCGCAGGTGACAGCGCCGGCGGGCTGGCCGCATCGGCCATGGCTAGCGCGCTGGTGAAGCTTGCACCCATGTACGCCAAGCGTTTCAGGGTTATTTTCATTATCGTCTCCTCAGCAGATAAAGCGTCGGGACGACGAGGCGTACTGGCCCTCCATGGGCCGAATGTTCAGCGTTATCCCTGACGCTAGGCTGGAGGCTAGTCGTCGCACCAGACCCCTTAGAAATATCCGACTAGCGGTAGGGATAATACCGAGGACAGCACTGTCCCCGACCTGTTCATCCGCTCAATGACCGGGGGCGACAACGTTCGCCCCGGCCCTTATTGCCGCTGTTACTGGAGGTGCTGTTTGATCGCCTGTGCAGTTTGGTCCATCGCACTTCGGGTACCAGGCACTTCGCCCAGGACGTTGAGTAGGCCGAAGTCGTGAATCATCCCGTTGTAGCGCACGGCGGTTACCGGCACACCAGCGGCATTCAACTTGCGAGCATAGGCTTCACCTTCATCACGCAGCACGTCCATTTCAGCAGTTTGTACCAGTGCCGGCGGTAAACCTTTCAACTGATCAAGGCTGGCACGTAGCGGCGATGCGTGAATGTCGTCACGCTGCTTCGGATCAGTCGTGTAGCTGTCCCAGAACCACTGCATCATGTTGCGTGTCAGGAAGTGCCCTTCGGCGAATTGGTTGTAGGAACTGTTGTTGAAGTTGGCATCAGTCACGGGCCACAGCAGTGCCTGGAAGCGCAGCTTCGGAGTACCGGCTTCCTTTGCCTTGATAGCTACTACCGCAGCCATGTTGCCGCCGACGCTGTTGCCAGCCACCGCCAGGCGGCTGCCGTCGACACCGATCTGCTTGCCATGCTCAGCGACCCAGCGGGTGGCGGCGTACGCCTGGTTGATCGCTGTGGGGAACTTGGCCTCGGGCGATGGCGTGTAATCGACGTAGACCGCTGCCGCACCAGAGCCCACTACCAGGTCGTGAATCAGCCGCTCGTGGGTCGGATAATCGCCCAACACCCAGCCACCACCATGGAAGAACATGAACACCGGCAGGTCACCCTTAGCGCCCTCCGGCCGCACTACCCTGATCTCCAGCGGCTGACCATCGGCCTGGATGGTACGGCGCTCGACCTGAATACCGGACACGTCGACTTTCACGCTTGCCTGGGCGCCGGTCAGCACCGCTCGGGCGTCTTTCGGCGGCAAGGTTTCCAGCGGCTTGCCGCCGCCTGCAGCCAGAGCCTCAAGAAAGCCTTGGGTGGTGTGTTCCACGCCAGGGCTACCAGCGGCGAAGGCACTGTTGACAGCCAGAGCCAGCAGGCCGGCGGTGAGGGTTCGGGACAGTTTCATGGTTTGAGCTCCTAGGGCGTGGGCAGGCGTTCAGTTCTGGTTGCCTGCAGTGTTCGGGCGGATGCTTGCTGCTTGAGGCTAACTTTGCGCGATAATATTTTGCGCGCAAAATATATTCCCGCTATCGTCTCGATTAAGTCAGTGCATCAGCCCCATGGACCGCCGGCCCTGACAGAGGCTCGCCCCCCTTATCGAAAAATTACCGTGTGGTGCTTGACCGGAGAGAACGATCGTTCTACATTGAATCCATGAGCAGACCAACGATAGATCACAGAGCCCAGATCCTGGCCACCGCCGAGAAACTCATCTACGAAAACGGGATTCATGCCACGGGCATGGACCTGTTGGTGAAGACCTCTGGCGTTTCAAGGAAGGGTATCTACAACCACTTCGCCACCAAAGATGATGTCGCAGCTGCGGCCTTGAGCGCCCGCGACGTACGCTGGATGCAATGGTTCAGGACTGAATGCGACAAAGCCGCTACGCCGTACGATCGCATACTGAACATGTTTACTGTTTTGAAGAGCTGGTTCGAGACGGATGGTTTCCGCGGCTGTGCGTTCATTAACACGGCAGGCGAAGTTGGGGATCCTGAAGACCCCATCCGCCAGATCGCAAAGCTGCACAAGCAAAAGCTCTTGGACTATACGCTTGAACTGACTGAGCAATTGAATACCGAGCAACCGTTGGTCTTAGCCAGGCAGTTATTTATTTTGATGGAAGGCGCAATCACCACGGCGCGTGTCATGGGTGATTATCACGCTGCTGATAATGCAAAGGAAGTTGCGCAGATGTTGCTGAGAGCGCTCGCGCCCTAAAGACTGAGCGTCAGAGACACTACTCATAGTTATCATCCAACGAGACTGGGGTCATTACCCTGTCCAATGCCCAAACTCGCCCGCCACGATAGCAACAGGTTTCAACCTTGTAGTTGGCAACACAGCTTTACCCCCGCAATCGAAGATCTAACGGGCCTTGCTTTAGGCCCGTGTTCCACAAGCACGCATGTTCCTGAATGATCCAATTAATCTGGAGGCACCACCATGTCCAATGCCCAAACTCGCCCGCCACTTCCTCCTTTCACTCGCGAAACAGCGATTGAAAAAGTTCGACTGGCTGAAGATGGTTGGAACAGCCGCGATGCCGAGAAAGTTGCGCTCGCCTACACGCTGGATACCCAATGGCGTAACCGTGCTGAGTTTGCTACCAATCGCGAGGAGGCTAAAGGCTTCCTTACCCGCAAGTGGAAAAAAGAGCTGGATTATCGCCTGATCAAAGAGCTCTGGGCCTTTACCGATAACCGCATCGCCGTCCGTTACGCATACGAGTGGCATGATGATTCCGGTAACTGGTTCCGCTCCTACGGCAACGAGAACTGGGAATTTGAAGCTGATGGCCTGATGCACCGTCGTTTCGCTTGCATAAACGACATGCCTATCAAGGAAAGCGAGCGTAAGTTCCACTGGCCACTGGGTCGCCGTCCGGATGACCATCCAGGTCTGACTGAACTCGGCCTGTAAGTCATCCTTAACCTGATCCTTTTCACTAAAAGGATCAGGTTTTTTCGTTTAGCCGCGATTCGTGATCCCTATTACGGCTTTTTTGCGATAGATCTGCGCGCCGTCGGCGGCTAGAAAGCCAATAGGGGGCTTTCTTCACCTGCGCATGGGTCTCACTCATCAAGGTCGCTGGATACTTCTTTCGCCAGCTCAATGAAAACCCGCACCGCCGCGCTCAGGAAAGCGTCTTTGCGCCGCATTAGAACGGCCCGTCGCTGCAAGCGCTCCGGCTCTAGCGTGATGGCCACCAGGTCGTCATGGGCCAACGCAATTCTGGCAGGCAATAAGGTCGAGAGATTCGTCCGGCGAACGATCTCGATCACTGCGCCTAGGGCATTGGCCTCCATCTGCACCTTAGGGCGAATCTCATATTTGCGGCAGTAGCGGTCGATTTGCTCGCGCGTGGCAAACTCTGTGCTGAGCAAGACCAAAGACTCAGCACTCAGGCCGTGCGAGGTAATGGAGCGTTCCTTGGCCAGGCGGTGTCTGCGGCTCGTAACCAAAGCGAGCGTTTCGTTCAGCAAGGGGACGGCTTCGATGTCCGGTGCATGTATTTCATCGAACGCGATCCCTACGTCCAACTCTCCCGCCAGCAGCAGCTCCTCGATACGCTCCTGGGAGATCTCTTTCAGGTTGACGGTGATCTTGGGATACCTGAAGTGAAATGCCTCAATCAGCGGCCCCACCAGATAGGTCGTGAACGTCGGCGTTACGGCAACACGCAATGAGCCACGGCTGAGGTCGCTGACATCATGTATAGCCCTTTTGGCTTCCTGCAATTCCTGATACGCACGGCGCGCATACAGAAGATAGACATCCCCCGCGTCAGTCAAACGCGTTGTGCGGCCTGAGCGGTCAAACAGCTGGGCTCCCAAACTCTCTTCCAACTGCCTTACTTGCTGAGAAAGGGCCGGCTGAGAGACATGCAGCGCCGCTGCAGCCTTGGTGAAACTGAGATGTTCCGCAACGGCCAGGAAGTACTGGATGTGTCGAGCGAGCATGACCATTCCCATAAGAAAATCTGATTCGACTCATAATAAATGAGACTTTTACCTTATGCCATGCACTGCTTAATCTTTGTCTCACACCCAGCGACATTGAGACAGCAACCATGAAAGCGATCATTGACGGATTTCTGAAGTTTCAAAAAAACGCCTTTCCTGAGCGGGTCAAACTGTTCAAGGACCTTGCCAATCAGCAGGCGCCAAAGGCGCTCTTCATCTCCTGCTCTGATAGCCGACTGGTGCCCGAGCTGGTCACCCAACGCGAGCCAGGCGATCTGTTTGTAATCCGCAACGCCGGCAATATCGTGCCGTCGTATGGGCCAGAGCCAGGTGGCGTTTCGGCTTCTGTCGAATATGCGGTCGCAGGACTTAACGTTGCAGACATCGTGATCTGCGGCCACTCCGACTGTGGCGCGATGACCGCCATTGCCACCTGCAAGTGCCTGGATCACATGCCCGCCGTGGCCGGTTGGTTGCGGTACGCCGACTCGGCCAAGGTCGTTAATGAGGCCCGTCAGCACGCTGATGGCCCAAGCAAAGTTGCTTCCATGGTGCGCGAAAACGTGGTCGCGCAGTTGGCCAACATCCAGACCCACCCATCCGTCCGCCTGGCTCTCGAAGAAGGCCGTGTGACCCTGCATGGCTGGGTCTATGACATCGAGACCGGACGTATCGACGCCTTTGATGGCAGTACCGGCACCTTCGTGTCTCTCGCGGAAAACCCAGAAGTCCACGCCGTTTCCCAGCAAGCCAGGCACGTCGCCTGAAACCTGCACCTGCACCTTTATTTACCCAGGAGATTCACCATGATCCAGACTCAAGCCACCCGCACCGCTCGCCAGGAACTGACCGAAGTTATCATTTTGGCCAAGGCTCGCAAGGACCTTTCCTTTGCGCAAATCGTTGACGGTACCGGCCTGTCCGAGGCCTTTGTCACCGCTGCCCTGCTTGGCCAACATCCGCTGCCAGAAAGCGCCGCGAAGGTCGTGGGCGAGAAGCTCGACCTCGACGCTGATCAAGTGGCGCTGTTGCAATCGATGCCGATCCGCGGCAGCTTCTTCGATGGCGTGCCGAGCGACCCTACCATCTACCGCTTCTACGAAATGATGTCGGTGTATGGAACCACTCTCAAAGCCCTGGTTCACGAGAAGTTCGGTGACGGCATCATCAGTGCCATCAACTTCAAGCTGGACATCAAGAAGGTCGAAGATCCGGACGGTGGCCACCGTGCTGTGATCACCCTGGACGGCAAGTACCTGCCTACCAAGCCCTTCTGATGTAGCTCAGCCCGGCGCCTTACGGCGCCGGGCCACCCCCAACATTTATGACGGACGAGCGCCGATTGGGTGCTCAGGCCTTCTTGCGCCCTCAGTACAGGTGATTACCATGAAACTGTTACTCGTTTTGTTCCTAGGCTGCCTTGGGTCTGTTGCGATGGCCGATGATCAGGGTATTCAGACTGCACAGATTACGGTCGAACCCTATCGCTACGCTCAGAACCTCGATATCGCGCACGTTGTGGCTGTTACGCCGGTAGCCAATGTTTGCGATGTTGTGCCGATGCAGCTGACTTATGACGACTCCAATGGCGAGCGCCATATCATGGAGTACCGCGTGGTGGGGAATGGCTGTTCTAACAACTGATGGGCGCTTTCGCTTCAGGCTTTGAAAAAGCCCAGAAACGCAAAAGCCCCGAATAATCGGGGCTTTGCTGAAAATATGGCGGAAGCGTAGAGATTCGAACTCTAGGATAGTTGCCCATCGACGGTTTTCAAGACCGTTGCCTTAAACCACTCGGCCACGCTTCCAGCTCGTTTTGCGGCCGCCATAATACCGTAATGAAACACGCTGTCAAACTCTCTGTGTCACGGGTTGCGGAGCCTCTGTTAGACTGCTTGCATCTGAACGTTCAAAACCACGGATCCATAAGGAGTGTCGCCATGCGCGAACAGGATTATGCCGTACACCACGGCCAGCAAGCCGAGCAGCAGGAGGTCAGCAAGGTCCTGCGCAATACGTACAGCCTGCTGGCACTCACCCTCGCCTTCAGCGGTGTCATGGCCTTCGTCGCCCAGCAGATGCGTGTCGGTTACCCGAACGTGTTCGTCGTGCTGATCGGCTTCTACGGCCTGTTCTTCCTGACCAACAAACTGCGTGATTCGGTCTGGGGCCTGGTGTCTACCTTTGCCCTCACCGGTTTCATGGGCTTCATCCTCGGCCCGATCCTCAACCGTTACCTGGGCATGGCCGGTGGCGCTGAAGTGGTCAGCTCGGCGTTTGCCATGACCGCCCTGGTATTTGGTGGCCTGTCGGCCTATGTGCTGATTACCCGCAAGGACATGAGCTTCCTCAGCGGCTTCATCACCGCTGGTTTCTTTGTCCTGCTGGGTGCGGTGGTCGCGAGCTTCTTCTTCCAGATCAGCGGCCTGCAACTGGCGATCAGCGCTGGCTTCGTGCTGTTCTCGTCGGTCTGCATTCTGTTCCAGACCAGTGCGATCATTCATGGCGGTGAGCGCAACTACATCATGGCGACTATCAGCCTGTATGTTTCGATCTATAACCTGTTCATCAGCTTGCTGCAGCTGTTTGGCATCATGGGTCGTGATGACTGATTGATTGCTGCTTGAGAAAGCCCGCTTCGGCGGGCTTTTCTTTGCGTGGTGGAAATGGGGTGGGGTTGTGGAGTGCTCGCCTTGAGGGGTTTAGCGCCTGGGAGATCGAGCGCCGCCTAAATACCCCAGTCAGGCACCTGTCAGCCTACCCCCCGATCACTGACTTAAAAGTCAGAAAAACAGGCAAATGGTCGCCGATCATGTCGCCATCGTACCTTCCCCTACCGTAATCGCACTTCAGCCCGTAGAATGCGCTCCTTTTTTCTTCCGGGGCAGCTTCACCGATGAGCTCACACGAACACAGCCCAGGCGCGGCGGCGCCTGCCAACGAACTGGTACTTGGCCTCGAGGACAAGCCACGGCTGTTGATCGGCCTGCTGGCAGCCCTGCAGCACCTGCTGGCGATCATCGTACCCATCGTTACCCCTGGCCTGCTGATCTGCCAGGCGCTGGGCGTTTCGGCTCGCGATACCAACCTCATCGTCTCCATGTCGCTGGTGATTTCCGGTATCGCCACCTTCGTCCAGTGCAAGCGCTTCGGCCCGTTCGGTGCCGGGCTGCTGATCGTACAGGGCACCAGCTTCAACTTCGTCGGGCCGCTGATTGCCGGTGGCGCATTGATGGTCAAGCAAGGCACGCCGGTGGAAAGCGTGATGGCGGCGATCTTCGGCGTGGTGATTGCCGGCTCGTTCGTCGAGATGGGCGTGTCGCGCATCCTGCCATTCGTCAAACGCCTGATCACTCCGCTGGTGACCGGTATCGTCGTATTGATGATCGGCCTGACCCTGATCAAGGTCGGCCTGATCAGCATGGGTGGCGGCTTCGGCGCCATGGCCAATGGTACCTTCGCCAACGGCGAAAACCTGCTGCTGTCGGGCGCTGTGCTGGCGGTGATCGTGATCCTCAACCGCATCCCGGTGGTATGGATGCGCAGCTGCGCCATCGTCATCGCCTTGGCTGTCGGCTATGCCCTGGCCGGTTACCTGGGCCGCCTGGACTTCACCGGCATGCATGAAGCCGCGCTGTTCCAAGTGCCGACACCGCTGCATTTCGGCCTGGGCTTCTCCTGGGCACTGTTCATTCCGATGCTGGTGATCTACCTGGTGACTTCGCTGGAAGCCATCGGTGACGTCACCGCCACCAGCAAGGTCTCGCGCCAACCGGTCGAGGGGCCGCTGTGGATGTCGCGCATCAAGGGCGGCGTGCTGGTCAACGGTGCCAACTCGCTGCTGGCCGGCCTGTTCAACACCTTCCCCAGTTCGATCTTCGCCCAGAACAACGGCGTGATTCAGCTGACCGGTATTGCCAGCCGCCATATCGGTATCTGGATTGCCGCGATGCTGGTGGTGCTGGGGCTGTTCCCGAGCGTGGCCGGTGTGATTCAGGCAGTGCCTGAGCCGGTGCTGGGTGGCGCGGCGATGGTCATGTTCGGTGCGGTTGCCGCGTCGGGTATCAATATTCTCGCCAGTACTCGCCTGGACCGCCGCGCCCTGCTGATTATCGCCGTGTCGCTGGCGCTGGGCCTGGGCGTGGCACAGGTGCCGGAGTTCCTCGCGCATATGCCGGCGGCGATCCGCAATGTGCTGGAATCGGGTGTGGCCACCGGTGGCATCTGCGCCCTGGTGCTGAACTGGTTCCTGCCGGAGAGCAAGGAAAACGCCTGACCCGCGCCTGCCCTGCCAACAAAGCCCGCGCCCACTTGCGCGGGCTTTTTGCTTTATCATGGCGGCATTCCTTTGCACGAGTTATCCATGAAATTCGCTATCGCGGTTTTTTCCCCGGCCCATGCGCCCTCCTCGCGCCGCGCCTTGCGCTTCGCCGAGGCGGTGCTGGCTGGCGGGCATGAGATTGCCCGGCTGTTCTTCTATCAGGACGGGGTGCACAGCGCCTCGGCCAACGTGGTCGCGCCCCAGGATGAACAGGACATCGCCGCCCAGTGGCGGGCCTTTATCGACATCAACCGGCTCGACGCGGTGGTGTGTATCGCTGCCGCGCTGCGCCGTGGCGTGCTCGATGAAGCCGAAGCCAGCCGCTACCAACGCCCGGCGGTGAACCTGCCCAAGCCGTGGGAGTTGTCTGGCCTCGGTCAGCTGCACGAAGCCGCACAAACTGCCGACCGCCTGGTCTGCTTCGGAGGCGACTGAAATGGCCAAATCCATGTTGATCATCAGCCGCCAGGCACCGTGGAACGGCCCATCCGCCCGCGAAGCCCTGGATATCGCCTTGGCCGGCGGTGCCTTCGACCTGCCATTGGCCATGCTGTTCCTCGATGACGGCGTGTTCCAGCTGGCGCCCGGCCAGCAACCTGCCGCGGTGGAGCAAAAGAACCTCGCCGCCAACCTGCAGGCGCTGCCGATGTTTGGCGTCGAAGAGCTGTTTGCCTGCCAGCACAGCCTGGCGCGCCGTGGCCTGGCCGCCGATGGCCTGGAGCTGCCGGTGGAGGTGCTGGACAACGCAGCCCTGCAAGCCCTGATTGCCCGTTTCGACCAAGTGGTGACGCTCTGATGCCAACCCTGCACGTGTTATCCCACTCCCCGTTCGGCGACGAGCGCCTGGACAGCTGCCTGCGCCTGCTGGGCGCCGACGACGGCGTGCTGCTGTGCGGCGATGCGGTCTATGCCCTGCGCGACGGCAGTGACTGCCAGCACCAGCTGCAGGCTGCCAACCTGGCGCAGCGCCTGTTCGCCCTCGACGAAGACCTGCAGGCCCGGGGCATCAGCAGCGCGCTGGCCAAGGCCGTGGACTACCAGGCCTTCGTCGAGCTGTCACTGCACTACGACAAGGTCAACAGCTGGCTATGAGTACGCTGAACGTCGGCGATCGCGCCATCGCCCTGGACAAGGACGGTTTCCTGGTCGACCTGCAAGACTGGTCGCACCCCGTCGCCGAGGCCCTGGCCGAGCGCGAAAGCATCGCCCTGACCGCCGACCACTGGGAAATCCTCGAACTGCTGCGCCAGTTCTACGACGAATACCAGCTGTCGCCGGCCACCCGCCCGCTGATCAAGTACACCGCGCTCAAGCTGGGCACGGAAAAGGGCAACAGCCCGCACCTCAACCGCCTGTTCAACGGCACTCCCGCCAAACTCGCCGCCAAGCTGGCGGGCCTGCCCAAGCCGACCAATTGCATATGACCGACGCCCGCCCGCTGACCCTGGAAACCCCGGCCGAACACCCGTTCGCCGAATTCGTGCGCATCCTTGGCAAAGGCAAACGCGGCGCTCGCGGCCTGACCCGCGAGGAAGCCCGTGCCGCCATGACCCTGCTGCTCGAAGGCAAGGTCGAAGACACCCAGTTGGGTGCCTTCCTGATGCTGCTGCGGCACAAGGAAGAAAGCGCCGAGGAGCTCGCCGGCTTCACCGAAGCCCTGCGTGCGCACCTGCAGGCGCCGCGCATCGCCGTGGATATCGACTGGCCGACCTATGCCGGCAAGAAGCGCCACCTGCCCTGGTATCTGCTGAGCGCCAAGTGCCTGGCCGCCAATGGCGTGCGTATCCTCATGCACGGTGGCGGCGCGCATACGGCTGGGCGCATGTACACCGAACAGCTGCTGGCGCTGCTGGACATCCCGCTGTGCCGCGACTGGGCAGCGGTCAGCCAAGCCCTCGACCAACAGCGCCTGGCCTTCGCCCCGCTACACGACTGGGCCCCGCAACTGCAGCGGATGATCGACCTGCGCAACACGCTGGGGCTGCGCTCGCCCATCCACTCCCTGGCGCGGGTGCTGAATCCGCTGGGCGCACGCTGCGGCCTGCAGAGCATCTTCCACCCCGGCTACCAGGCCGTACACCGTGAAGCCAGCCGCCTGCTCGGCGACCATGCCGTGGTGATCAAGGGCGATGGCGGCGAGATCGAGGTCAACCCGGATGTCATCAGCCACCTGTACGGCACCCGTGCAGGCGAAGCCTGGGACGAGGAATGGCCGGCGCTGAGCGAACGCCGCCATGTGAAACCACCAAGCTTGCAACCCGAGCAGCTACTGGCAGTCTGGCGCGGCGAGGCCGAGGACAGCTACGGCGAAATGGCCGTGGTAGCGACCATGGCCCTGGCGCTGCGTGGGCTGGGCCAGGATCGCGAACAGGCCTTTGCCACCGCTCGTGATTACTGGGCCGCACGAAACAAATCGAATAACTAGATAGTATAAGGGCGGTTTTTGCGCTAGTTATTCGAACGATTTGCCCTAGACTGGGCTCCAACGACAAACAACTTTGTTTCCGAGGAGCTCAGCATGGGCCTTTTGATCGACGGCCGCTGGCACGACCAGTGGTATGAAAACGGCAAGGACGGCACCTTCAAACGCGAAAACGCCCAGCGCCGCAATCAGCTGCCCGCCCCGGAAGCCGGCCGCTACCACCTGTACGTTTCGCTGGCCTGCCCATGGGCCCACCGCACTCTGATCGTCCGCGCCCTCAAAGGCCTGGAGCCACTGATCGACGTGTCGGTGGTCAGCTGGCTGATGCAGGACCATGGCTGGACCTTCGACCAGCAGCAAGGCTCCACTGGCGACCACCTCGACGCCCTGCAGTACCTGCACCAGCGCTACACCCAGGACGACCCGCACTACACCGGCCGCGTGACCGTGCCCGTGCTGTGGGACAAGAAAGAGAAGCGCATCGTCAACAACGAGTCGTCGGAGATCATCCGCATCTTCAACAGCGCGTTCAACGAGCTGACCGGCAACACCCTGGACCTGTACCCCGAGCCGCTGCGCCCGACCATCGAAGCGCTGAACGAACGCATCTACCCGGCGGTGAACAACGGCGTGTACCGCGCAGGCTTCGCCACCACCCAGGACGCCTACGAGGCTGCCTTCGATGAGGTGTTCAACGAACTGGGTCATCTGGAAGCGTTGCTGGGCCGCAATCGCTACCTGGCCGGCGAGTACCTGACCGAGGCCGATGTGCGCCTGTTCACCACCCTGGTGCGCTTCGATGCGGTGTACCACGGGCACTTCAAGTGCAACCTGCGCCGCCTGAGCGACTACCACAACCTGTCCAACTGGCTGCGCGAGCTGTACCAGTGGCCGGGCGTGGCCGGGACTGTGGATATGGAGCACATCCAGAAGCATTACTACATGAGCCACAAGACCATCAACCCGAACGGCATCGTGCCCAAGGGGCCGCTGCAGGACTTCAACCAGCCCCATGACCGGGAGCGGTTGGCGGGCAAAGGGATCTATCAGGCTTGAGATAGCCGGGGCTGCTTCGCAGCCCCAACGATTTCAGCTGTTTTGCGAGCCTTCGAACCAGGCCAGCTTGTCGCGCAACTGCACCACTTCCCCGACAATCACCAGGGTCGGCGCATGCACCTCATGCTGGGCCACCAGCTCCGGCAGATCCGCCAGGGTGCCGGTAAACACCCGCTGATTGCGCGTGGTCCCCTGCTGCACCAGGGCAGCTGGCGTACTGGCCGCCCGCCCATGGCGAATCAGCTCGGCACAGATGGTCGGCAACCCCACCAGGCCCATGTAGAACACCAGGGTCTGGGCCGGCGCCACCAGGTCATGCCAAGGCAGGTTGCTGGTGCCATCCTTGAGGTGGCCGGTGACGAAACGTACCGACTGGGCATAGTCGCGGTGAGTCAGCGGAATGCCGCCATAGGCGGAGCAACCACTGGCTGCGGTAATGCCCGGCACCACCTGGAACGGGATCCCCTGCTCGGCCAGCTCCTCGATCTCTTCGCCACCCCGGCCGAAGATGAACGGGTCGCCGCCTTTGAGGCGCAACACCCGCTTGCCCTGCAGGGCGAGGTCAACCAGCAGGCGGTTGATCTGGTCCTGCGGCACGGCATGGTCGGCGCGGCGCTTGCCAACGTAGATGCGCTCGGCATCACGCCGACACATCTCGATGATGGCCGGTGCCACCAAGCGGTCATAAAGCACCACGTCGGCCTGCTGCATCAGGCGCAAGGCACGGAAGGTCAGCAAGTCCGGATCGCCCGGCCCCGCCCCCACCAGATACACCTCACCGCCCTGCTGCACCGGCGCACCGTCTACCATTGCCTGCAACAGGCGTTCGGCCTCGGCGCCCTGCCCGGCCAGCTGGCGCTCGGCAATCGGGCCCTGGAACACGGTTTCCCAGAAGCCACGGCGCTGATTGACATCCGGGTACAAGGACTTGACCTTGTGCCGGAACCGCGCAGCCAGCCCGGCCAGCTCACCATAAGCCGACGGAATCCAGGCCTCCAGCTTGGCGCGAATCAAACGCGCCAGCACCGGGGCGTCACCGCCACTGGACACCGCGATCACCAACGGTGAGCGGTCGACGATGGCCGGGAAGATCACCGTGCACAGGGCCGGCGCATCCACCACGTTGACCGGCAGGCTCAGCGCCTGCGCATCGGCCGACACCTGGGCGTTGAGCCCAGGGTCGTCGGTGGCCGCGATCACCAGCCGGCAGCCGACCAGGTCGGCCGCCTGATAGCCACGCACCAGCACCTCACCGCCACCTTCCCGGGCCAGCGCGGCCAGTTGGCCGTCGACGTCCGGCGCCACCACGCGCAGCGCGGCGCCGGCATCAGCCAGCAGGCGCGCCTTGCGCAAGGCGATCTCACCGCCGCCGACGACCAGCACCCGGCCGCCCTGCAGCTTGTGGAACAGCGGCAGGTAATCCATTTAGCGGATGACCTCGACGCCGCCCATGTACGGCTTCAGCACGTCCGGTACACGGATCGAACCGTCGGCCTGCTGGTAGTTCTCCAGCACGGCCACCAAGGTGCGGCCTACGGCCAGCCCGGAACCGTTGAGGGTGTGCACCAGCTCGGGCTTGCCGGTTTCCGGGTTGCGCCAGCGGGCCTGCATGCGGCGGGCCTGGAAGTCGCCGCAGTTGGAGCAGGAGCTGATTTCGCGGTACTTGTCCTGGCTCGGTACCCACACTTCCAGGTCGTAGGTCTTGACGGCGCCGAAGCCCATGTCGCCGGTGCACAGGGCCAGTACGCGGTAGGGCAGTTCCAGCAGTTGCAGCACGCGCTCGGCGTTGGCGGTCAGGCCTTCCAGGGCTTCCATCGACTTCGACGGCTCGACCACCTGGACCATCTCGACCTTGTCGAACTGGTGCTGGCGGATCATGCCACGGGTGTCACGGCCCGACGCACCGGCTTCACTGCGGAAGCACGGGGTGTGCGCAACCAGTTTCAACGGCAGCTGCTTGGCGTCGAGGATCTGGTCGGCGACCAGGTTGGTCAGCGAAACTTCGGCCGTCGGGATCAGGTAGAAGTCGGCTTCGCCTTCGCGGGTGATCTTGAACAGATCTTCCTCGAACTTCGGCAGTTGGCCGGTACCCTGCAAGGCCGGGGCCTGCACCAGGTACGGGGTGTAGTGTTCCTCGTAGCCGTGCTCGCCGGTATGCAGGTTGATCATGAATTGCGCCAGGGCGCGGTGCAGGCGGGCGATCGGCCCGCGCAGCACGGCAAAGCGCGCGCCAGACAACTTGGCCGCAGCTTCGAAGTCCAGGCCACCGCTGACTTCGCCCAAGGCGACGTGGTCCTTGATTTCGAAATCGAAAGCGGTCGGCGTGCCCCAGCGGCGCACTTCGACGTTGTCGTCTTCGCTGGCGCCGACCGGAACGCTGGCGTCCGGCAGGTTGGGGATGGTCAGCAGGATACCGTCCAGTTCAGCCTGGATACCGTCCAGCTCGACCTTGCCGGCAGCCAGTTCATTGGCCATGCGCTCGACGTCAGCCATCAGCGGGGCAATGTCCTCGCCCTTGGCCTTGGCCTGGCCGATCGACTTGGAACGGGCGTTACGCTCGGCTTGCAGCTGCTCGGTGCGGGTCTGCACCGCCTTGCGGCGCTCTTCCAGTGATTCGATGCGCGCGACATCCAGGCTGAAGCCACGGGAGGCCAGGCGATCCGCCACTTCCTGAAGTTGGCCGCGTAACAGTTTGGAATCGAGCATATCGTTCTCTCGTTATGGATAAGTGTTGGTTCAGAATCGGGTCAGCGACAGGCCGGCCCAGGTGGCCAGAAGCCCGCCCACCACGCTGATACTGGTATAGCCCAAGGCGAGGGGCACTTGCCCACTTTCGATCAGGCGCACGGTATCGAGCGAGAAGGAAGAAAAGGTGGTCAGGCCGCCAAGGAAGCCGACGATCAGGCCGGCGCGCAGTTCGACCGGCGCCAGTGGTTTGTGCAGGAACAGGCCATAAAGCAGGCCGATCAGCAGGCAGCCAACCAGGTTGACCGCCAGCGTACCGAGATAGAAGTGCCGTGGCCAGTTGGCCGCGACCCAATTGGCAGTGGCAAAGCGCATCAAGGTCCCGGCAATACCGCCCGCGCTTACTGCGGCGATCAATGCAATCACGATTTTCTCCGTTGGCGAGGGCTGTTGCGGTCAAGGTCGGCCAGGTGGCGCAGCTTCTCGCCGATCTTCAGCTCCAGGCCTCGCGGCACGGGCTGGTAATACTGGCGCGGCTCAAGCGCTTCGGGGAAGTAATCCTCGCCGGCGGCATAGGCATCGGGCTCGTCGTGGGCGTAGCGGTATTCTTCGCCGTAGCCCAGTTGCTTCATCAGCTTGGTCGGGGCATTGCGCAGGTGCAGTGGCACTTCCAGCGAGCCATGCTCGGCAGCCTCGCGCAGCGCGGCCTTGAAGCCCACGTACACCGCATTGCTCTTCGGCGCGCAGGCGATGTAGGTGATGGCCTGGGCCACCGCCAGCTCGCCTTCCGGGCTGCCCAGGCGCTCCTGCACGTCCCAGGCCGCCAGGCACAGGCTCAAGGCGCGCGGGTCGGCGTTGCCGATATCCTCGCTGGCCATGCGCACCACGCGGCGGGCGATGTACAGCGGGTCGCAGCCGCCATCGAGCATGCGGGCGAACCAGTACAGGGCGCCATCGGGGTTGGAGCCGCGCACCGACTTGTGCAGCGCGGAAATCTGGTCGTAGAACGCCTCGCCGCCCTTGTCGAAGCGTCGGCGGCTGTCGCCGAGCAGGCTTTGCAGCATCTCGACGTCGATCTCGCTGCCATCTTCAGCCAGGTCGGAGGCATTCTCCAGGAAGTTGAGCATGCGCCGGCCATCGCCATCGGCGGCGGCCATGAGCATCTTGAAGGCGTCGTCACCGACACGCAGGTTGCGCTTGCCGAGCCCGCGCTCTTCGGTCAGCGCACGGTTGACCAGCTTGCGCAGCGCCGCTTCGTCGAGGCTCTTGAGCACGTACACCCGCGCCCGCGACAGCAAGGCGTTGTTCAGTTCGAACGACGGGTTCTCGGTGGTGGCACCGATGAACAGCAGCGTGCCGTCTTCCACGTAGGGCAAGAAGGCATCCTGCTGGGACTTGTTGAAGCGGTGCACTTCGTCGACGAACAGGATGGTGCGCCGGCCATACTGGCCGGCCTGCTGCTTGGCCACCTCGACCGCCTGGCGGATCTCCTTGACCCCGGCCAGCACCGCCGACACCGTTTCGAAGTGCGCATCGCAAAACTGAGCCAGCAGCCGCGCCAGGGTGGTCTTGCCCACCCCTGGCGGCCCCCAGAAGATCATCGAGTGCAGCGCACCCTGCTCCAGCGCCTCGCGCAACGGTTTGCCGCGCGCCAGCAGGTGCTCCTGGCCGACGTACTCGTCCAGGTTGGACGGGCGCAGGCGGGCAGCGAGAGGCTGGGCGACGGGTTCGCTTCGAAACAGGTCCATGGCGAGCTCTGCTTACTCCTTGATGACGTCGGCGCCTTTGGGGATGTCGAACTTGAACTGGCTGTCCGGCACCGCCTGGTTGGCCTTGACGCCATTGAACAGGATGTTGGTGCGCTGGCCGACGCTGTCGATCAGCTGCATGTCATTGATCAGGCCCTTGCGGAACGACACGCGCAGCGAGTCGAACAGGGTGTCCTTGGTCTTCGGCTTGAGGGTGAAGTCCATCACATCGCCCTGCTCCTTGGAGGTGATGTCGAAGCTCTGGCTGATCTTCGACACATCACCGGACAGCAGCAGTGCCGGGGTCTGGTTCAGGCGCTGGTCGAGCTTCTTGATGGTCGCCTGTTCCAGGTCCGGGTCCCACAGGGTGACATTCTTGCCGTCGGACACCACCACCTGCTCCTGCGGCGCATTGGTGTGCCAGTAGAACAGGCCCGGGCGCTTCACGGTCATCTTGCCGGACGTTTCCTGCAGGCTGGTGCCGCCGGCGTCCAGGGTCAGCTGCGAGAAGTTGGCCTCGATGGTCTGGGATTTTTCCAACAATTGGGTCAGGCGTTGTACGTCTTGCTCACCGGCATAAGCAGTAACCGAGCCCAGGGTCAGGGCAGAAACCAACAGCATGCGAATCGCGCGCATGGGAATCCTCATTGAGCATTGAAAAGGCCGGGCGCCACCGTTGGCGCCCGGCAAGGTGTTCATCAGTCGCGCGGGCCGCCCGGGGCAATCACTTCCCGCGAGCCGTTGCTGTTCATTGGGGTGACCACGCCGGCCATCTCCATCGACTCGATCATCCGCGCAGCGCGGTTGTAGCCGATCTTCAGCTTGCGCTGCACCGCCGAGATGGAAGCGCGGCGGCTTTCCAGCACGAACTGCACGGCCTCATCATACAGGGCATCGGTTTCGGCATCGTCACCATCGCCACCACCGCCGCCGCCTTCGAAGCCGCTGCCGGCCTCCTCGACGCCATTGAGGATGTCGTCGTTGTAGTCCGGCGCGCCACGCAGCTTCCACGCCTCGACCGTGCGGTGCACTTCATCGTCGGAAACGAACGCACCGTGCACCCGGATCGGCAGGCTGGTGCCCGGCGGCATGTACAGCATGTCACCGTGGCCGAGCAGCTGTTCGGCGCCGCCCTGGTCGATGATGGTCCGCGAGTCGATCTTGCTCGACACCTGGAACGCCATGCGGGTCGGGATGTTGGCCTTGATCAGGCCGGTGATCACGTCCACCGACGGGCGCTGGGTGGCGAGGATCAGGTGGATACCGGCGGCCCGCGCTTTCTGGGCGATACGGGCAATCAGCTCTTCGACCTTCTTGCCGACGATCATCATCATGTCGGCGAATTCGTCGACTACCACGACGATGGTCGGCAGGGTCTTCAGCGCTGGCGGCTCGTCGTCCATGCTCTCGCGGCGGTACAGCGGGTCATGGATGATCTCGCCGGCTTCCTGGGCGTCCTTGATCTTGCGGTTGAAGCCAGCCAGGTTACGCACGCCCATGGCCGCCATCAGCTTGTAGCGCCGCTCCATCTCGGCCACGCTCCAGCGCAGGGCGTTGGCGGCGTCCTTCATGTCGGTAACCACCGGGCACAGCAGGTGCGGGATACCCTCGTAGATCGACAGTTCGAGCATTTTCGGGTCGATCATGATCAGCCGCGCGTCTTCCGGGCTGGACTTGAACAGGATCGACAGGATCATCGCGTTGACACCCACCGACTTACCGGAACCGGTAGTACCGGCCACCAGCAGGTGCGGCATCTTGGCCAGGTCGGTGATCACCGGCTTGCCGCCGATATCGTGGCCCAGGGCCAGGGTGACCGGCGATTTCTGCTCGTCGTACTGCGGCGTGGCGAGCACTTCCGAGAAGCGCACCATCTGCCGGTTTTCGTTGGGGATCTCGATACCCACGGTGGTCTTGCCGGGGATCACTTCGACCACCCGCACACTGGTCACCGCCAGCGACCGCGCCAGGTCCTTGGCCAGGTTGGCAATGCGGCTGACCTTGACGCCAGCAGCCGGCTGGATTTCGTAACGGGTAATCACCGGGCCCGGGTGGATGGAGTCCACCGAGACTTCCACGCCGAATTCCTTGAGCTTGATTTCCAGCAACTGGCCGACACCGGCCAGGGATTCTGGCGAGTACTCGATCTTCTTCTCTTCGGCCGGGTCGAGGATGGAAATCGACGGCAAGGTACCTTCCACGGCGCTGTCGACGAACAGCGGCGCCTGCTTTTCCTTCATTACCCGCTTGCTCGGCTCCGGCGCCCTGGCGGCGGCCGGTGGCACGATGGTCGGCGCCGCTGCAATCGGCTGCTCGCGCGGCACCACGGGATCACGCGGCACGACAGGTTCGCGGGTAAGGGTCGGCTCGGTGCGCACGACAGGCTCACGCGCCAGGGTCGGTTCGCGGGGTTCAACGGGCTGGGCCGGCGCTTCCTCACGCTTGAAGATGCGCTCGCGCAGCGCCGGCTTGGCCGGCTCGCGCTTGTCGGTGGCCTTCGCCCCCAGGTCGAACACCGGGTCGTCAACTTCACGCAGCTGTGCTTCCAGGCGCTTGCGTTCGTTGCGCGCTTCCCACCAGCGGCTGGCCGCGCCCTGCACCAGCTCGAACAGGTCGAGGGTGATCTTGCCGGTCATGTCCATCACCTTGAACCACGACAGGTCGGTGAACACGGTCAGGCCGAACAGGAACAGGGCGATGAACATCAGCGTGCTGCCCTGCACGTTCAGCAGGTTGCGCGCCAGGTCGCCGAGGCTTTCGCCCAGCGCACCGCCCGCGGAAAACGGCAGGCTCGCCGGCGGGTGGAAATGGATATGCGCCAGGGCCGCGCCCGACAGCACCAGGAACACCAGGCCAATCAGCCGCCAGGAGAACAACCAGCCGCTCCACTGCCACGGCTGGTGGCGTTCGCGGAAAATCTGCCAGGTCTTGATCGCCAGCAGCAGCGGGAAGATATAGGCGAAGTAGCCGAGCACCATGAACAGGATGTCGGCGAAGTACGCACCGGCACGCCCGGCGGCATTCTGCACCTGGTCGATGTTGCTGGTGTGGCTGAAGCCCGGGTCCGACGTATCGTAGGTCAGCAGTGCCATCCACAAGTACAGGCACAGGGCGCCGACAGCGATCAACGCACCTTCCTTGAGGCGGTAATGCAGCTGCTGCCGCCACAGGGGCACAGGCAAAGGAGCTGGAGTTGCGGTGGATTTCTTCAAAACGCGTCTATTCCTGCGCGTGCTGCGCGTCCAGTAGTGATCGGCCGGTGTCTGGCCAATGAACCACTACTTTTAACATTACTGCCCGCCAGCCGCCATGACGGCACGCCGTATGGAGCTCGAGTGGGGGCGACTTTCGTATAGGTGCAATTTGAGCATGCATTTTCTTTTGTGACAAAGGCTTATGCTGTGTTTTTGCACAGGTGTGACAGCAAATGTAGCGGATGGTGCCTACGCTTTCATGAATGTGTAGGAAATTGCCTATTCTGCTGCCCGCCAATGACTCTTGCCCCTGCCAGCATTGACCCCGCAAGCACTGCGCGCCATGCTGCCCTCTCCCCTCCCCCACCGCACGATAGACCATGCTCACCTGGCTAACCCGCGACTCGCTGACCTTCCCGCCCCTGGAAAAGGCCCTGCACGACCCCAACGGCTTGCTCGCCGCTGGCGGCGACCTGAGCCCCGAGCGCCTGGAGCAAGCCTACCGGCATGGCTGCTTCCCCTGGTACCAGGACGGCCAGCCGATCCTCTGGTGGTCGCCCGACCCGCGCACGGTGCTGCTCCCGGACGAGCTGCACGTCTCGCGCTCGCTGGCCAAGCTGATGCGCCAGGGCCGCTACCAGGTCAGTTTCGACAGCGACTTCCCGGCGGTGATTGCCGCCTGCGCGGCCCCGCGCGACTATGCCGACGGCACCTGGATCACCGACACCATGCGCAATGCCTACTGCGAGCTGCACCGGCGCGGTATTGCCCATTCGGTGGAAGTGCGCGAAGACGGCGAGCTGGTCGGCGGCCTGTACGGCCTTGCCATCGGCCAGCTGTTCTTCGGCGAATCGATGTTCAGCCGCGCCGACAATGCCTCCAAGGTCGGCTTCGTGACGCTGGTCGACCATTTGCGCCAGGCCGGCTTCGTGCTGATCGACTGCCAGATGCCGACCAACCACCTGCACAGCCTCGGTGCCCGCGCCATCAGCCGCGCGCGCTTTGCCGACTACCTGGCACAGCACCTCGACCAGCCCAACAGCGCCACCTGGGTTTGCTAGGCGAGTTCTGCCAGCTGGCTTACACTTAAAGCAAAGTCACACCGAGGGGGGTTGATCATGACAGAGTTGGCGCGGTTGAAGTTCTATGCCACTCAACCCCACTCCTGCAGCTACCTGCCGGATGAACAGGCCACCACACTGTTCCTCGACCCCAGCCAGCCGATGGACGTGAATGTCTATGCCGACCTGTCGGAAATGGGCTTTCGCCGCAGTGGCGACCACCTGTACCGGCCGCATTGCCAGAACTGCAATGCCTGCGTACCGGCGCGCATTCCCGCCGCGCGCTTCATCCCCAACCGCCAGCAGCGGCGCATCCTCAAGCGCAACGCCGACCTGACCGTGACGGCCGCCCGCCCGGCGTTCAAGGAAGAGTATTTCGACCTGTACCGGCGCTACATCGAGACCCGCCACGCCGATGGCGACATGTACCCGCCGAGCCGTGACCAGTTTTCCACCTTCCTGGTGCGCGACCTGCCGTTCTGCTGGTTCTACGAATTTCGCCTGGAAGGCCGCCTGCTGGCAGTCGCCGTCTGCGACCTGCTGCCCAACGGCCTGTCGGCGGTGTACACCTTCTACGAACCCGAAGAAGAACGCCGCAGCCTAGGGCGCTTTGCCATTCTCTGGCAGATCACCGAAGCCCTGCGCCAGAACCTGGAGGCGGTGTACCTGGGTTACTGGATCAAGAACTGCAAGAAAATGAACTACAAGACGCAGTATCGGCCTATCGAGCTGTTGATAAACCAGCGCTGGGTCACCCTCAATTGAAAGCATTGGCTTGACACGCAGTTTTCGGGCATAATCCACGCCACTTTTTTGCCCGGTGCGGTTATGCGTCGGGCCAACACTGGATCCGAGGGCACTACTGCATGTCGAAAGAAGACAGCTTCGAAATGGAAGGCACTGTCGTCGACACCCTGCCCAACACCATGTTCCGCGTGGAGTTGGAAAACGGGCACGTCGTAACCGCGCACATCTCCGGAAAGATGCGCAAAAACTACATCCGTATTCTCACTGGCGACAAGGTCCGCGTCGAACTGACGCCTTACGACCTGAGCAAGGGCCGCATCACTTACCGTGCGCGCTAAGCTCTAGCCATGAAAAAGCCCGGCCATGTGCCGGGCTTTTTTGTGCCTGTCAGATTGTATGGGGCTGCTTCGCAGCCTGTGGGAGCGGGTTCACCCGCGAAGAGCCTAACGCGGTGGATGGTACCGGCTGCGCCGGTGTTCGCGGCTAAAGCCGCTCCCACGGGTACAGCCCTGCCCCACTGTCAGGCAACCTCAGCCGTAGTCTCGAAGTCGAACACCAGTTCGCCATCGCGCAGGTCGACGTGCACCACGCCCCCATGCTCGGCCAGCTCGCCAAACAGGATCTCCTCGGCCAGCGGCCGCTTGATCTTGTCCTGGATAAGCCGCGCCATCGGCCGTGCGCCCATCTGCACGTCGTAGCCGGACACCGCCAGCCAGCCGCGGGCGGCATCGCTGACTTCCAGCAGCACACGCTTGTCTTCCAGCTGCGCCTGCAGTTCGATGAGGAACTTGTCGACGATGCTCTTGATCGTCTCGGTGCTCAGGCGGCCAAACTGGATGATGGTGTCCAGACGGTTGCGGAACTCCGGCGTGAAGCTCTTGCGGATGACTTCCATGGCATCGGACGCGTGGTCCTGATGGGTGAAGCCGATCGAGGCACGCGCGGCGGTTTCGGCACCGGCGTTGGTGGTCATGATCAGGATCACGTTACGGAAGTCGGCCTTGCGCCCGTTGTTGTCGGTCAGGGTCCCGTGGTCCATCACCTGCAGCAGCAGGTTGAAGACTTCCGGGTGGGCCTTCTCGATTTCGTCGAGCAGCAGCACGCAGTGCGGTTGCTTGGTGATCGCCTCGGTCAGCAGGCCGCCCTGGTCGAAACCAACGTAGCCGGGTGGCGCACCGATCAGGCGCGACACAGTGTGGCGCTCCATGTATTCGGACATGTCGAAGCGTACCAGCTCGACACCCAGCGCCTTGGCCAGCTGCCGCGCCGCCTCGGTCTTGCCCACACCGGTCGGGCCGGCGAACAGGAACGAACCGACCGGCTTGTCCGGCGACTTGAGGCCGGCACGGGACAGCTTGATGGCGGTAGCCAGCGAGTCGATGGCCTGGTCCTGACCGAACACGGTCAGCTTCAGGTCGCGCTCGAGATTACGCAGCAGCTCCTTGTCGGAACTGGTGACGTGCTTCGGCGGAATCCGCGCGATCTTGGCGACAATGTCCTCGACCTGCGGCACGTCGATACGCTTGACCCGGTTCGCCTCAGGCTGCAGGCGCTGATAGGCACCCGCTTCGTCGATCACGTCGATGGCCTTGTCCGGCATGTGGCGATCATTGATGTAGCGCGAGGCGAGCTCGGCGGCGGCGCGCAGGGCTTCGTCGCTGTACTCGATGTTGTGGTGGCTCTCGAAGCGGCCTTTCAGGCCGCGCAGGATGCCCACGGTGTCTTCCACCGATGGCTCGCTGACATCGACCTTCTGGAAGCGCCGCGCCAGGGCACGGTCTTTCTCGAAGATGCCGCGGAATTCCTGGAAGGTGGTCGAACCGATGCAACGAATCTCACCGGACGACAGCAGCGGCTTGAGCAGGTTGGACGCATCCATCACCCCACCAGACGCCGCACCGGCACCGATGATGGTGTGGATTTCATCGATGAACAGAATCGCTTGCGGGCGCTTCTTCAGCTCACCGAGCAGCGCCTTGAAGCGTTTTTCGAAATCACCGCGGTATTTGGTACCGGCCAGCAGCGCACCGAGGTCCAGCGAATACACCACGCTCTGCGCCAGCAGGTCAGGCACCTGGCCGTCGACGATACGCTTGGCCAGGCCCTCAGCGATGGCGGTCTTGCCAACACCAGCCTCACCGACCAGCAGTGGGTTGTTCTTGCGTCGGCGGGCCAGAATCTGCGCCACACGCTCGACTTCCTGCTCGCGGCCCACCAGCGGGTCGATACGGCCGGCACGGGCCAGCTCGTTCAGGTTGCTGGCATAGGCATCCAGCGGGTTGCTCGAAGAGGAGGTTTCGCCGCCCTCTTCGTCTTGCATTTCCTGGTCGCTTTCGGAATGCGAACCATGGCCCGGCACCTTGGAGATGCCGTGGGCGATGTAGTTGACCACGTCGATACGGGCCACGCTCTGCTGCTTGAGCAGGAACACGGCCTGGCTTTCCTGTTCGCTGAAGATTGCCACCAGCACATTGGCGCCGGTGACTTCGCGCTTGCCGGAACTCTGCACGTGGAACACGGCACGTTGCAGCACACGCTGGAAGCCCAGGGTCGGCTGGGTTTCGCGGTCTTCGTCGTTGACGGGGATCAGGGGTGTAGTGGAGTCGATGAACTCTTGCAGGTCGTGCTTGAGTTTGTCGAGATTGGCGCCACAGGCGCGCAGAACGGTCGCAGCAGCCTCATTGTCAAGGAGTGCCAGCAGCAGATGTTCGACGGTCATGAACTCATGACGCTTCGAACGAGCCTCCTTGAAGGCAAGATTGAGGGTGACTTCGAGCTCGCGGTTTAACATAGCTTCACCTCATACCCAAGTGGTCGGCGATTAACCGTCCTTCTCGATTTCACAGAGTAGCGGATGCTGGCTTTCCCTGGCGTATTGGTTGACCTGCATGGCCTTTGTTTCGGCGATGTCACGGGTAAACAATCCGCACACTGCCCGCCCTTCGGTATGGACGGTCAGCATGATCTTGGTCGCCAGCTCGCGGTTCAGACTGAAGAACGTTTCGAGCACTTCGACGACGAAATCCATCGGCGTGTAGTCATCGTTGAACAAAACCACCTTGTACATCGGTGGCGCCTGCAGGATCGGCTTGGCTTCCTGTACTGCAAGCCCCGAGCCGTCGTCCTCATTGGATTGCGGGCGATCCTGATTGAATGTTAGTCGAATCTCACTGGGTGCATGCATGGAAAGAATTTCATCATGAGCGTCAGGTTAAGGTTGTGGGTTGACTGCATTGGCGGCCGCTGGCGCACGCGCCACCTGACCTTGACTATCGGCAAAACGGTGTTACAACCAATAAGAACCCACCGTGGTCGATAAAGATCCGCGCAGTCAACCAGATTTTTCGCATGGTTCGTATGCGGATGAAGTGGATGATACTCCAGTGATGGAGTCCTTTGCAGAGGGACATAGGGATGGCAAGCGGTAAAGTCAAGTGGTTCAACAATGCCAAGGGCTACGGATTCGTCAATGAGGAGGGTAAAACCGAGGATCTGTTCGCGCACTATTCAGCGGTGCAGATGGACGGATACAAGACGCTCAAGGCCGGCCAATCCGTGGTATTCGAGATCATTCAGGGCCCTAAAGGCCTGCATGCGGTCAATATCAGGGACGCCGCCGCTGTTGCTGCCACCACGGCCAGCGCCGCAGGCCAGTCCGAGGGCGTAACCGTGCAAGTCTGACCCCTGCCCTCTGCCGCTATACGAAAAAACCGGCCGCTTCTTTAATGGAAGCGGCCGGTTTTCTATTGCCTTACATATGCTTGATCATCGCGTCACCAAAGCCCGAGCTGCCCACCAACGTAGCGCCGTCCATCAAGCGCTCGAAGTCGTAGGTCACGGTCTTGGCCGCGATCGCGCCGTTGGTGCCCTTGATGATCAGGTCGGCCGCCTCGGTCCAGCCCATGTGGCGCAGCATCATCTCCGCTGACAGGATCACCGAACCCGGGTTGACCTTGTCCTGCCCGGCATACTTCGGCGCAGTACCGTGGGTAGCCTCGAACATGGCCACGGTGTCGGACAGGTTGGCACCCGGCGCGATACCGATACCACCCACCTCCGCCGCCAGGGCGTCGGACAGGTAGTCACCGTTGAGGTTGAGGGTGGCGATCACATCGTACTCGGCCGGGCGCAGCAGGATCTGCTGGAGCATGGCGTCAGCAATGGCGTCCTTGACGATCACCTCACGGCCGCTCTTGGGGTTCTTGAACTTCATCCATGGGCCACCATCGAGCAGTTCGGCGCCGAACTCGTCGCGAGCCACTTCGTAGCCCCAGTCCTTGAAGGCACCCTCGGTGAACTTCATGATGTTGCCCTTGTGCACCAGGGTCAGCGACTCGCGATCGTTATCCACCACATACTGCAGCGCCTTGCGCACCAGGCGCTTGGTGCCCTCGCGGGAGACCGGCTTGACGCCGATGCCACAATCCTGGTCGAAACGGATCTTGGTGACGCCCATTTCCTCCTTGAGGAACTTGATCACCTTGTTCGCTTCAGGCGAGCCGGCCTTCCACTCGATACCGGCATAGATGTCCTCGGAGTTCTCGCGGAAGATCACCATGTCGACATCGCCGGGTTTCTTCACCGGGCTTGGCACGCCCTGGAACCACAGCACCGGGCGCAGGCACACATAAAGGTCGAGCTGCTGGCGCAGGGCCACGTTGAGCGAGCGAATGCCGCCACCGACCGGAGTGGTCAGCGGCCCCTTGATCGACACCACGTAGTCTCTCACCGCATCCAGGGTTTCCTGGGGCAGCCAGGTGTCCTGGTCATACACCTGGGTGGCCTTCTCGCCGGCATACACTTCCATCCAGGCGATCTTGCGCTTGCCGCCGTAGGCCTTCTGCACGGCGGCATCGACCACCTTGATCATCACTGGCGAAACATCGACGCCAATCCCGTCACCTTCGATATAAGGAATGATCGGGTTGTCGGGCACGTTGAGCGAATGGTCTGCATTGACGGTGATCTTGGTGCCGTCGGTCGGAACCTTGATTTTCTGGTATCCCATGCTTGCACTACTCCGCTGTCGGGTGTGATTGGACATCATGCGATGCAATGAGCCTAAACCACATCCGTCGACCTGCAAGCGGTGCGGCAATTCACCACATTGCCCCTACGTCTTTGGTCTTATAAATGGCGCCGATGTCACTTCGCCTTGCTGAATAGCCCGAATGGTTTGGTATACTCCGCCGCGACCGAAGGGTCATCGGGGCGAATCCCAGGAAAATGCGGACCGCCCTTGGCCATGAAAGGCCGAAAAAGTCTGGGTTGTTACCGCAGCTCAGCATTGACGCTCGACTGATGCATCCACCATCACCGCTCGCAGCCTCTCGACTTTCCGCTCATGGCGTTGCCAGGGCGATGCGCCTACCCTGCGCAACACGAGACTCGAGCACGCTCAGCACACAGAGAGTTAACCCGCATGCCCACCCGTTCCAAGATCATCTATACCTTCACCGACGAAGCCCCCGCCCTCGCCACCTACTCGCTGCTGCCGATCGTCGAAGCCTTCACAGCTTGCGCTGACATCGCCGTCGAAACTCGCGACATCTCCCTGGCTGGCCGTATCCTCGCCGCCTTCCCGGAGCAACTGGGCGCAGAGAAGCAAGTAGGCGATCACCTGGCGGAACTGGGCCAGCTGGCTACCACCCCTGAAGCCAACATCATCAAGCTGCCGAACATCAGCGCCTCGGTACCGCAGCTCAAGGCCGCGATCAAGGAGCTGCAAGGCAAGGGCTTCAACATCCCTGACTACGCCGACGAGCCGTCCACCGAGGCCGAGAAAGAATCCCGCGCCCGCTACGACCGCATCAAGGGCTCGGCCGTGAACCCGGTGCTGCGCGAAGGCAACTCCGACCGCCGCGCGCCGCTGTCGGTCAAGAACTACGCCCGCAAGCACCCGCACAAGATGGGTGCCTGGGCCGCCGACTCGCAGTCGCACGTTGCCCACATGACCAACGGCGACTTCTACGGCAGCGAAAAAGCCGCACTGATCGAGGCTGACGACAGCCTGCGCATCGAGCTGGTCGGCAAAGATGGCAGCACCACCGTGCTGAAAGCCAAGACCGCCGTCAAGGCCGCCGAAATCGTCGACTGCGCCACCATGAGCCGCAAGGCCCTGAAAGCCTTCATCGCCGAGCAGATCGCCGATGCCAAGGCCTCCGGCGTGCTGCTGTCGGTGCACCTGAAGGCCACCATGATGAAGGTCTCCGACCCGATCATGTTCGGCGTCATTGTCGAAGAATTCTACAACGACGTGCTGGCCAAGCACGCCGCCGCCCTGGCCCAGGTTGGCTTCAACGCCAACAACGGCATCGGCGACCTGTACGCCCGCATCAAGGACCTGCCAGCTGACAAGCAGGCCGAGATCGAAGCCGACATCCAGGCCCTGTACGCCGAGCGTCCAGCCCTGGCCATGGTCAACTCCGACAAGGGCATCACCAACCTGCACGTGCCGAGCGACGTCATCGTCGACGCCTCGATGCCGGCGATGATCCGTGACTCGGGCAAGATGTGGAACACCGCCGGTGAACTGCAGGATGCCAAGGCGATCATCCCGGATCGTTGCTACGCCGGCATTTACCAGGCCACCATCGAAGACTGCAAAGTCAACGGTGCCTTCGACCCGACCACCATGGGCAGCGTGCCGAACGTCGGCCTGATGGCGCAGAAGGCCGAAGAGTACGGTTCCCACGACAAGACCTTCCAGATCCAGGCCGACGGCGTGGTGCGTGTGGTCGATGGCAAGGGCAAGGTCGTTCTGGAGCAGAACGTCGAAGCCGGTGACATCTTCCGCATGTGCCAGACCAAAGACGCGCCGATCCAGGACTGGGTCAAGCTGGCCGTCAACCGTGCCCGCCTGAGCAACACCCCGGCGGTGTTCTGGCTGGACCCAGCGCGCGCCCACGACGGCGTGATGATCGAGAAGGTACAGAAGTACCTGAAGGATCACGACACCGCTGGCCTGGACATCCGTGTCCTGGCACCGGTCGACGCGATCAAGTTCTCCCTGGCCCGCATCCGCGAAGGCAAGGACACCATCTCGGTGACCGGCAACGTGCTGCGCGACTACCTGACCGACCTGTTCCCGATCATGGAACTGGGCACCAGCGCCAAGATGCTGTCGATCGTGCCGCTGATGAACGGCGGTGGCCTGTTCGAAACCGGCGCCGGTGGTTCGGCTCCGAAGCACGTGCAGCAGCTGGTGGAAGAGAACTTCCTGCGTTGGGACTCGCTGGGTGAATTCCTGGCCCTGGCCGCTTCCCTGGAGCACCTGGGCAACACCTACGACAACCCGCGCGCCAAGGTCCTGGCCAACACCCTGGACCAGGCTACCGGCAAGTTCCTCGACACCAACAAGTCGCCTTCGCGCAAAGTCGGTGGTATCGACAACCGCGGCAGCCACTTCTACCTGACCCTGTACTGGGCTCAGGCCCTGGCTGCCCAGACTGACGACGCTGCGCTGCAAGCGCGCTTCGCACCGCTGGCGAAAACCCTGGCCGAGAACGAGGAGACCATCGTCGCCGAGCTCAACGCCGTTCAGGGCAAGCCGGCCGACATCGGTGGCTACTACGCCCCGGATGCCGCGCTGACCGCCAAGGTGATGCGCCCAAGCCAGACCCTGAACAGCGCCATTGCCGCCCTGTAAGGTTCGCTTGACGTAACAGCACAAACCCCGGCCACGCACCGGGGTTTGTGCTTTTTCAGCTGCAAGTTGCAAGCTGCAAGCCAAAAGTCGAAGCAGTACGCGGACAGCTTCGACTTGTGGCTTGCAGCTTGAAACTTGCCACTTAGGGAGAGAATCGACCGTGTCTTGGCAACCGCACATCACCGTCGCCACCATCGTCGAACACGAAGGCAAGTTCCTCTTCGTCGAAGAATTCAAAGCCGGCCAGCACGTCTTCAACCAACCCGCCGGCCACCTCGAACCCAACGAGACCCTGCCCCAGGCCGCCCTGCGCGAAACCCTGGAAGAAACCGCCTGGGAAGTCGAGCTCACCGGCGTTGTCGGTATCTACCTGTACACCGCGCCAAGCAACGGCGTGACCTACCAGCGCATCTGCTTCGCCGCCCGCCCCGTGCGCCACCATGCCGAGCGGGCGCTGGACAGCGATATCGTCCGCGCCGTGTGGCTGACCCGCGACGAACTGCTGGCCGACCCCTCCCGCTGGCGCAGCGAACTCGTCCCGCGCTGCCTGGACGACTACCTCGACGGCCCGCTGCATAGCCTCGACTTGCTGCGTGACTGACGCGCCGCGCCGGTTTTGATAGAATCGGCGTTTTTCCCCCTTGATACACACCGGTACCCATGACCAGCCCAGCACTCAAAGACCCCGCCAAGACCCGCGTCATCGTCGGCATGTCCGGCGGCGTGGACTCTTCCGTCTCCGCCCTTCTGCTCATGGAGCAGGGCTACCAGGTGGAAGGGCTGTTCATGAAGAACTGGGAAGAAGACGACGGCACCGAATACTGTACCGCCCGTGAAGACCTGGCCGACGCCCAGGCCGTGTGCGACCGCATCGGCATCAAGCTGCACACCGCCAACTTCGCCGCCGAATACTGGGACAACGTGTTCGAGCACTTCCTCGAGGAATACAAGGCC
This sequence comes from Pseudomonas sp. TWI628, assembly GCF_039673865.1. NCBI lineage: Bacteria > Pseudomonadati > Pseudomonadota > Gammaproteobacteria > Pseudomonadales > Pseudomonadaceae > Pseudomonas > Pseudomonas sp. TWI628. The sequence continues at coordinate 17,910 of NZ_JBDJMM010000022.1, read as the reverse complement.
GGCCGCACGCCCAACCCGGACATCCTCTGCAACCGCGAAATCAAGTTCAAGGCGTTCCTCGACTACGCCCTGTCGCTGGGTGCCGACCTGATCGCCACCGGCCACTACGTACGTCGCCGCGACACTGGCGAACTGACCGAACTGCTCAAGGGCCTGGACCCGAACAAGGACCAGAGCTACTTCCTGCACGCCGTCGGCGGCAAAGAGATTGCCCGCACCCTGTTCCCGGTCGGCGAACTGGAAAAGCCTGAAGTGCGCGCCATTGCCGAAAAACACGGCCTGGCCACCGCCAAGAAGAAGGATTCCACCGGGATCTGCTTCATCGGCGAGCGCCGCTTCAGCGACTTCCTCAAGCAGTACCTGCCGGCTCAGCCCGGCGACATCGAAACCACCGAAGGTGAAGTGATCGGCCGCCACCACGGCCTGATGTACCACACCATCGGCCAGCGGCAGGGCTTAGGGATAGGTGGCCTGAAGGACGCCGGTGACGAGCCGTGGTACGTGCTGCACAAGGACCTGACCCGCAATGTGCTGGTGGTCGGCCAGGGCAACGAACACCCGTGGCTGTTCTCCCGCGCCCTGCTCGCCTCGGAAATCTTCTGGGTCAACCCGATCGACCTGAGCAGCCCGCGCCAGCTCACGGCCAAGGTGCGCTACCGTCAGAGCGACCAGCAGTGCACCCTGGCGCTGACCGCAACCGGCTATCGCGCCGTGTTCGACGAGCCGCAGCGCGCCGTGACCCCGGGCCAGTCGGTGGTGTTCTATGACGGCGAAGTGTGCCTGGGCGGCGGCGTGATCGAAACCGCCGAGCCGTGGAGCCCACGCGCATGAGCAACCTGCAGGAGCAGCTGATTGCCCTGGGCGGCGTATTCCAGGCCGCCGTGCTGGTCGACCGCATCGCCCGTACCGGCCAGGCCAGCGAAGCCAACATCGGCTGCATGCTCGGCAGCCTGCTGGTGCGCGACCCCAAGGACACCCTGGAGGTGTTCGGCGGCGACGACCTCAACCTGCGTGACGGTTATCGCGCCCTGGTCGGCGCCCTGGAGCGCGACCCCAGCAGCCTGCAGCGCGAGCCGCTGCGCTACGCGCTGTCGATGCTCGGCCTTGAGCGCCAGCTGAACAAGCGCGGCGACCTGCTCGACACCATCGGCAACCGCCTGCCGCAAATCCAGTCCCAGGCCGACCATTTCGGCCTGGTTCACGAAAATGTCATCGCTTCCAGCGGAGCCTTGTACCAGGACACCCTGAGTACCTTGCGCCAGCGCATCCAGGTGCATGGCGACATGCGCTTCCTGCAGCAGGCCAGCAACGCCTCGAAGATCCGCGCCCTGCTGCTCGCCGGCATCCGCGCCGCGCGCCTGTGGCGCCAGCTGGGCGGGCACCGCTGGCAGCTGGTGTTCAGCCGCCGCAAGCTGCTCAACGAACTGTACGACATGATGCGTTCGCCCTCCTGACAGGCGACACCAAACCCGCTCCCACAGGGATCGCATCAAGCACTTTTATAGGGCTGACCTTTGGTCAGCCACCCGACTCGGGCGCGAAATTCATGTATGATATGCGCCCTTCCAAAAGCCTGACTGTCCGAGAACACCCCATGCAGCTTTCTTCGCTCACTGCGGTTTCCCCTGTAGACGGCCGTTACGCCGGCAAAACCCAGGCCTTGCGCCCCATTTTCAGCGAATTCGGCCTGATCCGTTTCCGCGCCCTGGTCGAAGTGCGCTGGCTGCAGCGCCTGGCCGCCCACCCGCAGATCAGCGAAGTGCCGGCGTTCTCCGCCGAAGCCAACGCCCTGCTGGACAGCCTGGCCAGCGACTTCAAGCTCGAGCACGCCGAACGCGTCAAGGAAATCGAGCGCACCACCAACCACGACGTCAAGGCGATCGAATACCTCCTAAAGGAGCAGGCCGCCAAGCTGCCTGAGCTGGCTAAGGTCAGCGAGTTCATCCACTTCGCCTGCACCAGCGAGGACATCAACAACCTGTCCCACGCCCTGATGCTGCGCGCTGGCCGTGACGACGTGCTGCTGCCGCTGATGCGCCAGATCGCCGACGCCATCCGCGCCCTGGCCCACGCCCACGCCGACGTGCCGATGCTTTCGCGCACCCACGGCCAGCCGGCTTCGCCGACCACCCTGGGCAAAGAGCTGGCCAACGTCGTGTACCGCCTGGAGCGCCAGATCGCCCAGGTTGCCGCCGTGCCGCTGCTGGGCAAGATCAACGGCGCCGTGGGCAACTACAACGCCCACCTGTCGGCCTATTCGCAGATCGACTGGGAAGAAAACGCCCGCGCCTTCATCGAAGACGAGCTGGGCCTGCAGTTCAACCCGTACACCACCCAGATCGAGCCGCACGACTACATCGCCGAGCTGTTCGACGCGATCGCCCGCTTCAACACCATCCTCATCGACTTCGACCGCGACGTCTGGGGCTACATCTCGCTGGGCTACTTCAAGCAGAAGACCGTTGCCGGCGAAATCGGCTCGTCGACCATGCCGCACAAGGTCAACCCGATCGACTTCGAAAACTCCGAAGGCAACTTAGGCATCGCCAACGCGCTGTTCCAGCACCTGGCCAGCAAGCTGCCGATCTCGCGCTGGCAGCGTGACCTGACCGACTCCACCGTGCTGCGCAACCTGGGCGTGGGCTTCGCCCACAGCGTCATCGCCTATGAAGCCAGCCTGAAAGGCATCGGCAAGCTGGAAGTCAACGAAGCCCGCATCGCCGCCGACCTGGACGCCTGCTGGGAAGTCCTCGCCGAGCCGATCCAGACCGTGATGCGCCGCTTCAACATCGAGAACCCCTACGAGAAGCTCAAGGAGCTGACCCGTGGCAAGGGCATCACGCCAGAAGCGCTGCTGACCTTCATCGACGGCCTCGACATGCCGGCCGACGCCAAGGCCGAACTGAAGCTGCTGACCCCGGCTACCTACATCGGTAACGCGGCAGCCCAGGCCAAACGCATCTAAGCTGACCGTCGCGTTCAACGCCCGGCCTAGCCGGGCGTTTTTATTCCCGGACGAAAATTACGTTTTTTCAATAGGTTGAACATGAATCCTGATACTCCACTGCAGCTGCTCGGCGGCATCTCGGCCCGCGAATTCATGCGCGACTACTGGCAGAAGAAGCCACTGCTGGTGCGCCAGGCCTTCCCGGACTTCGAAAGCCCGATCGACCCCGACGAGCTGGCCGGCCTGGCCCTGGAAGAGGAAGTCGAGTCGCGCATCGTCCTTGAACACGGCGCCCACCCATGGGAGCTGCGCCGCGGCCCGTTCACCGAAGACACCTTCGCCGAGCTGCCGGAACAGGACTGGACCCTGCTGGTGCAGGCCGTCGACCAGTTCGTCCCGGAAGTTGCCGAGCTGCTGGAGCACTTCCGCTTCCTGCCGAGCTGGCGTATCGATGACGTGATGATCAGCTTCGCCACCCCAGGCGGCAGCGTCGGCCCGCACTTCGACAACTACGACGTGTTCCTGCTGCAGGGCCACGGCGAGCGCAACTGGAAGATCGGCCAGATGTGCAACAGCGACAGCCCGCTGCTGGAGCACGCCGACCTGCGCATCCTCGCCGAGTTCGAACAGAGCGGCGAATGGACCCTGGAGCCGGGCGACATGCTCTACCTGCCCCCGCGCCTGGCCCACTACGGCGTCGCCGTGGACAACTGCCTGACCTACTCGGTGGGCTTCCGCGCCCCAAGCGCCGCCGAAGTGCTGACCCACTTCACCGACTTCCTCGGCCAGTTCCTGCCGGACGAAGAGCGCTACAGCGACGCCGACGCACAACCTGCCAGCGACCCGCACCAGATCCAGCACGACGCCCTCGACCGCCTCAAGGCGCTGATCGACAAGCACACCAACGACAAGGACCTGCTGCTGACCTGGTTCGGCCAGTTCATGACCGAGCCGCGCTACCCGGAGCAGGTGGTCGGTGAAGAAATGGACGAGGACGAGCTGATCGAAGCCCTGGAAGACGGCGCCATCCTGATCCGCAACCCAAGCGCCCGCATGGCCTGGTCCGAGCTCGGCGACGACCTGATGCTGTTCGCCAGCGGCCGCAGCTGCCCACTGCCGGCCAAGCTGCGCGAACTGCTGAAGCTGGTGTGCTCGGCCGATGCGTTACACATCGACAACCTTGAGCAGTGGTTGCAGGATGAAGATGGCCTTATGCTGGTACAGCAGCTGATCAAACAAGGAAGCCTGGGATTCGCCAATGAATAAGATTCGTGTGCGCCTAGCCGACTGGCACAAGGACAACGCTGATATCCGCCGTATTCGCGAAGCCGTGTTCATTGCCGAGCAGCATGTACCGCCGGAGCTTGAGTGGGATTCGGACGATCCGAGCGCCGCGCACTTCCTGGCGCTGGAAGGCGACTACCCGATCGGCACCGCCCGCCTGCTGCCTGACGGCACCATCGGCCGGGTCTCGGTGCTCAAGGACTGGCGTGGCCTGAAAGTCGGCGATGCACTGATGAATGCAGTGATCGTCGAAGCGCAGGAGCGTGACCTGAAGCAGCAGATGCTCAGTGCGCAGGTGCATGCCACGCCGTTCTACGAGCGCCTGGGCTTTCGCGTAGTCAGCGAGGAGTTCCTCGAAGCCGGCATCCCGCACGTGGACATGGTGCGCGACTCGCGCGCCTGATCTGTAACCTGCACTGGCCCTTTCGCGGGTTTACCCGCGAAGAGGCCGGCACAGGTCAAGACACTCCCCCTCACAAAAACCTGTACATCCATCCAGATAAAACTTGCCTCTGCCCCCCCGCTTGCGCATCCTAGTGCCCATCACTCCCGATGAAGCGTTCCCGGCCATGCGCCTGTTCCTCTGTGAAAAACCCTCCCAGGCCAAAGACATCGCCAAGGTGCTCGGTGCCAACCGCAAGGCCGACGGCTGCTGGCAGGGCACCGACGTCTGCGTGACCTGGTGCATCGGCCACCTGCTGGAAACCGCTCCGCCCGACAGCTACGACGACCGCTACAAGCGCTGGAACCTGGCCGACCTGCCGATCATTCCGGAAAAGTGGAAAATGCTGGTCAAGCCCAAGACCGCCAGCCAGTACAAGGCGGTCAAGCGCCTGCTTGGCGAAGCCCGCGAGCTGGTGATCGCCACCGACGCCGACCGCGAAGGCGAAATGATTGCCCGCGAACTGGTCGAGCATTGCCGCTACCGCGGCCCGATCCAGCGCCTGTGGCTGTCGGCCCTGGACGACGCCTCGATCCGCAAGGCCCTGGCGCGCCTGCTGCCCGGCCAGGAAACCTTCAACCTCTACCACTCGGCCCTGGGCCGCTCCCGCGCCGACTGGCTGATCGGCATGAACATGAGCCGGTTGTTCACCCTGCTCGGTCGCCAGTCCGGCTACCAGGGCGTGCTGCCAGTGGGCCGGGTGCAAACCCCTACCCTACGCCTGGTGGTCGACCGCGACCGCAGCATCGCTGATTTCGTGCCCGTGCCGTTCTGGGCCATCGATGTCCAGCAGGAAAGTGCCGGCCAGGTTTTCAACGCCCAGTGGCGCGCACCGGAGGACACCTGTGACGACCAGGGCCGCTGCCTCAATCAGGCGCTGGCCCAGCAGGCCGCTGCCGACATGAACAATGCCGGTACGGCACGGGTACTCAAGGTCGCCACCGAGCGCGTGCGCGAGGCCGCACCACTGCCCTTCGACCTCGGTACCCTGCAGGAGCTGTGCTCGAAAAAGTTTGGCCTTGGCGCCCAGGAAACCCTCGACATCGCCCAGGCGCTGTACGAAACCCACAAGCTGATCACCTACCCGCGCAGCGACTGCGGCTACCTGCCGGTCAGCCAGCACGGCGAGGCGCCGGCCATCCTCGCGGCGCTGCAGCGGGCCGACGCCAGCCTGGCGCCGCTGCAAGCGCACCTGGAGCCACAGCGCCGATCACGCGCCTGGAACGACGCCAAGGTCAGCGCCCACCACGGCATCATCCCCACGGCAGCCGCCAGCGACCCGGCTCGCCTGCCGGCCAAACACAAGGCGGTCTATACCCTGATCCGTGCCCGCTACCTGGCGCAGTTCCTGCCCAACCACGAGTACGACCGCACCCAGGCCGAGTTCGACTGCGCCGGCCATGCCCTGCGCGCCGTCGGCAAGCAAATCGTCGAGCCCGGCTGGCGCCGCGCCCTGCCCGAGGCGCTGACCCCGGCCAAGGGCCGCGAGGCCCAGCCAGCCCAGGTGCTGCCGGCCTTGCGTGAAGGCCAGGCCTGCAACGTGCACGGTTTGCAACTGAAGGACCTGTGGACCCAGCCACCCAAACCGTTCACCGAAGGCGACCTGATCAAGGCGATGAAGAACGTCGCCAAGCTGGTGGACGACCCAAAGCTGAAACAGAAGCTCAAGGAAACCACCGGCATCGGCACCGAAGCCACCCGCGCCAGCATCATCCAGGGTTTGCTCGACCGCGGTTATCTGCTGAAGAACGGCAAGGCCCTGTCCGCCACCCCAGCCGCCTTCAGCCTGATCGACGCCGTGCCCCGCGCCATTGCCGACCCCGGTACCACGGCCATCTGGGAACAGGCGCTGGACATGGTGCAGAGTGGCGAGATGAGCCTGGAAGAGTTCGTCACCCGGCAGTCGGCATGGATGGGCAAGCTGGTGGAGCGTTGCCGGGGGATGCGCATGACCATTACCGGGCCGGCGGTGGGCAAGGCGGCGCCGTGGAAGAAGAAGCGCCGCAGCAGTGCCGCAAAAGGCAAGGCGGCTGAAGGCAAAACTACTGCCCGCAAACCAAGGCGCAAAGCTTCAAGCTGATGAGTTGCCTGTCAGGTACCACTTTTCAGCCGGCTGAACGCCCGGGTCAGCTCGCGGTTGAACGCCTTGCCATTGTCATTCTTGCCATACAACCGCGCCCTCACCTCGGCAGGCGGATAAGTCCCCGGCGCATTGCGGATCTGCGCATCCACCAGCCCATCCGCCGCCGTGATCGCATTGGCGTAATGGATGGTGTCGGTAATCGGCGCGATCACATCCGGCCGCATCAGGTAGTCCACCAACTTCCACGCCGCGTCCGCATGCGGTGCATCCTTGGGCACCACCAGCGCATCCAGCCAGATCAACGTGCCCTCCTTCGGAATGCTGTAATCCAGCTCAAACGCCTTGCCCGCCTGCTGCGCCTGCCCCGCGGCGATGGCCACGTTGCCGTTCCACGACATCGCCACACAGGTTTCGCCATTGGCCAGGTCGTTGATGTTGCGGTCATTGTCAAAGTAGCGAATGTACGGGCGCACCTTGCGCAGCTGCACCTCGGCCGCCTTCAGGTCCTCAAGGCGCTGCTGGTTGATGTCCAGGCCCATGTAGCGCATCACCGCAGCAAACACTTCGTTGGGGTCGTTGAGCAGGCTCACCCCGCAGTCGGCGAATTTCGCCACCACCTGCGGGTCGAACAGCATCGCCCAACTGTCCAGCGGCGCGTCGCCCATACGCGCAGTCACTGCCTGCTGCTGGTAGCCCACCCCTGTGGTGCCCCAGGCATAGGTCCCGGCATAGCGGTTGCCCGGGTCGAACAAGGCCATGTGCTGGCGGAACTCTTCACCCACCCCAGCCAGGTGCGGCAGCCGGGCTTTGTCCAGCGGCTGCAGGGCGCCGCTGGCAATGGCCCGGCTCAGGTGCTGGCCGGCGGTCAGTACCACGTCGTAGCCACTGCCACCGGTCAACAGCTTGGTCTCGGCCGTTTCCAGCGAGTCGAAGTGATCGGCCACCACACGAATGCCGGTTTCTTGCTCGAACCGGGTCAAGGTATCGGGGGCAAGGTACTCGCCCCAGATATACAGGTTGACGGTCGGCTGTTGTGCCTCGGCAGCCTGGGCCGCCGAGGCGGCGCAGCCCAGGGCGAGCGCAAGGGTCAGTGCGCTCAGTTTCATCAACGGCGGCCTGCTGCGTATTGCGGCATGGTGATGCAGGCGACATTGCCGCCGCCAAGCAGGATCTCGCGAGAGTTCTCGATACCGATGATGCGGTGATCGGGGAACAGCTCGGCCAAGGTCGCCTGGGCAATGGCATCATTGCGGTCGCCAAACAGCGGCACGACGATGGCCGAGTTGCCGGCGTAATAGTTGATGTACGAGGCACAGATCTGGGTACCGGCCTCGCGCAGGTGTGTACCTTCGACCTGATCCAGCCCTGCGGCCTCTTCGGCCGTCCAGCGCAGCACGTCGGGCTGGGGCAGCTTGTGTACCTTGAGTTCACGCCCACGGGCATCGCGGCTGCTGCGCAGGATGTCGTAGGCCTCCTGGTAGATTTCCCACTGTGGGTCGTCACGGTTGTCGGTCCATTGCAGCACCACTTCGCCGGGGCGCACGAAGCAGGCCAGGTCGTCGACGTGGCCATCGGTCTCGTCGAACTTGCAACCACGCGGCAGCCAGATCACCTGCTCGGCACCCAGGTAGTCTTCAAGGCGACGGGTCACCTCGGCCTTGCCCAGGTGGGCGTTGCGGTTGCGGTTTAGCAGGCATTGCTCGGTGGTCAGCAGGCTGCCCTGGCCGTCACTCTGGATGCCGCCAAGCTCGGCGATCAGCGGCGCACGGTAGCGGTCCAGGCCTTCGATTTCGAGGATCTTCTGGGCAATCTGGTCGTCCTTGTCCCACGGGTAGTAGAGGCCACCATCGAGCCCGCCGTAGGCGTTGAACTCGAAGTCGACACCGCGCACTTCACCACTGTTGTCATTGACCACGAAGCAGGCACCGCTGTCACGGAACCAAGTGTCGTTGCAGGTCATTTCCACCACCCGCACCTGCGCTGGCAGCAGGCGCCGGGCGTTGGCGTACTGGGCAGCGGAGGCGCAGACCGTGACCGGCTCGCTGGAGGCGATCGCCGTGACGATCTCGACCCAGACCTTCTGCGCAGGCTTGGCGCCATTGCGCCAGACATCCGGGCGCTCCGGCCAGCCGAGCCAGCAGCCAGCCTTGCGCTCGAATTCGCCGGGCAGGCGGAAACCATCGGCCTTGGGGGTGGTGGTGAGCGAACGTGCCATGGGTCAACCTCGTGTCGGTGAGTGATGGCTGCACGCTACGCCGCCGCGCTGGCGGCATCCAACGATGAAAACTCAGCGATAGCTGAATTCAATTCAGCTATCGCCCAGCTGTTCGATGAACCATTCGATGAAGTCGGCCACCGGCGCACGCTCCAGGCGCAGCCGTTCGCACACCAGCGCGTACTGCCCCTGGGCCGTCACGCTGGCACTGAACGGGCGCACCAGCCGGCCGCTCTGCAGGTCAGCCTGGCAGGTCAGGTTGTCGCCCATCGCCACGCCCTGCCCCAGCAGCGCGGCCTCCAGCGCCAGCGCGGCATGGGGGAAATACAGCTGACGGGTGGGCAAGGCGTCCTCGGCATGGGTGGCCAGCCAGGTGGTCCAGGTGCGGCCATCCTGGTCGTCATGCAACAGGCAGTGGCGCACCAGCTCGCGCGGGCGCTTGAGGCCGCCCTGGTTGAACAGGCCCGGGCTGCACACCGGAAAGAACTGCAGCAACGGCAGTGGCCGAACGAAGTGGGTGCTGGCGTCCAGGGCGCTGGTGCCGTAGGTGATGGCCAGGTCGACGTCCAGCGCCGGGGCGCCGGCATCAATCGGCTGATCGTGCAGGTGCAGGGTGATGTGCGGGTAACGGCTGCTGAAGTCGGCCAGGCGCGCGACCAGCCATTTTTGCGCCAGCTCCGCCGTCACCGCCACCCTCAGCACCGCTTGGGACGCCGGGTCACGCAATTCGTCGCAGGCCTTGCCGATCAGCTCGAAGGCCTGTTGCAGGTGATGCAGCAGGCGTTCGGCTTCGGCGCTGGGGCGCACCTGGCGGCCCACGCGCTCGAACAGGGCGACACCGAGCTGCTCCTCGAGCTGGCGAATCTGGTGGCTGACGGCGCTGTCGGTGACGCACAACTCAGCGGCGGCGCGGCCGAAGTGGCCATGGCGGGCGGCGCATTCGAAGGTGCGCAGGGCGGTCAGGGAAGGCAGGCGGCGCATCGGAGATTCCTGTCAGAGCGGCTTGCGGATCATATACAACCCATCAAGAAAGACGAACGGCCCTGGCGCCATGAAAATTACCTGCTAAATTTTCATGAAAATAATCACAATAAATTTCACGAGGCCCAGGCATGTTCAAGCAATCCGCCCAGCACGTCGCCAGCTACTACGCCCAGACCTACCCCGCCAGCATCCCCCTGCGCCCTACCCTGCAAGGCCCGCACAACACCGATGTGCTGATCATCGGCGCCGGTTTCAGCGGCCTGCACACGGCACTGCGCCTGACCTTGGCCGGCAAACGCGTCACCCTGCTGGAAGCCAGCCGGGTTGCCTGGGCCGCCTCTGGTCGCAACGGCGGCCAGGCGTTGCTGGGCTGGTCGTGCGACATGCCGCCCTTGGAGAAAGCGCTGGGCGTGGAACGCACCCGGCGGCTGTGGGACAGCATGTGCTGGGCCGCCGACGAGATGCGCGAGCTGCCCCTGCGCCATGGCTTCGACATCGACTACCGGCTCGGCAGCCTGTGGACCGCCGTGCTGCCTCGGCGCATCAAGATGCTCGAAGACGCCCTGCACGACGCCGAGCACAAATGGGGCTACGACGCCCTGCGCCTGATCGGCCGTGACGAGCTGCCGCAATGGATCGACAGCCCGCGCTACCAGGCCGCGCTGTATGACGCCAAAGGCGCGCACCTCAACCCGCTGAAGCTGGCCCAGGGCCTGGCTGCCACTATCGAAGCCCATGGCGGGCGCATCTTCGAGCAGAGCCAGGTGCTCGGCTATCAGCCCGGCGCCAACGGCTACGTGGCCCGCACCGAGCATGGCGAGGTGCACTGCGACGTGCTGGTACTGGCCTGCAATGCCTACATCGACCGCCTCGACCGCGGCCTGTCGCGCCGGCTGCTGCCGGTCGGCTCATACCAGGTGGCCACCGCGCCGCTGGATGCCGAGTTCGCCCGCTCGCTGCTGCCGCGCAACAGCTGCGTGATCGACAACCAGTTCGTGCCCGACTACTTCCGCCTCACCCCCGACCACCGCTTGCTGTTCGGCGGTGGCTGCACCTACCTGGGCGGCATCCCCAAGGACGTCGCCAGCGCCACCCGCCCCTACCTGGAACGGGTGTTCCCGCAACTGGCCGGGGTGGCCATCGACTATGCCTGGGGCGGCCACATCGACTGCAGCATCCAGCGCACCCCGGACGTCGGCCGCGAGGGCCAGCGCTACTGGCTGCAAGGTTTCTCCGGCCATGGCGTACTGCCGACCCTGGCCGCCGCGCGGGCGGTCAGCGATGCCATCCTCGGCGATGACGACCTGCTGGCGTTGTACCAGGGCATCGACAACGGCCGCTTCCCCGGCGGTGACCTGCTGGCCGCACCGCTGGAAGCGGCGGCCAAGGCCTGGTACAGGATGCGCGATCATGTCTGAAGATGCCCAGGGCCTGGCCCTGCTGATCCGCGACCTGCGTAAGCACCGCGGGCTGACCCTCGATGAGCTGGCGGGCAAGGTCAAACGCTCGCTGGGCTTTCTGTCCCAGGTCGAGCGCGGCCTGTCGCAGCCGACCGTGGCCGACCTCACGGCAATCAGCGAAGCCCTGCAGGTGCCGACCACCTACTTCTACCAGGCCAGCCAGCCACCCGCGCTGGACTGGGTCACCCGCCCCGGCGAGCGACGCACCATCTATTACGCCGAAGGCATCAGCGACGTGCTCGTCTCGCCGACCCTCAACGGCCGTTTTGCCATGCTCGAAAGCCACCTGGCGCCCGGCGCCAGCAGTGGTGAGGGGCACCTGGACGACAGCTCCGAGCAAGGAGGTTTCGTCCTCGAGGGTGAACTGACCCTCTGGCTTGCCGAGGACGAGCAAGCCGTGACCCTCGCGCCCAACGACAGCTTCCAGCTGCCACCCAACCGCCACTTTCGCTACGCCAACCTGACCAACCAGACGACCCGCGTCCTCTGGGTATTCCGATGAGAGCACAGCATGACCCTAACAACAGGCTTTCCCGATCTGCTCAGTGAAGTCCGCGCGTTCCGTGCCCGCTACCCCGACGTCAGCCATGTCGACCTGCTCAGCCTGGACATCCCCGGGCACTTCTATGGCAAGCGCTACCCCATCGACATGCTGGAGAAAGTCGCCGCTGGCAGCCCGCTGAAACTGCCGCAGAACTGCGTGCTATTGGGTGTACAAGGTGGGCTGTTCCCGATTGGCGACTACTGCTTCAACGACGGCGACCCGGATGCCATCCGCCGCCTGATCCCCGGCACGCTCAAGCCGGTAACCTGGGAGCGCGAGCCGCTGGGGCAGATGCTGATCAGCTCCGACGGCACTGCCGCGCCGATCGAGTTCGAGCCCCGCGAGGTCCTCGCCCGTGTGCTGCAGCGCCTCGAACGACGCGGCATTCGCCCGGTGGTGGCGTTTGAACTGGAGTTCTACCTGTTCGACCGTGCGCTCAAGCAAGGCCTGCCGCAGTTCCCGCGTGATCCCCTCAGCGATGACCCCGACGACCAGCCCAACATGCACATCGAACGGCTGTCGCGCTTCAGCGACGTGCTGCACGACATGGTCGACACCGCCAATACGCAAGGTGTAGACGCCAACGTCATCACCGCCGAACTGGGCCCCGGTCAGTTCGAGATCAACTTCGGCCACTGCGACGACGGCCTGCAAGCCGCCGACTGGGCCGCCCTGTTCTGCCGCAGCACCCGCGGCGTGGCGCTCAAGCACGGGCTGCGCGCCTCGTTCATGAGCAAGCCCTACCTGCAGGCGCCGGGCAGCGGCATGCATGTGCATGTGAGCCTGTACGACCAGGCCGGCAACAACCTGCTGGCCGCCGACCAGCAACGCCCGTTGCGCCACGCGGTGGCCGGCTGCCTGGCGCTGCTGCCGCACTGCATGCCGATCTTCGCCGCCAACCACAATGCGTTCCGCCGCTACGGCGCCATGGTCAATGCCGCCAGCCGTGCCAGCTGGGGGTTCGAGGACCGCGATGCGTGCATTCGCATTCCCGAGTCGGATGCGCGCAACCTGCGTATCGAGCATCGGCTGGCGGGGGCGGATGCCAACCCGTACCTGGTGCTGGCGGCGATCCTGTGCGGCATGGAGCATGGGCTGGATGCCGGGCAGGAGCCAATTGCGCCGCTGAACGAAGATCGCAGCAGCGGGATCGATTTCCCCAAGGACATGCTCGGCGCGGTCGCGGCCATGCGCAGCCACCCGGCAGTGAACGAGGGGCTGGGGGAGGAGTTCGTGATGGTGTATTGCGAGAACAAGCGCCAGGACCATCTGGCATTCATGCAGGAAGTCAGTGCGCGGGAGTACCGCTGGTTCCTGTGACATAGATTTTGGCTTCTTCGCGGGTTTACCCGCGAAGAAGCCGGTACCGCCACCACAAATTCCAATGCCGTGCGCAATCCCTCCTATTCTCAATAGCTCACTTCGGTTCGTGCACTGAGGAGACACGACCATGAGCTACGTAACCACGAAGGATGGCGTTCAGATTTTCTACAAGGATTGGGGCCCGCGCGACGCGCCGGTCATCCACTTCCACCACGGCTGGCCGCTCAGCGCCGACGACTGGGACGCGCAGATGCTGTTCTTCCTCGCCAAGGGCTTTCGCGTGGTCGCCCATGACCGCCGCGGCCACGGGCGCTCCAGCCAGGTGTGGGACGGCCACGACATGGACCACTATGCCGACGATGTGGCAGCCGTGGTCGCCCACCTCGGCACCCAGGGCGCGGTGCATGTCGGCCACTCCACCGGAGGCGGCGAAGTGGTGCGCTACATGGCTCGGCACCCTGGTGACCCGGTCGCCAAAGCCGTGCTGATCGCCGCCGTGCCGCCGCTGATGGTGCAGACACCGGCCAACCCCGGCGGCCTGCCCAAGTCGGTGTTCGACGGCTTCCAGGCCCAGGTCGCCAGCAACCGTGCGCAGTTCTATCGCGATGTGCCGACAGGGCCGTTCTATGGCTACAACCGGCCGGGCGTAGAGGCGTCGGAAGGTATCATTGGCAACTGGTGGCGCCAGGGCATGATCGGTAGCGCCAAAGCACATTACGACGGCATCGTGGCGTTTTCGCAGACCGATTTCACCGAGGATCTCAAAGGCATCAAACAGCCCGTGCTGGTGATGCATGGCGATGATGACCAGATCGTACCCTACGAGAACTCCGGTCCGCTGTCGGCCAAGTTGCTGCCCAATGGCACCTTGAAGACCTACAAGGGATACCCGCATGGCATGCCGACCACGCATGCAGATGTGATCAATGCGGATCTGCTGGCGTTCATCCAGAGTTGATGGGGACTGCTGTACCGGCCTCTTCGCGGCGGTTCGACGCCTCGACAAGCCCGCAGAGGCCGGCACTGGCAACCGTTTGCGCCCAGGATTACCATGTCCCCTTTCTAGCGCGGCCTTTTGCCGCACGCCCTGCCCTCTGCCTGCCAGACACTCATGCCCTTCGAACTCACCGTAGAACCGCTCACCCTGCTGATCCTCGCCCTGGTCGCCTTCGTCGCCGGTTTCATCGATGCCATCGCTGGTGGCGGCGGCCTGCTGACCACCCCGGCACTGCTCACCGCCGGCATGCCGCCGCACCTGGTGCTGGGCACCAACAAACTCAGCTCGACCTTCGGCTCGGCCACCGCCGGCTTCACCTACTACAAGCGCAAGCTGTTCCACCCGGCACAATGGCGCCCAGCCTTGTTCGCGACGCTGGTCGGTGCCTCGATCGGCGCGGTGGTGGCCCACTACATGCCAGCCGAGTGGCTGAACAAGATGCTGCCAGTGATCGTCTTCGCCTGCGGCATCTACCTGCTGTTCGGCGGCACGCCCAAGGCACCGCTGGATGCCGATGCACCAATCAAGAAGAAATGGCAGTTTCCCCAAGGCTTCACCCTAGGCTTCTACGACGGCGTGGCCGGCCCCGGCACCGGGGCGTTCTGGACCGTGAGCACGCTGCTGCTCTACCCCATCGACCTGGTCCGCGCCAGCGGCGTGGCGCGCAGCATGAACTTCGTCAGCAACATCGCGGCGCTGACGGTGTTCATCATTTCCGGGCAGGTGGATTACATCGTCGGCCTGTGCATGGGCCTGTCGGTGATGGTCGGCGCTTTCTTCGGCGCACGCACGGCGATCAGTGGCGGCAGCAAGTTCATCCGCCCGGTGTTCATCACCGTGGTGCTGGCGTTGACCGTGCGTTTAGCGTGGCAGCACTGGTTCGGGCAGGCCTGATGGGCAATGACACCCCTGCTTTCCCGCCCTATCTGCGCGAGAAATGTCCTCCGCCGTCGTTGCAGGATTTGGCAATGGAATGACCATTGCCTGCATCCTGCGCCTAGTCGGTGGTCATTTCTCACTGCAGCTAGGACGGGAAAGCAGGGATGTCACTACCCAGCCGTCTGGCCACGTACAAGTCGATCAGGTAACGGGCGATAGAGCGCCCAGCCGGCAGCGGCGGCAGGTCATGGACGCTGAACCACTTGGCATCCTCGATCTCGTCCGGCTGCATGACGATCTCGCCCCCGGCGTATTCGGCATGGAAGCCCAGCATCATCGAGTGCGGGAACGGCCAGCACTGGCTGCCGACGTACTGGATGTTCTGCACCTCCACCGCCACCTCTTCGCGCACCTCGCGCACCAGGCAGTCCTCGGCGGATTCACCCGGCTCGGCAAAGCCCGCCAGGGTGCTGTACACACCCGTGACGAAGCGCGGCGAACGGGCCAGCAGGATCTCGTCGCCCCGGGTCACCAGCACGATCATGCTCGGCGAAATGCGCGGGTAGCTGCGCAGGTCGCAGGGCTGGCAGTACATCGCCCGCTCCCAGCGAATCTGCGTCATTGCCTGGCCGCAGCTGCCGCAGAAACGGTGCTCGCGCGCCCAGGTGCCGATCTGCGCGGCATAACCGAGCACTTTGTAGATGTCGAAGTCACCTTCCAGCATGAATGCACGCAGGCCACGCCAGCTGCAACCCGGTACCTCGGTCGCGCTGCGCAGCTCCAGCAGGAATACCGGCTCGCCGTCGAAATGGCCGATGCCGTGCTCGCCCAGCACGTCCAGGTCCTGGCGTTTGAGCCAGTCGCGAGGGAACAGCGCGCCGTTGGCGTCCACCAGGAACCCTTCCGGGCTGCGGGCCACGGCCAGCCCCCCGGTGAGCTGTGGGTCGAGTACTGCGGTAGTCCAGCGAACTGACATGTCGGGGGTTCCTTTACTGCGCGTCCCCCGGCCCGGTCAGTCGGCGAACGTCGGTTTCTGTTTGCTCATGTGCGCCGCCACGGCCACGCGCAAGTCTTCGGACTGCAGCATCGCGGCATTCCAGGTGGCGATGTAATCCAGGCCATCGTCGATGCGATGGTCACGCATGTAGCTGAGCATCTCCTTGGTGCCGGCCACAGCGATCGGCGATTTTGCGGCAATCTCGCGGGCAATGGCAAAGACCCCGTCGAGCAGCGCGGCCTGATCATCATAGACCCGGTTGACCAGGCCGATGCGCAGCGCCTCGTCGGCCTCCACATTGCGCCCGGTGAAGGCCAGCTCACGCATGATGCCGTCGCCGATGATACGTGGCAAACGTTGCAAGGTGCCGACATCGGCGGCCATGCCCATGTCGATTTCCTTGATCGAGAATTGCGCATCGCGGCTGCAGTAGCGCATGTCGCAGGCAGAGATCAGGTCGATGGCGCCACCTATGCAGTAACCCTGCACCGCCGCCAGCACCGGCTTGCGGCAGTTGTCCACGGCATTGAACGACGCCTGCAGGCGCTGGATGGTCTTGCGCAGAAAGCGGGCATTGCGGCCAACGTCCTTGCCCATCTGCCCGGCCAGCGACGCCAGCATCATCAGGTCGATACCGGCGGAAAAATGCTTGCCGGCACCGCTGATCACCACTGCACGCACGGCATCGGTGTCATCGATCCACTGGAAGATGTCGACGATTTCCGCCCAGAAGGCCGCGTTCATCGCGTTGATCTTTTCCGGGCGGTTGATCTGTACATGGGCGATGTTGTCGGTCAGTTCGACCTTGAACGCGGTGTATTCGGTCACGGGCGGCACTCCTGTGGAGATAGGGTTCACGGCGTGGATGGTAACCCAGGCAGGTGACCGTGCTTGTGCCAAAAACGGGACTGCATGCCCTGTCGAAATGGCCGCGTGCCGTTCGACCATAGGTGAATCATCAACCCCGACAGGCCTTTCAGGAGAGCCGTCATGCGCAAACTCATCGTAGCCGCCTTCGTCAGCCTCGACGGCGTCATGCAGGCCCCCGGCGGCCCACAGGAAGACAGCAGCGGCGGCTTCACCTATGGCGGCTGGCTCGTGCCCCATGCCGAGGAAGTGTTCGGCCAGGCCATGCAGGCACTGTTCAACCAGCCTTTCGAATTGCTGCTGGGAAGGCGCACCTACGATATCTTTGCCGGCTATTGGCCGAAGGTGAAGGACGATACCGAGGATTTCTCCATCGCCAACCTGTTCAACAGCGTGGCCAAGCACGTCGCTACTCATGAGCCGAGCAGCCTTGGTTGGCATAACAGCCATGCACTGGGTGCGGATATTGTTGCAGCTGTACGTACCTTGAAGCAGCAGGACGGCGCCGATCTGCTGACCCAGGGCAGTGCAAATGTGGTGCAGCAACTGCTTGCTGCCGGGCTGGTCGATGAGCTTCAGTTGCTCATTCACCCTGTGTTGCTGGGGCATGGCAAGCGGTTGTTCGGTGATGATGCGGCGCCTGGGGTTTTCAAACTGGAGCGTTCTCAGGTGACACCCAAGGGTGTGATCATTGCCCGCTATGTGCGGGTGGGTGAGGTTGAGACCGGATCGTTTGATTTGCCGCCGGAGAATGGGTGAGGGCTGACAGGCGCAAATGGGACTGTCAGATTTTTTGTGTGCGGGCCGGTAACGGCCTGCCGTTAGGCAGGCCCTGATTTTCACCAGGTCGGCCTGATGAACCGATCTCCGTACAGAACCGCAAATTGA